>JBOFLQ010000268.1:0-23371 GCA_051657945.1 Xenococcaceae cyanobacterium | reverse complement strand
GAGAAATAAAAAAGTAATAAATAGTTAGTCCATTTCAATGGACTTAATGTTTGAGATAGGGAATTAATTCCCTAGCGTGCTGACAATTTTGGTTAAACCAAAAACTTTTACTATTATCATTAACCCGTCAGCTATTAATCCGTCAACGATTGAAATCGCTGCCTAATATATAAAGTCATTTAAAAATGACTAAATTTTATCTTGAAATCTTTTTGTAATTGGTTATTAGCTAATGACTAATAAAGAGAAATAAAAAAGTAATAAATAGTTAGTCCATTTCAATGGACTTAATGTTTGAGACGAGAAATTAATTACCTGTCTGGCTGACAATTTTGGTTAAACCAAAAACTTTTACTATTATCATTAACCCGTCAGCTATTAATCCGTCAACGATTGAAATCGCTGCCTAATATATAAAGTCATCTAAAGATGACTAAATTTGGTTTTGAATCTTTTTTTTATTTGTTATTAGCTAATAATTTATGAATAGAAATGCCAAATTTATAAATAGTTAGTCCATTTCAATGGACTTTATATATGAGACAGGGAATTAATTCCCTGTCGGTATCGATGAAACTAAGACAAGATCTCTTAAAAATTAACTAATATCTTCCCAAAGTTTGCTATTAATCTGACTCAAAATGGTTTCCAACTCCCCGTCAAAAGTGCGATCGATCCGCTTAAAACCACCCTGCGCCTTAAACTGTCCTCGATCGAAAGCTTCTCTATCTATAATCGTTTCTTGCTTCAACTGTTTGCCAATTCTTTCTAGCCATTGACGCTGTGGTGGTGTCCACTGTCTTGAAGTTAAAATCTTTTTCATTGCCCTATCTACTCTTTCTTCATAACTAATTAGGGCATCTCCTAACGCTGCTTGACGGATAAAACCAATAATAGATGCAGCAATATCTTCATTAGTCAATTCTCGCCATGCTACCTGTAAATGTTTTTCAGAATATCCAGCACTATCTAACAATAGCTTCAATTCTTTTAGTTGAGTGCGAGTTAATTCTCTCGGACGTTGAGTTACAACTATTAATGCAGGAATCTGATTGATATTTTCTTTGAGGAAAGCTTGGAAGCTACTAAGATAATCCTCTGGTTTTTTCCCTTCACCGTAACCAGTTTCAATACCCATCAATTCATCTTGATGGTAAGAAATTAAAACAGGTTGTCTCCCATCATCTCTTCTATCTAAAATTTGGGCTATTTGCTTTCTCTGCTTGAACCATTGGGCAATTTCTCTAGGTTGACTTCCTTTTAAATAACTTCCTATTTCTTCAATAGGCATTCCTGCTAAATTTTCAATTTGTTCTTTGCTGGTTTGACTTAGGTGTCTTTTTTTGCTTTGCAGTTTGGCTAGAAGTTGGTCAATTATTTCGGGTAAAGCTATTTCATCTTTTACTGTATCCAATTCATCTATCAATTGAGTAAAAGAAATATTAGGATCGATCGCGACGGGTTTCATGGTTGAAACTGGTGATATTCCTTCGTAAAGTCTGACGGCATCGTAAATTTTAAATACTTCTTTGCCTATCTCGTCACAACGTCTAGTAGCTCTACCTAACATCTGTTCGTAAAGGATGCGAGAATTAACCCTACGCAGAAAAACTAAATTACAAATAGCTGGTATATCTATACCTGTAGTTAATAAATCTACTGTAACAGCAATCTTGGGTAAAACCTCATTTCTTAACTCCCTGATTTTCTGTAAGGGCTTATCCGCATTACCTGTTATCTTTACTACCGCGTCATCTTCTACTCCGCCATATTCTTCTTGTAATGCCTTTTTGAGTAAGTTCACCACCAGATCTGCATGGGCATCAGTGGCACAGAAAATCAAAGTTTTTTCGGGTAAGCTAGGGTCTATATATCTTGCCAATGCTTCACAAACTACCCGATTAAATTCTTCTGTAATTACCCTTCGATTAAACTGTTGTATTTCTATTTTGACTTCATCGGGAGCGTGAATTAAATCTAATTTTCCTGTTTTCGGGTCGTGATATTGCATCTCTTCCCCAGGTTGCCAAACAATACCCTCTTCCGATAATTTAGTTTTGATTTTAATGGGTGGTTCGTGGTCGATTAACCAACCTTCAATAACTGCTTCTCGGTAACTATAGGTTTCTACGGGTTCGCCAAATATCTGAGTAGTATGTAAAGCAGGAGTAGCAGTCAAACCAATCTTGACTGCATCAAAATAATCTAAAACGCGGCGATATTTGGAAATATAGTCATTAAAATCCCGATATAGTAATTCTGTTTCGCTTAACTCTTTATCTAGTAAATATCCTCTGTGGCACTCATCGACAACAATGCAATCATAATCATCTACCTTGGGTATTACCGCATCATCACTAGGATAAAATAGCTTTTTGACAAAGCTTTGTACGGTTGCGATATTAACCTTAGTTTCGGTTTCTATTTCGTTTTCTTTGAGTTCTTTGATTTCAAAGATATCGGCAAAGGTTTGCAGATTTTCGATTCTGGTTTCTTTGAAAGAATTAACTGTTTGTTCTCCTAATGCAGCGCGATCGACTAAAAACAAGATGCGGTTAAATCGTTTGGCTTTAAGTAAACGGTATACCAGCACGATCGCCGTTTTTGTTTTTCCCGTACCCGTTGCCATTGCTAAAAGTATGCGCTGTTGGTTTGTTGCTATGGCTGATTCTACTTTCTCGATCGCTTTGATTTGATAATCTCGCAGTTCGATATTGTAGTTAAAGTCTTCTTTCTCTAACTGTCGATGGGCTTGTTGTTTGTCCTGCTGTAAAAGCTTAATTAGACCCTCTGGACTATACCAACCCTGCAAGGGACGACGGAGATTATTAGGGTTGCGAACATCACAAAACCAAATACCGCTTTTAGTATGTAGCTGTTCTAAATATTCTCTGCCGTTAGTCGCAAATACAAAAGGTACACGATATTCTCCCCAAGGATGACCGTTGCTTAAGGTTTCATCTTCTTTTATTTGATATCCTTTGCTATAGCGTTTGGCTTGGTCGATATCGGAAGAAACATCCTTACTCTGGCGTTTGGCTTCTACTACTGCTACTATCTCAAGTCCCACAAATAAAGCATAATCAGCCCGACCATTCTTAGTAGGATATTCGGCAATAGCTAAATTTTTACCTTTTTGAGGTCGAATACCTTTTGCATATGTAAAATTATCTGAATCTACTTCCCAACCAGCAGCCCTTAACTTGGTATCGATTAATAACCGACGAGTTTCATCCTCATCTAAATCTATTTGTTTCTGGGCTTCATCTGCTGCACCAATAGTCTGTTGAATAATTCGATCGGACTGACTGACATTATTAGCTTGAATCGTTGCCAATTTCCGTTTTAATTCTGCTTCTGCTTCTTCTCGTAATTCTTCGGCTATCTGTCTTAATTCTGCTTGTTCTAGGGCTTTGGCTTCTGCCAACTCGATCGCCGAACGACTAAGACTCGCTTCCTCTCTCAGACGGGCTAATTCTGCTTTTAAGGTTTCTGTTTCAATAACTGGATCGGCAGGAGGAATAAACGCCCCTGGTTGAAAATTATTATCTCGTCCAAAGGTACGATGAAACCATATACCTAATTCCCTGGCATATCTTAGGTGGCTTAAGGCTATACCATGACTACCCCGTAACTGATGAGTGGCATCATTACCAGCCCGACGCAGTTGATGAAGTGACATACTCCCATCGCCTCCCTACGGGTAGGCGTGGGCTTCTCAAAGACAAAAATCTTTAAGCGTTTTATAGTGAGACGATGCCCAACCCCACTTTCTTTAACAGCAAAGCACTATTTTCATCCCGATCGATAGATTCATTGCATTTATCACAGTTATGCCATCTATCTGATAGAGTCTTAGGCACTTTATTTAAGCAATTCCAACAATGTTGACTGCTGTTTCTTGCTGGAACTTTAACCACTTTACTACCAACTTTTTGACATTGATGTTGAAGTATTTCTACAAATTGAGCAATAGCACAGTCAGTAAAGCTTTTATTTAGACCTGCTTTTCTTGCCTGTCCATTCTCCACATATTTGCCGTCAACTTTTTTAGGTTTGTTTTTCCTTTTCAAGTTAGCAATTTTTAAGTCTTCGACAAAAACCACAGGAGCGCTACTTGCAAGCTTTTTAGCTTCTTCAAAATGCCATTGTTTTCTCTGTCTAGAAATTTTTAGATGTAATTTAGCTAGAGATTTTCGTATAAGTTTTTTCGCCTTTTTACTACGAGAATCATCAGTTAATTTACGTTGAAGTTTGGCTAATTTATCCTCAGACTTCCTAAAATGTTTTTGCGGAAATACTTTATTTCTTGTTGAATCTGTATATAGTTTTTCTAAACCTAAATCTATAGCTAATGAATTAGCTTCTGTTGGAGAAATGTCGGGATCGAATTCTGGAATAGTTTTATCTTCAACAATTAAAGTTAAATAGTATCCATCAGCCTTTTTAGTTACTGCCGCCGTTTTAACTTTAAAACCATCTTGAATTTTTCTATGACAAACAAATTTAATTAAACCCAGTTTGGGTAATTTAATTTTGTTATCAACAAGCCAATTATCTTTAGCTTGAGTATAGGTAAAAGTTTTGTATCTATTCCTAGATTTAAATCGTGGCTTCCCGCTTCTTTTCTTTTTAAAATCTCCTTTAATGTATCTATCAAAAGCTTTGTCAACTCTTTTAACGGCATCTTGTAAAACCTGACTATATATATCTTTATACCAAGGTCTATTTTCTTTTAAGCTTGGTAAAGTTGCACTTTGTGAGTGGTAAGTTGGATTATCTCTTAATATCTGACTTCCTATAGAACAGGCGATTTGGCAAAATTCTCCTTGTGGAATTACACAATCAGAGCGGTTGTAGTTCCACCAATTAAACCTATCTGCAAGCAAATAATTATATTGATACCTAAGCATCTCTAACCATCTATCAATTTCTTGACGCTGCTTAGAGTTGGGTAACAATTTATATTGGTATGCTTGTTTCACAAGAATTAAAAGGTTTACACTAAAATTAGTGTATCATACTTTTTAAAACAGTGCCAAAAAATTATAGCGATTTAATCTCAAGCGCTAGAAGTGTTTCGTCACTTCTAGCTCATTTAGTGTTAGTTCCTAAGTATAGAAGACCCTTGTTTAATTCTGAAATGCTATCAGCACTTGAAAAAATAGTTAAAGAGTTATTGCTTAAATGGAATTGTAAATGTCTCGAATTTAATGGGGAAGAAAACCACATTCATTTAATTTTTCAATATACTCCACAAGTTCAACTAAGCAAGTTAGTTAATAATTTAAAAACTGTTAGTAGTAGGTATTTAAAAAGAGATTTTCCAGATAGATTTGCTAAACTTTATTGGAAAGATGCTTTATGGTCTAGCAGTTATTTTATTTCTTCTTGTGGAGGAGTTACAGTTGATGTGTTGAAAAAATATGTGCAAGAACAAGACCGTCCAGCTTAGTTATAGGTTCGCTTCCATCCCATCGCCTCCCTACGGGTAGGCGTGGGTCTTCCCGCTCACAAAAGATAAATTTTTAACGTCCCCAGGAAGTAGGTTTCTCGACTGTAAGCGATTGAGTAGGTCTATCTGTGATTCGTCAGGGTCGAGATATAACCCCACATTAGCAGCTATTAATTGTGCCAGTAGTTCCCCAAATTGCCTCAACTTCATCAAACAAGTAATCGGATCGTCCCTGAAGTATTTCTCGGCACTAGTGCCGAGTTTGACTAATTGAGCATCATGAACGTTTAAAAAAGCAAAGTTGGGTGAAACTGCCATTATTTCACAAACAAAACTTGAATTATTTTTCTTTACTTAGATTACCCAAAATTTATAGATAAATAATTTTTTGAGTCTAAACAACAGTTGTCAGTTAAACTTTTCTGCCACAGCTTTGTTAGCGAAAGTTAATTCTCAGATCGCGTAAAATTTTGATGTATAGAGCGATTTTATTTTCATAAATAAAGCGATCGCCTGCTTCTAACATTCATTAGATCGCTCATACTCTATCTATTTTTATTCTTTTTCTTGAGAATTTTCTGACTCATCTAATTTTGCCGTAAAAGAAGTATCGGGAAAATTATTATTCCAGGCAATTTTCCCAGAAAAAATTTTATCTTCAACTTTGCCAGTTATGGCAAACGCATCTTTATCATTAGCTGAGGCTAATTGTTGACAGGAATTTAATTTGTTTAATTTGCCAGATACGGATAATCCCGATTCTCTAAATTTACCTTCTAAAGGAACATGCAATCGATCGCTTTCATTTTTTGCATCTGTTTCAGTTTCAGATTTTTCCGATAAATCTCCAAACAAATAAATTCCCGATTGTTCGATATGGACGACTAAATCTTGCGATCGCAAGCAGTCTGGTAAATTTTGTGTTTCTAAGCGATAGACTCCACCGATCTTATCTGGTGCTTTGAGATTACTTTCTCCATAGGCAGTGACACCTTTAAAAAGCACCAAAACCGAACCGATCGCCACACCGTAAAACGCTAAAGATTTTAAATTAAAATGACTCATAGGTTTTGACTTTCGACTTTCGACTTTTGAGTTTTGGGAAGTTGTTCTTTTATCAGTGAAGTAACGTGATCGGTAACTTGAGAATAACGACGAGTAATTAGCAAAGAAGATTGACACTCTTGTGCTAGTTCGTCAGTGTAGCGTCCGAGGGTTTGACGTTCGATACCCCAAGTGCGACTAGTTCCCGCGATCGTTAGATCGGCATGACGAGATTCTTCAATAACAGCTTCGATCGGATTTTCTTTGCTTACAGGAGTAATTTGAATGCGCGATCGCACGGATTCTGGCAGTAAATCGATCATATTGCGAAACTCGTAACTTGCTTCGTCACTGGCGCAATCGCTCCCGGCGAAACTAAGAATCTTGAGAGAACGATGGTCATCGTTTAAAAGCATTCTCAACGCTAGGGATAATCCTAAATCGTCGTGAATATTACCTGCATAAGCAACTAACAAAGATTTCCAAACTGATACGGAGCGCAAATGCTTATCTGAGGAAACCTCAGATAAGCGCTCCTCTTCTCCTTTATCGATAAATACTGCTACATCGACAGGAGAAGAATTAAGAATTTTACCGACTCTTCCACCCAAACGATTATCGCTAAATGTCGATCGATGCCAGCCAACTAAGATTAAATTAATTTGTTCGCCTAAAGCAATCTGAGCAGTTGCTCGCGATACATCGTTAGAAATATGAACGATCGGTCGAATATTTACTCTAGCTTCTTGCGGTTCGATAGTTTGAATTAAATTTTCTAGACCTTGTTTTCTTATGTGTATCGATCGATCTGCTTCTTCAGGCGTGCTTTCATAATGATAATCTTCTTCGAGTTCTACCAAGCTTAAAGGATGTACTAGTGCTGAAAAATTACCACCTACAGCTAAAGCTAATTGTAATAAACCGAGTTGTGTATTGGGATTGGCAACTGGCACTAAAATTCGATACCAATTTTTGAGTTGTTCTTCGTTTTCTTCTTCAAAACCGTTATCAACTTGGTCTAATTTGATTAATTTTTTCGGATAAATCCACTCTAGTAATGGCGATGTCATAACAGTAGTTACTAGCGCCATAATTACCAGCATGGTAAACAATAGAGGTGAAATTACACCTAATTTTAAGCCGATATTTAAAACGATTAGTTCGGTCAAACCGCGAGTATTCATCAACCAACCCAATGCCGAAGCGTCTCGGTTGTTAATGCCGCAGACTCTTGCTGCTACGTAAGTTCCAATATATTTACCAGCGATCGCCACAGCTAAAACAGCCAAACATAACAGCCAAAGTTCGGGACTGTTAAGCAAACCGATTTGTGTTTTTAAGCCACTATAGGCAAAAAAGACAGGAAGTAAAAATATTAAAACGAAATCTTCGGTTTTTACCGCTAATTCTTTGACCAATCCCGCATTTTTCGGCATGACTGCGCCTAATAAAAACGCACCAAAAATCAAATGAATGCCAATTAGTTCGGTAATTAAAGCAGAGACGACAACCCCCATGTAAATCCCGGCTAAAGCTAGCTGAGTCAACCTTCCCGTGCGTTTGTAATGGGTGGCTAGTTTTTCTAAAAACCAGCGCACGATTGTAAACATGAAGGCGATATAAATTAGAGATTCAACAATGGTAGGAATCGCACCGATAAAGTTTCCAGTGCGGACGACGGCGATCGCCAATGCTAACAAACACCATGCCGTTACGTCATCTACTGCCGCACAAGTTAGTGCCAGAGTTCCTAATTTAGTACTCTGCAAATTGTTTTCGGTGATAATTCTTGCCAATACTGGGAATGCCGTTATTGACATTGCCGAACCCAAAAACAAAGCAAAGGCGGTAAAAGGGACTTCGTTGCTAGATACCAATGGATATAGCATTAACGCTAGCAAGCTTCCCAAAGAAAAAGGCACTAAAATACTGACGTGGGAAACTAGAATTGCTGTATCTAGTTGACCTTTTAAATATCTCGGATTGAGTTCTAATCCAATCAAAAACATGAAAAAGATTAGCCCAATCTCCGAAAGAACTTCCAAAAAGGGACGGGTTATCTCTGGAAACAAAGCTGAGGCAAAATCTGGGGCAATTAATCCCAGCAAAGAAGGCCCCAACATAATACCTGCAATAATTTCCCCAATTACCAAAGGCTGTTTGATGGCACGGCATCCCACTCCCATCAAGCGGGATAGTCCAATCACAATCAGTACTTGAACTAAAACTAGGATAGCTGGTTCTATAACTATATGCTGCATATTTAAATTAAGATAATATTGCGAGCGATTATTTTTCGTCGATACAAGCTTGGCAAGTCATTGACTAATGTAAAGCGAGCTGAACTATGAAAAGCTTCAAAATTAGTGTTTTCTTAAGAATTTTACGCAGGGTAAAAATTTAAATTTTAACTACTAAACCTGTTTTCCAACAATAATTTATCTCGATCGCACACTTGTGAATATTCATCTTGTTACTCTCCTCATGAAAATCAGGTACATCAATTCTGAGAAGCACTACCCAGTAATACTAAAGAAGAGCTAATTATTAATAAGTTTTAATAGGTTGCTCGTATGGTGCTTTCTCTCAATGCCTACCTTTGTTAGCTGACGGGCTAGGACTGACAGATACCCCTTCCAGTTACTCCTCACACTCATCGACAACTCGATCGAACCTCAAGCTATTGCTTCGATTGATGTCACTTTACTGAGAGTTACTATGGAATACGCCCCCAAAAATTGGTTCCTCCGTTCCAAGCTGCGATCGCTTTAGTTAGTTTGTTAAATCGATCGAAATTGAATTAGGCACACTAACTCTCATTTTACTTACAGGATATCATAAACATTAGCAAGTTGGCAACTACTTAAATTATGAGTTGCAATGTTTTAGGAAGTAACCGAGTAAATACAGAGAACCACATAAGACAACACCTCTATTTGTCTCATTTTCGCGGCTAAATGCTGTTTTTAAAGCCATAAATAGCTCCCCAAAAGTTTGACAATCTTGTAAATTTGGACAAATGTTACTTGCTAATTCTGCAAGCATAATAGGATCGGCAGTGCTATGGTCGGGTACTGGAACTAAATACAAGCGATCGCCTTCTCTCAATAAAGCCTTAAAAATATCAGCATGGTCTTTAGTAGAGAGCATCCCCATGACCCAAGTAATGGGTTGCTTTAATGTATCGATATACTGCCTGAGAGATCGCGCGGCGGCGGGATTATGTGCGCCGTCGATTAACAAAGGTAAGTCATTCCAAGTCGTCCATTGCAAACGTCCCAACCAACGAGTTTTTGCCATGCCAGTTTGAATGGCAGATAAAGGAATTTGCCAACCTTGTTGTTGTAGTAATTTTATAGATGCGATCGCGATCGCCGAATTAATTAACTGCACCTCACCCAACAAAGGTAAAGGATATTCAACGTCTTGATATTTTGCCCATCGATCTGTAGAGACGCGAAATTTCGCGTCTCGATCGTTAAATTTCGCGTCTCTATCATTAAATTTCGCGTCTTTACAACTGACTTCGATCGCTGGTTGTACCCAAACTGTCGGACAATTTAATTCTTGGGCGCGATCGCTAACAACTTGGAAAGCATCATCTGGTAAAATACCAATAACGGCAGGGCGATCGCGTTTGAGAATACCAGCTTTTTCACGAGCAATATCGGCAACAGTCGGGCCGAGATTTTGCCAGTGTTCTAAGCTAATCGAAACGATCGCAGTAACGAGAGGATTCGCGCAGACATTAGTTGCATCCAATCGTCCACCCAAACCAACTTCCATCACGGCAATATCTACTTGCGATCGCTCAAAATAAAGCCACGCCGCCGCCGTAATTACTTCAAATTGTGTCGGACTTTCCGAGGATGGATCGATCGCTTTTTGAATATCTAATAAAATTTCTGCTAGTGCTGCGGTAGAAATTGGCTGTTCGTCGATACAAATTCTCTCAGTCCAATCGACGAGATGGGGAGAAGTATATTTTCCCACTTTATAACCAGCTTCTGCCAGTACCGAAGCAAGATACGAACAAACCGAACCCTTTCCATTAGTTCCTGTAACATGAATTATAGGGACGCGATCGTGTGGATTTCCTAAATCGTTAAGTAGATGATTGATGCGATCTAATCCTAAGTTTACGCCAAAGCGTTGAAAAGGTTTGAGTAGAGAATCGATATCTTGGTTTGCTGTCATATTTTTTTCTGTTTGCCACTAAAAAATATAATAGGGTGTGTTGCGTTAACCGCACTACACACCCTAAATCATGGCAAAAATTAAATTTTAAAAATATATTGAAAACAGTATTTATAGAGCGATCTGCGATCGCTAAATTTAAAATCCTACGTCAGTTTGAACTTGATTGCTAAATCGATCGACATCTTGAACGATTTGTCAAAAATTGTTTCTAGACCTCTTTAATTTCTTGTATTTATTGTTTTGTTTGCTTACATTTTCTTGATATGTTGGAGGAAAATTTTTTATGCAGCTAATCGGGAGTAGCAAATCAACTTATGACTTAACCTCTATTGTCTGAATATAAGATGTCGTTACCAGAAAGCTGTATTTTACGCCCAGCGATCGCAGGCGATCTTCGATCGATTCGCAAATTGGTATTTTCAGCAAAACTCGATCCGACTCAGTTGCGTTGGGAACAATTTTGGGTAATCGAACATAACCAACAAATAATCGCTTGCGGACAATTACGTAATTTTGATGGCGCTCAAGAATTGGGTAGTTTGGTGGTTGAATCGTCTTGGCGCAATCGTGGTTTGGGAACTTATTTGACAAAACATTCGATCGAGCAAGCTAGTAAACCGCTTTACCTTGAATGTTTGGGCGATCGCCTAGCTAATTTTTATTCTCATCTTGGTTTTGTTGGAGTGTCTTGGCAAGAATTACCCAAATCTCTCAAATTTAAATTTGGTATATCTCAATTAGCAAAAACTCTGTTGAGAATTCCCGTAAAATTCATGAAACATAGCGATCGCGCAAATCTTTTTTAAACACATTTTTGAAAAAATACTAACTGTAAAAAAAATTAAAATTTCTATTTTCTGGCAACGTGAAAAGCAGATACGTAAGTAAGTCGAACAATTCCACCAAAATCAGTTTCGATTTTGTTTGCTAAACCTGCAAATAAAGCATCTCTGCTTTGTCGATCGATCGCTATGTATGGAGAAAGAGTACTGAGGAGAGTTAGATAATCTTCTGTATTGTAAGTTAATTCGCACATCTGGCGATCGGTAGTTAAATCTTTAAATTTTCCCGAATCGATCGCTCTTGTTACGAGTCCAGTTAATATTGCTTCTCTTGCTTCACTACTTTCGTATTCTGCAAATGAGGGCAAGTAACGCTGATATAAATGTTGCACAGTTTGAAAAATTTCGTAGGGAGGCTGGGCTGGTACGATATTCCATAATAAAATTAAAAACCCGCGATCGCGCAACGCATTTGCAACTTTAACATAAGCAACTTCTGGCGATACCCAATGAATCGAAGTCGCTGCTAAAACCGCATCAAATTTTTCTGTTTCTAACTCCCATTCTTCAAAAGTGGTATTAATAATTTCTACGTTAGAATACTCAGAACAATTTTTTATTGCTAGCTGACTGGAATCTAGACTCGGTTCGAGACAAACCATAGAAAAGCCCTTTGCCGCAAAAGATACCGTTGCCGTTCCAGGGCCGCATCCTATTTCTAGAATACGAGAAATAGGAGTAAGTTGAGCTAATTCGACAACGCGATCGATAATTTCATGAGGATATTTCGGTCTGGTTGTATTGTATGCATCTGCTACCGAGGAATACCATGTTTTCTTTTGCGCGAGATTTTGACAATACCAACTTTGGTCTAATTTAGAATTATTCATGGTTTATGGTTTATGGTTCATTGTTCATTGTCTATTGCCTATTCCCTGTCCCCTATCCCCTATCCCCTATCCCCTATCCCCTATTCCCTAAATTCCATGACTCTTGCCAATTACCCAATGACGGCGAAAGAAACGTGCTAAAGAAAATTCTTCTAGCGCCAGATAAATTGGTCGTCCGTGGGGGCAAGTACGGGGGTTACGGGTATTTTTCCAGCGATCGAGTAGATTTTGCATTTCTGGTAAACTTAAGGGCGTGCCGTTGCGTATGGCACTGCGACAGGCAGTTGCTACTTGCGCTTGTTGTAAGTCTCCACCCCAACTAAGTTCGACTAATGCATCGGCGCGATCGTCCCTATCTGCTAGCATAGCTGGTGCTATTCGTACCGCCCAAACTTGTTCGCCAAAAGGTTCGACTTCGATACCGATTCTCAGTAATTGTTCTCTTTGGATTGAGTTTAAATTATTGAGGACGATCGGTGTTTCTAAAGGAATTAGTTGCCAAGCATCTTGAAGTTGTTCGTATAAAATTCGTTCGTGGGCGATATGTTGTTCGACTAACCAGATACCATTGGGGTGTTCGGCAACTATATAAGTATTATTTGCTTGCGCGATCGCTTTTAATTCGATTAAACCGATTTCGCTGTGTTTGAATTTACTTCCTTTTGGCGTTTCTGATGCTATATTTTGGCGATCGAGGTCGTATTTTCCTTTTTCTTCAGAAGCTTTGAGTATTTTTCCCAAACGACGATTGTCAAAAGTCGGTAAATGTGACGCACTCAAACGCAATGCTTGTTCGATCGCTTCAGTAACTCGTTCTTGCCAAAATTGACAAGAGTGCAAATAAATTTCGGTTTTGGCGGGATGACGATTCCAATCGATTTGACTGGGACAAATGTGCAGGTGAATGAAGCAAACAGGATAGCGATCGCGTGGTAACGTTCTAACAAATGCCGATAAAATTGTTTGTTCTAGTTCGGGTACTTTTACCATTCGTCCGTTGACTGCTACTTTAATCCAATCGGCGCGGCGGCGATGAGTGCGATCGGGCAATCCAATTACTAATTCGATTTGCGATTGTGACGAGGCGATTGGTGCATCTTCAGTTAAAGGAATTTCTAATTTCAAGCATTGTAAATCGCTAATTTTTACTTGCTTGAGAATCTGAGGTACGATATTGCCAATTTGTTCGCTAGGACTGATGCTAAACCAGAGGCGATCGTTTTGTTCTATCTGCCAAGTAACATTGGGATGAGTTAAAGCAATTTGATGAATTATTCCTTGGACTGTCTTTAACTGTTGCGACATCGAAGGTAAACCTTTGCGACGTACTGGCAAATTACCAAACAAATTAGTAACGTTAACAATCGTTCCTGGCGCGATCGCTGTTGTTATTTCTTCGATCGCTTTTCCTTCTCGGTAAATAACGTGCCATCCTACTGTATCTACAGAAGAACTACGACTCAAAATTTCTAAGTCGGCTACTTGGGAAATACTATGTAGCGCCTCGCCTCGAAATCCCAAACTAGTAATTTTCCAAAGATCTTTACTAGTGCGAATTTTACTAGTACTGTGTGCTTTGGCGCAAACACGCAGATCTCTTAAGGACATTCCCTTGCCATTATCTGCTACAGAGATGCGCCATAATTGAGTCCACAAACAAATCGCAATTCTTGTTGCACCCGCATCTAAAGCATTTTCGATTAATTCCCGCACTACAGCAGCAAGAGAATCAATTACCTCACCAGCAGCAATAACGTTCACCACTTCTGGCGGCAAAGTTTCAATCTCAGAGGACATTAAACAAGTCAAAATTCAAAATTATTAATTCAAGCGATCGAATTCAACAACAATAAAAATTTTATCTATTTTTCCACGTTACATAAATACGCAACGAATTTAAGAAATAAACCATATATAGTATTTTTATACTATATCAGTGAATGTGTGTGACACAGCTAAAATAATTCGATAGCTTAACAAATTAGAAAATTAGAGACGCATCGGAAATAGTTGCTAAATACGCTTCAAAAACAACCACAGTCCTAAGATTTTAGATCGATCGAATTAGACAAACCTCGTATTTATCTACGACCAATGGCTTAGGTAGACAAGACAATTTACTTAAAGGATTGCTCGAAGATAATTTCAAATCAAAAATAAATATTAAGCTATACTCTAAAAAGAAAGAAGAGAATACACAATTTATATAGGTAAAAAATGAATATGAAGCATTTATCTGTCAAAAACAATGCAAACTAGTGCAAGAATAGTTGAGGAGATAGAAAGTCAATTAGGTTTTTTTCCGCCATGGTTTGTTCCCGCTCTGTCTAATCCCAACCTTTTAGATAACCTTTGGCAACAAACTTTATCAGGTTATATAAATAATCCTTTACCTTCGTTATTTAAAGAAAAAGTTTTTGCCTATGTGTCGAAATTTTGTTCTGTTTCCTATTTCTTAATTTGCCATAGTTGCGTTTTGCGCTCTTTGGGAATAACGGCCAAAGAAATTTTCGATTTAATTAGTACGCCACCTCCAAAAAGCGAATCGGATTTGCGATCGGAGTTGAATACTTTAACCCTGACACCCATCCAGCAAAATTATTGGGCAAGTAATTCGGCGCTTGAAGCTAGTTTGTTGCGCTGTTCGGTATTGATGTTTTTACAACCCGATCGCGCCGAATCCTGTCGCGTACAGTTGCGCCAATTTTTGGGTATGGCAATGTACGGTCATTTAATTAGTTTTTTGGGTTACATTAAATTCTGTCATCAGTGGTTGGAGAGCAATCCCGAAATTTCTTACCAACAAGATAGACGCGCTCAACTGCATCTAGCGCCATTACTTTTAGAAGAATTCAATTTAGCCGAGTATTTTCATAGCGATCGAACCCAAAAATTACTCACTTCAGACGCGAAAGATCGCTTACAACAAATCGAAGCATTACCATCGCTCGAAAATTTCGTTCGTCATTGTCAAGAAAGATTTCGTACTTGCTTTACGTTTGCTCCTTTTCCGATGATGATACACGATTCGGATGGAGAAATTTTACAGATCAATCAAAGTTGGCTTGAGTTAACTGGTTATACAGCTCAAGAACTACCAACGCTCGACGCTTGGATAGGACTTGCTCGAGTACAAAGACAAGACATCGTTTATTCGTGCAACGCCAAGGTAGAAGGAAAATCTGCTTTTCAGAAAGTAGTGCATTCGCTATTGGACTTTCCCTACGATATTAATATTACAATAGATAGCGACGACACGAGCGTCACAACGCGCAGCGAAGTACAAATCACTACCCGCAATGGCGAACGCCGTATTTGGGATTTTTATTCGACATCGATCGCCAAATTTCCCAACGGTCGAGAATTGACTATTTCGATGGCAAAAGATATAACTAACTGCTTTCGCACTGAAACAGCTTTGCTAGAAATGGAATCGAGATTTCAGCTATTGCTCGAAGCTACGCAAACGGGAACTTGGGAATGGGATTTTCAAACTAATACAGTTAAATTGTGTTCGCGATCGCAACAAATTTTAGGCATAACGCCCAAGAATTGGAGTTGTAGCTATAAAACATTTTTGAATTGCATTCATCCCAACGAAAGAGAATCGATCGATTTGGGAATTATTAAAGCAGTCAGAAACAAACAAGATTTACAGACGAAATATCGAATTGTTCGTGTCGATGAAAGCATTCACTCGGTAGAAATTAAAGGCAAACTTATTTACAATGAGGCAGGAAATGCCATTCGTATGACTGGCATTATTATCAAGGCGATTGACAAAGAGTTTACACCCCCTCAAAATAATTCCGCTCGATGCAAAACGGAATTAGAAAGCTTTATCGATGCCATTCCGTATCATATATTTGTGGTCGATCGTCAAGAAATGCGCGTTTCTTTTTGCAATCAAATCTTTGCTAAAGCAATTGGTTGTCAAGAGCGCGATCGCGCTTGTGGAAAAACCCTCGGCGAATGTTTTGCCCCCGATCTTGCCGAGTACATTTTAAGACAAAATCAACAGGTAATCGAAACTGGTCAAACGATTCAAAAACTGGAGATAATTAATTTATCGGACGGTCGCCACCATTTTTACAGTCAAAAAATTCCGCTTAAAAATGCTGATGGCGAAATTTACGCAGTTTTAGGGATTTTTCGCGATATTTCTGATTTGATTGCCACCAAAAAAGCGCTTTCGGAACGCACTGTTCAATTAGAAGCTACCAATCGCGAATTAGAATCTTTTTCTTATTCGGTTTCCCACGATTTACAAGCGCCTCTGCGAGTTATCAACGGCTTCAGTCAAATTCTGATCGAACGCTGTGGTGACAGGGTAGACGAAAAAGGACGACACTATTTAGAGCGAATTCGCGCCAATAGCGAACATATGGGCGAACTGATTGAGGATTTACTCAAACTATCTCGGATTACTCGCTCGCAAATTAAGCGTACTAATGTAAATTTGAGCGCGATCGCTAAAGATATTGCCATGGAAATGAGTTCATCTCAACCAGAACGAATTGTCGAATTTGCGATCGCTCCCAATTTGGTTGCCAATGGCGACTCAAATTTAATCAAAATTGTTCTTAACAATTTACTCAACAATGCTTGGAAATATACATCCAAACATCCCAAAGCCAGAATTGAATTTGGCGCGATCGCGATCGAAAACAGCAAAAAATTAACTTATTTCGTCAAAGATAATGGTGCTGGCTTTGATATGGCATACGCCGATCGACTATTCGGTGCTTTTCAACGCTTGCATTCAGAAGCCGATTTTCCAGGAACGGGAATTGGTTTGGCAACAGTAAAACGCATCATTTACAAACATGGTGGTCGAGTTTGGGCAGAAAGTAATTTAGCTCAGGGAGCAACTTTTTATTTTACTCTTTAGAATTATGGTATGGGTGAAGGAATAGTGCGCTCGTGCTGAATATTGAATGCGTGAATGCATGACTTCTCCTTACTTTTTACTTTACTCCCTACTCTCTAATGAATGCCAAAAACGTATTCAAAGACCAATTAGAAGTTTGCTGTACCTCACCGATGACTGGTTTTTTTCGTACGGGAAGTTGTGAAACTGGTCAACAAGACTTTGGTACTCACGTTGTCTGCGCCCGAGTGACCAAAGAATTTTTACAGTATACCAAGTCTAGAGGTAACGATTTGAGTACCCCAGTACCCGAATCTAATTTTCCAGGGTTAAAACCAGGCGATAAATGGTGTCTGTGCGTCTCGCGCTGGAAAGAAGCATTTGAAGATGGTGTTGCGCCGCCTGTCGTTCTCGCTGCTACCCATGAAGCAGCTTTAAAGGTTGTATCTTTAGAAGATTTACAGAAACATTCGATCTGAAGTATTTAGCGATCGAGAATTTGAATCTGAGCGACAACCTAATATTATGGTGTGGGACTCCTTCGCATTTAGTTAAAATTTCTTCATGCCGAGCTACCCAAGCTCCAAAGTTGTCACTCCAAAAATGCGATCGAAATCGAGATTTAGCATATTTCCCCAATACATTCGCACACAAGTAAAAACAGGCTGTAAACGATAGCGTTGAATTAAAACTGGCAACGCTGGATGAATATCGGGAATGTCGATAAATACAGGTTGCGAGGCAGCATGATGCGTCAACGCCCGAAATAGACAGTCTGCAATGTCGAATGTATCTGCAAACAAAGGTCCAATTTTGAAGCCTTGACAGCAGGGGCGCAACACTCCATAACCAACTAAGCGATCGCCCTCCATAATCCCATAGGCGGCTTTTGCAAGGCGAATCCAAGGCGACAAAAACCTCTGACGTGGGGCTGGAAACAGTTCCGCATCATAGCGAACTATTTGTTCTAACGGTATATTCGTTAGTGAAATTACATCATCTGGAACTTGGTGGGATGGCATAGGTTCAAACACGTGACGAACATGGCGATACGCTGCCGTAAATCCAGCTTGACGATAGGTGGATTCCCGTTCGACTACTCCGTCTAAACCGATGCTGGGCTGTTCGGAATCGAGCCTATCGACCAACTGTTGCCATGCGGTTTGCCACAACTGCAATCCATACCCTAGCCCACGCCATTGGGGTCTAACGATGTAAAGCCCAATGAATCCAAACTTGCTACTGTAGCGAACCACAGAGATGCAGCCAATCGGCTTTTCGTCGAGTTCTGCGATGAGAAACCCGACTGGATCGGTGGCATAGAACGGAGTGACATCGTGTAAACCAGGATTCCATCCTTCTTGGGCTGCCCAATCAAGAGCAAGCTGAATCTTTGATGGGATCGCGGGTCGAATCGTCAGAGTCATTGGTGTAAATTTTATCCTTTTTCACTCTTGAACCTAACTGTTCGATCCTTTCTCCTGTTAAGGCGCGATTGCAGATGGTTTTTCCGATTGTATAGCACTGTTCCCTGGTCTCAACGAGCAAATTAAAAGCCTGAGAGCTTATTACTGGTGACTAATCTTCCACTGAGATAGCAGGCGAAATGCCCAAATACTCAATGCAGCACCAATGAAAAGTGCTAGCCAAGATCCCCACAGTGGAACAGTAACCGCACCAAATTGAAATGACCAGTGAGTAAATAATCTAACGAAGTGTAAGAGCGCAACTAAAGCAAAAATAGTTGCCGAAACTAGAATATAGTTTTTTTCATTCATTTTTCCATCCTCCTGATTGTATCGATACGAGGACTAAAGATATTTGTTTTTGTCTTACACTACGATCTTGCAATAAACAAAAAAAAATTGCCTACAAATTACCATCTCTGTAACAAATAGTTATCTAATTAATAATAGAAGCAATATAATTCATGAATTGACACGAAGGAATTACTCAAGCGCTTTTTGCGATCGAACAAATTATCGAGCAAACGACAGACAACTTACTCAGCACCAACCATGCATGAAGTCAGAGGAGACGATGGAGTCTCACGGCAAAGTATTTCTAACGAACATAGTAATCGCGAACATTCCCATCACCATCACGGACATAGTAACGCCGAACAGACAAGATCGCTGACAATTACTCAATCTATTCTCAGTAAAAACGATCGCCTTGCCGAACGCAATCGCGGTTATTTTTTAGCCAAAGGATTGCTAGTACTAAATACATTAAAAGCAAAAGCAGCTCGAGAATTTATAAATCGCTTTAGAGGCATAGGAAAATTAAATTTTGTAACTCCTGTCAGTTTGTGTTCTTCTCAACAGAGAAATACAAAATTCCTAGTTTGCTTGTGAGGATTCTCATGACAAGACGCTACATTCTCATTTTTTTGAGTGGAATGCTACTATCTTTTTTCCTTTCTTTCCGATTAAAACCAGCTATTTTTTCTCCGTCGGCTCAAGCCGAAAATAATGCTAGCTTAACAGTATCAGCAGCCGCTAGCTTGAAAGACGCACTCGGTGAAATTCAACAACTCGATCGACAAAAAAAAGCAAGCGTTAGAATTTCCTATAATTTTGGTTCTTCGGGTTCTCTACAACAGCAGATCGAACAAGGCGCACCTGTCGATATTTTTATCTCTGCTGCTGCCAAACAGATGAATGCACTAGAGAAAAAGAATTTGCTCCTGCCCGATACTCGTCAGGATTTGCTTACCAATCAGATGGTTTTAATTACAACGAAGGAACATTTGGATATTAACAAAGTTGAAGATTTAGCTAATTCATCTGTAAATAGAATTGCACTGGGCGAACCAAAAAGCGTTCCCGCAGGACAATATGCAGAAGAAATACTGAATTTTTATAAAATAAGCGATCGCGTTCGACCCAAACTTATCTACGCTAAAGATGTTCGTCAGGTTTTGAGTTACGTTGAAACTGGTAACGTCGATGCTGGTTTTGTTTATCTCAGCGATGCCAAACAATCTAAAAAAATTAGAATTGCCAGCACCGCACCAAAAGAATCTCATCGTCCGATCGCCTATCCGATCGCCGTTCTCAAAGATAGCAAAAATCCCCAGGCTGCTGAAGAATTCATTAAATTTCTTGCCACTCCCCAAGTAAAAAAGATCTTCGAGCAATATGGTTTTGGAATTCAACAACCTTCAGTTGAGGGAACAGGAAACAGGAAACAAAGAAATTAGTCGATCGGACTGCAACCTGTAATTTTTGAATAGGTGAATGCCGATTGCTGAGTTAACAGGAAATAGGGCAATGATACAAGACTTATCCCCACTGTGGATATCTCTGAAGACAGCAGCGATCGCGACTGTAATCACTTTCTTTCTTGGTATCGCCGCCGCACGTTGGATGTTGGGATATCGAGGAAAAAGTAAAGGCATTATCGATGGAGTTTTAATTTCTCCCCTGGTTTTACCACCTACAGTAGTCGGTTTTTTACTACTATTATTTTTTGGACGCAATAGTTTTGTCGGTCAATTATTAAGGGAACTAGGCATCAACATTATTTTTACCTGGCAAGCTGCCGTCATTACTGCTACGGTTGTCGCCTTTCCAATTATGTATCGTACTTCTTTGGGTGCATTGCAAGCGATCGAACCAAATCTTCTTGCTTGCGCCCGTACTTTAGGGGCTTCAGAATGGTCAGTTTTTTGGCGGGTAATGCTTCCTCTTTCTTACCGAGGAATAGTTGCTGCTACTATCCTCTCTTTCGCCCGTGCTTTGGGAGAATTTGGCGCTACTTTAATGCTAGCTGGCAATATTCCAGGGCAAACTCAAACAATGCCCGTCGCCATTTTCTTCGCCGCAGAAGCAGGAGATATGGGACAAGCAACCCTTTGGGTGTTAATTATTCTGGCTGTTTCTCTATCGGCGATCGTCACTGTTAATATTTGGTCGGAGAAGAAGGGAATAGGGAATAGGGATCGGGGAACAGGGGAAAAGGAAGCAGAAGAAATCGGTCGTAGGGGAGGCGGTTGTGGCGAGGTTTCCTCGCCACCTTGTCCGCCGTGCAAATGGTCATTCGCCCCTACACCCTACACTCCTACACCCTATTTATCAGTAAATATTCAAAAGCAATTACCTAGTTTTCCCTTGAAAATAGATTTAACAGGCGATTGCGAGGCTTTGGGATTGTTGGGTGCTTCTGGATCGGGTAAGAGTATGACTTTGCGTTGTTTGGCTGGATTGGAAACGCCCGATCGCGGTTGTATTTATTTGAATGGAAAAATACTTTTTGATTCCGATCGAAACATAAATATACCCAGTTATAAACGTCGAGTCGGTTTTGTCTTTCAAAATTATGCTCTTTTTCCCCATCTAAGTGTTTGGAACAATATTGGCTTTGGCTTGCGAAATTTAACACAATTGGAACGAAAACAAAAAATCAGTTGGTGGATCGCCCAAATGCATTTGGAAGGATTAGAAAATCGCTATCCCACTCAACTTTCTGGCGGACAGCAGCAAAGAGTTGCCTTAGCCCGCGCAATGGCTAACGAACCAGAAGTATTATTATTAGACGAACCTTTTTCGGCATTAGATACGCAACTACGCAGCCAGATGGAAAAGCAACTAATTGAAACTCTGGCAACTTATCAAGGCGTTACTCTTTTAGTTACGCATAATTTAGAGGAAATTTACCGAGTTTGTCAAAACTTACTCGTTATTTCTGAAGGAAAAGTTCTCGATCGCGGCGACAAACAAGCTATTTTTTCTCGTCCATCTAGTTATGAAATTGCTAAGCTAACTGGTTGTAAAAACTTTTCTCGCGTCAAAAAAAATGTAGATGAGACAGTCGAAGCAATTGATTGGGGTTGCACTCTTAAAGCGATCGAACCAATTCCCGATGCGATCGCTTATATTGGCATTCGCGCCCATCATTTACATTTTGCCGAACTGGAAAATACTCAACTATTCAATTGTGAGAATACATTTCCCTGTTGGTTAGTCCAGACAAGCGAAACGCCTCATCGTATGACTTTGTATTTAAAACTCCACAGTCCGCCAGATAAAGTTAATGACTATCACCTACAAGCAGAATTATTTCAGGAAAATTGGCAAAAATTAAAAGACAAACCTTATCCTTGGCATATTCGTTTGAATTCGAGCGATCTTTTTTTGATGAATCAAAACTGATTGATTTTAAGAGGTCGAGCGATCGAGAAGTGGTTTATTTACATGAATCAAGGTTAATTTATGATTTCTTTTTGATAAAACTGCTGTTACAGAGCAGAAATACCAAAAACTTTCCAACTTAGATGTCACGATCGCGATCGAACTAATACGAACGTAGATCGATCGCCGCATTTTATCATTCAGTCGCAAAAGATTATTTCCAAGCCGACACAGCTAGAACAAGAACCAGCTTAACAGGAAAAAGGGTCGTTGCTGAATCAAGGTACGATCTTTAGAAATGCGATCGCGGCGTTAAGGGAAAGATCGACAGATAATCTGAGGTAAATTGGCAAGGACGATCGCGCTGGCATATTCTCTAGCTGTTTTCTGGAATCGATATTCACAAACAAATTTCATTTTGGTGGCGCTGGCTGGAAAGGTATTCTCAGATCGAGAGAGAGAAGTCGATCGCTAATCGTAAAGCTATCTAAACTAGGTTTTAGTATTTCTTTTTGGCGATCGCTCAATTCTTTTATTTTTGTTAATTGAAGATTATGCCCTTCGTTTAGTTGAGTCCAGCTAAAAATGCCAAAACAACTAATTAGTAGAGTAGCTAAAATGTCAACAGATCGGTTCGAGCGCAGCATAACCCGATTCCTCCTAAGTTTAAATTTTTAAGTAGTTGTGAACTTGTTCGGATAGGTAAGCTTGCCTTCGTCAACTTTTGCTGAAAAAATTAATTTTCTCAATCAGAATAAATAATAAATATGAGGAAATTGTGTGGTAATTAATTCTTAATAACTGTATAGTGCCAAATTTACAGTATCTTGTCGAAAGTAAATGGTTTTGCTAAAAATGCTTGCACGCAATTGTCTATATTCTCAGCTAAAATGCTTACTCGCTTTCGATCGGATGACGATATCGTCGGATTTTATGGAAAAATAAGGCAAACTGCCCCTAAAATTATTTCAAAAGATAGATGCAAACTGAATTGC
>JBOFLQ010000267.1:0-6984 GCA_051657945.1 Xenococcaceae cyanobacterium | reverse complement strand
TGCAGATGATCCTGCTGGAACGCACAACCCAGAACCAGCTGGAAGCCGAAGCCCAGTTGCGCGTCGATTCGATTGCCGATGCCGCGCTGCTTGCCTGGCGCCAGGAGGGCATCGAAGCCGCAGTCACCATCCTTGACTTTGCCCAGTGCAGCGATGCCCGATGCCCGATGCCCGATGCCCGATAACTTCTTGTTGCTCCTTGGCAATTAGCCGATTACAATATCAGTGCATTTACTGAACAAGTGTTAATTGTGGACGCGAAATTGTCATCGCCAATAAATTTGAGCAATCCATCTGGGAAAAGTTTGCTAGTTTTCTTAGCTGGGGTGCTAGTGTCAGGAGCAGCAATCTTTGATTGGACTGTTGGTAAATTACAGGAGCAGCAAGTTTTCCTAACCTTGCCGCTACTAGCTTGTACTGTCCTTTGTGTTGGACTTGGATATCTAGTAGTTCCAATTTTAAGAAGATTGAAAGCGGGACAAACCATCCGCGAAGATGGCCCTCAAAGCCATCTCAAGAAATCGGGAACGCCAACAATGGGAGGAATTTTTTTCGTTCCCGTTGCGGCGATCGCTGCTGTAATTTGGTCTGGTTTCGAACCAAAAGTATTAGCAGTAGCTACTATTACGCTTGCTTACGGCACAGTCGGCTGGCTGGATGACTGGCAAATTCTCAGACAAAAATCTAATAAGGGTATCTCGCCACGTTTGAAATTAATTCTGCAAATTGGTGCGGCGATCGCTTTTTGTCTGTGGATGTTTTTAACACAGCCAGCTAGTATTACCAATATTTCTCTGCCTTTTCAAGTTACTTTAACTTTAGGTTGGTTATTTTGGCCGCTTGCCGTTTTTATTTTTGCTGCCGAAAGCAATGCTACTAATTTCACCGATGGCGTAGATGGTTTAGCTGGCGGTACGGGCGCGATCGCCTCTCTAGGATTAGCAGCACTAATTGCTTCTACTTATCCCGATCTAGCAATTTTCTCTGCTTGTCTGGCTGGGAGTTGTTTGGGTTTTGTTTGGCACAATCGCAACCCCGCTACAGTTTTTATGGGGGATACTGGTTCGTTGGCTTTGGGTGGCGCTTTAGCTGCAATTGGGCTTTTAACTAACAATCTTTGGAGTTTGTTTGTCATCAGTGGTATTTTTTTTATTGAATCTCTATCGGTAATTGCTCAAGTTAGTTATTACAAAGCAACTAAAGACTCTGATGGCAAAGGAAAACGTTTATTTAAGATGGCTCCAGTGCATCATCATCTCGAATTAAGCGGTTGGACGGAAACACAAGTCGTCGGCACTTTTTATTTAATCAATGCAGTATTAGTAGTATTGTGTTTGATGTGTTCAATTTAAATCGATTAAAAATTCGCGCTCGGCTTCTTAACGATCCTTACTATCGAATGCGATCGCTGCCAGAAATACTTGTTGCTGCCGAACTCGGTATTCAAATTGATGTCAATCAAGCTAGCGTCGATGATTGGCTGAGGTTGCCAGGTATTTCTATCCATCAGGCGCGATCGCTTGTGGATTTAGTGGGTATGGGGGTTCAGTTACTTTGTTTGGAAGATGTTGCAGCGGCGATCGGCGTTCCCGTTCATCGTCTCAAACCCCTAGAACCAGTTTTAGCTTTTATTTATTACGATCCTCAAAGTTTAATCACTCCACAGCGACTCAATCCCAATTTGGCATCTCAAAAGGAATTATCTTCAATTCCTGTCGTAGAAAATTCTTTGGCAAAAAAAATCGTTAGCAATCGCAAAAAGAATGGTAACTATCGCGATCTCGCAGATCTTCAGCGCCGTTTAAAATTAAACGGCGAAGCGATTTCTCAATTGATTTACTATTTACAGTTTTGAAGGTTTATTGTTCATCGTTCATTGTTCATTGTTAACCCCTATTGCCTATCCACTAAGCCTATCGAATAAAGTTGCCAAGATAGTATTAGAAAACAAAAATCCATCTGGATCGCTCAATTTCACTCTCTCTGTAGCCATAAAATCGACCCAACCTTGACGAGAATATGGTTGCAAACAAACCCAAATTTTTTCGACAATTTCTTTGCCAAACTGCTGACTAATTTGACTCAAACTTACACCTTCAGCCAAACGCAAACCTAACATTAACTTCTCCAATAATTCATCTTCGAGCGATCGCGCTGGTTGGTCAACAAAACAACCTTTTTCTACCCATTCGTAATATTCTTGTCGAGTACGGGGACGTGTAAATCTTTTATCTTCAACAAAACTAGCTGCACCCATGCCAAAGCCGTAAAAAGGCTTATTTTCCCAGTAAACGCGATTGTGACGACACTGAAATCCAGGTTGCGCGTAATTGGAAATTTCATAATGTTCGTATCCCGCCGCAGTAAGTTTTTGTTGGGCTAATCTATACATTTGGGCGGTGGTTTCGTCGTCAGGTAGGGGTTTTTCTCCCGATCGATACTGTTTGCCAAAAGCGGTTACGGATTCGAGTACGAGATCGTAACAAGATATATGTTGGGGAAAAAGATCGATCGCTGCTTGTAATGATTCTTCCCATTGGGCTAGAGTTTGTTGGGGTAAACCTGAAATTAAATCGAGACTGACATTGCTAAATCCAATGCGATCGATTATTTTAACTGCCTCATAAATATCTTGACGTAAATGAGTTCGTCCGCAAATTTTTAATAGTTCGTCTTGAAATGCTTGTACTCCCAAACTGACGCGAGTAATACCCGCTTGGTAAAATCCTTCTAACTTAACGCGATCGAAAGTAGCTGGATCTATTTCCATCGATATTTCTGCATCAGTAGCTATTCCCAAATACCGATCTAATGTTTGCAAGATTTTGGTTAATTGTTCGACGCTAAGAAGCGAAGGAGTACCGCCGCCAAAGAAGATTGTCTGCAAGGATTGTCCCTGGGAATTGGTATGTTCGATTTCTTGAGACAGCATTTCTAGATAGCGTTCGATTGAAATGAATGCGCCTTTACTAGTAAATTTGTCTCCGACTACAGAAATAGGAAAATCGCAATAATAACAACGACGTTTGCAGAAAGGAATATGTAAATAAGCAGATTGAGGGGAATGTGCTAGCAATTTTGACGAGAGCAAACTATGATTTTTTCTAAATTCAATCCTAGCAATTGTTTGGGGAAATTGCTCGCTCTAAAGTCGGTTAAAGATGCTCGTTCGAGCAAAACTTTGTCTTTTTTTAACAAAGTTTTGCTTATTTTTCTTTCAAAAGATATAAGTTTTGTGTTTTTATTTCCATCAAAATTGAATGAGAGCGATCGAGTATTTTAAATAACTAATGGAGTACAACAAAAATTGGAAATTAGAGCAGTTTTCTTCACAAATTTAGAGATTAACTCGATCGGTTAAATTAACAAATAATTAAGTGAGTAAAAGATATAATAGGTAGTATTGACTAACAGATAATTGTCTGTTAGTGAAAGCGAACGCCATCATCATATTAATTCATTCATTCAATTTAAAACAATGATTGATGCCATCATTATCATTTTATGTATTCTGGCAGCAATAGGAATCGGTTCGGACAGTTTGCAATTGTTGCCCAGTAGCGTCCTCGAACAAGTCTCAAGTATTGAAGGCTTGCGTTTGGTGACTGCTGCTTTTTCTGCCATTATCGGCTTGGCAATTGGTTTAGTCGTACAAACTAGCTACCGTCGCTTGGTTGCAAGAATACGCAGCACTTCGATCGAAACAATTATCACTCGCGCGATCGGTTTAGTAGTTGGACTGTTACTCGCCAACCTGATGCTAGCACCAATTTTCTTGCTACCCATACCCAAAGAAATTGCTTTCCTTAAACCGATGATGGCAATTTTAGGAAGCGTAATGTTTTCTTTTATGGGTGTCTCTCTTGCCGATACTCACGGTCGTACTTTCCTAAGACTGATTAATCCTAACAGTATCGAGACGATGTTGGTAGCAGAAGGAACTCTCAAACCCGCATTTACTAAAATTCTCGACACTAGTTGCATTATCGACGGTCGCATCGAAGAATTACTCAAAACTGGCTTTGTTGAAGGACAAATTTTAATCCCAAAATTTATTTTAGAAGAATTGCAACAATTAGCCGATGCTAGCAACGATCGAAAACGAATTTGCGGTCGTCGCGGTTTGGACATCCTCAATCAAATGCAAGAAGCATTTCCCGAAAGAATTGTGATTAATTCTGCCGATTACGAGGATATTGCCACCGTAGATGCCAAATTGATTCGATTGGCACAAGAGATTAATAGCATTTTAGTCACTAACGATTATAATCTCAGTAAAGTTGCCAACCTACAAAAAGTAACTATTCTCAACGTCAACGATCTCGCTCATGCAATACGTCCCATTTACTTACCTGGCGATATTTTAGAGTTAAAAATCATCAAGCAAGGTAAAGAACCAGCACAGGGAATTGGCTATCTCGATGACGGTACGATGGTAGTTGTTGAAGAAGGACGTAGTTATTTGGGTGAAGAATTGAGGGTAATTGTAACCTCTGCATTGCAAACTTCAGCAGGAAGAATGATTTTTGCCAAACCACAAGCATCTGCACTCGCGGGAGAATATCGCTCGTAAAATTATAGTAAAGCCAGATAAAAATTTGATTAATAATTAATTATCCATCAAGTTATTTTTCAGAAAATCGATTGACGCGATCGTACTTAATTCAAGAGCTATAACTGTTAAAAAGTATCTTGTTAAAAATTAGTACGATCGCCCGGCTATTTTTAGTACAGTTGACCCAACTCGCCTTTAGCTATATAAACAGAGATACGTAATATTAATTACGCATTTATATTGAGAAAAGCAATCCGCTGCTTGGATTTTTATGTTATCTTTTCTTGCTATTTTTCTGTTTGCTATATTGTTGATTTTTATTTTGGCAAAATTAGCAGATCTAATTTTTGTTTTAAAGACAAAAATTGAATCAAATATTTGGAGTTGGACGGCGATAGGCACGAGTTTTACAGTTGCTTTTATTTTATCTGTTTTAATCGTTTTTTATTTGCTTCGTTTTCTGGTAAATTTCCCCAATCTTTTACCAAGTACAGCTCGTATGTTTGATAAGTATTCCATAGACAATCTAGATTGTCCTGTTCTAATTGATATTATTTATCAAACAGAGAATTCTATTTACAACTACGAAAATCATCGCTACATAGAAGAATCTTCGCCGTTATTTACAATTAAAATAGAGTACGAACAAGGAGCGGAGAAACTAAAAAATGAAACTAAAAAATATGCACAGTTAAAAGTAGGCGAAAAAACGCAAAAGACAATCGCTCAAATCCAGCAAAAATTGCATAAAAAAGCAGCTTTATTTTTACAAAGAACCAAAATAAATATTGAAAATCGAGGATTCGATCGCATTGCGAATTTATTAACAGAAATGGATCGAATTACTCAAGCGAGATTAGAAATAATTGACGGAGTGAAAAAACAATGTGCTATTAGTAGTAAGCGATCGCGGGTAAGGTTCGCTCGATCGCCTCTCTCCCCTGCCCTAAGAAAACTATCTACCAATATATGACGCTTTCTTGCTAATTTTCTTTTTACAAACAGTCTCGTAGAGAAAAATTAAATTAAACTGCTTGACGAGCGATTTAAGTAAAGCGATCGATGATAAAAGATCTTTTAAATTAAGAATTACCGATCTTTTCTGTAGCAACTTTCATGATTTGTTGACGATCGATCTTTCCTTGTTGATTGCGAGGTAATTTAGTAACTTGTATCCAATGTTTGGGTTTTTTGTAGTTGCTTAATTGTTGTTCGAGTTTTTGTTCGATCGAAGATAAATCTGCGCGAGCGGATACATAAACTGCGACGACAACTTGACCCCATTGCCAATCTGGCAACCCAATTACACAAACATCTGAAACCAACCCCGTAGCTAATATTACCGCTTCTACTTCTGCGGGAAAAATATTTTCTCCACCAGTAATAATTTTTTGACTATTTCTACCAACAATATGTAGGTAACCAGTATTATCAAAAAAACCAAAATCGTCTGTTAAAAAAACTTCTCTATTCTCAAAAAAATGAGGATAGTAACCAAGGCAAAGAGAATTAGATTTAATAGTAATTATTCCCTCTCGTTTACCTTCAAAACAATTAATTTCAATCGCGCTATGAGGTAAAACTCGACCGCTACTATTATTACCAGCCAAAAAATCTTCTGGTTTGAGAGTAACAACTTGCGAAGCAATTTCTGTCATTCCGTAAGTAGGTGCGAGGCGAATTTGGTGTTTTCTGGCATCATCTAATAGCGATCGCCATGCTGGTGCGCCACCCAGTAAGACAGTTTGAAAAGAAGATAACCAATTTGGATCGGTTTGCCACAAAAATTGTAGTTGCGTAGGAACTAGAGAAATAAAAAATTCTTGTAGATGAATTTCTTCAATTCTTTTGCCTTCTTTCAAAAATTTATAAGGAAAAATTACTAATTTTCCACTCGTTACAAAAGAACGCATAAATTGCATCAAACCACTGACGTGATATAGTGGCAAAATGCAAAAAGAATTGATAGTTTGCAAATCAAAATATTGTTGAAAAGCTTTAATCGATGCAGTTAATGTTTTCCAAGTATGCATCGCAAAACGAATCGTTCCCGACGAACCACCAGTGGGAATCATGATTAATTGTTGGCAATAAGTGATTGGCAATAAGTAATTGGTAATAGCTGGTCGATCGTCGAGCGCGCCCTTTTCGTCTCCCAAGATTAAATCTGGTCGAACTAGATTAAATACTTGTTCCCATTCTTGTTTTTTCCAGTCGGGACTACCAAGGAAAATATTACAATCGCTAAAAACAGCAGCTAAAAAATAAGCAATAAATTTAATCGGATCGCGATCGCACACAAGAATATTTAATTTTCTTTCATGACTAGATAAATTTTTAATCTGTTCGTTTGCAGCTTCAAAAGTTGAATTAAACAGACAAGATCGATCCCCAATAAGCCAATCTTCGTTAAGGCGTTGTTGAAACTG
>JBOFLQ010000266.1:0-5236 GCA_051657945.1 Xenococcaceae cyanobacterium | reverse complement strand
CTAATCGCTCAACATCTACTCAGGCATATGAGCAGTAGAATTGGTAAAAACACAACAAACCAATTCAAATTAGAAAAATTTGAACAATTTGCCCACCCTAATTTTAAACTCGTTTAATTTCCTGTTATAAGAGCGATCGAATACTTCTTGGAAAACTGGATGTAAATATAGTTTCCAGCCATTACTTCGGTTAAATTCGCTCACAGTTCAAAATCTTCTGGTAACTCTTCTTCGTTACTAACCGACATACCTTTAGTTAATTGAATTGCTTGAGCGATTTTACTTTCAGAAAGAGGTTTAATCTGTTCTGGATACTCTTCCATCTGCGTTGTCAAAAATGCCAAAAAAGCTTCGATGATTGGATCTTCTTCTAATTCAGAAACTTTTTGCTCGTCCACTAAAGAAATAAGAACGTGTCCTGGTGCAATTACTTGCACTTTGACTTTTTCTTGTTGCTGAAATTCTGGGTTAAGGCGAAAAAAAGACTTCTCGATTCTAATAACCTAAGTTGCTAGTTACGATGAGACAGAGAATTAATTCTGGGATCGAATACATAAAGTCCGTTAAAACGGACTACTACATTTAAGATTTTTAGTCGGTTTTAACCGACTTGTATTATTAGACAGCGATTTTAATCGTTGTCTGGCGAGGTTGAAAATCGAGGGCATAATAACTAGCAACTTGCGTTAATAGCTTCCGATTTTCCTGTGGTAGTTATCGAACCGTTAAATTGCTTGTGTAGCATAAAAATCATAAGATCGCGAATATTTACGTATTAAAATACGTATTTGGCAAATTGAATATATTCTGAATGGTTGTTTTAAATTTAATGACGATGGGGAGAACGATAAAAAGGCTTTTTAACCACAGTTGCCAGATAAGTTTTACCGCGAATTTCTATCTCTAATTGCTGACCTATTTTCACTACGTCTGTTGAAACATAAGCCAGGGCGATCGCTTTTTCTAAAGTTGGGGAGAGAGTACCACTAGTTACTTTTCCCACTACTTCCCCATTAAAAATAACAGGATAATCGTGACGGGCGATGTGTCTGCCCGACATTTCGATCGCCACCAAACGACGCTTCAAACCTTGGGCTTTTTGCGCTGACAAGACGGAACGACCGATAAAATCTCCCGTCGTGTCAAAATGAACTACCCAACTCAAACCAGCTTCCAAAGGAGTAGTTGTATCGTCGATATCTTGCCCGTAAAGGCACATAGCCGCTTCCAAACGTAGAGTATCCCTAGCACCCAAACCACAGGGGCTTACGCCAGCTTCAGACAGCGATCGCCAGAGTTTTTTACCTGCTTCCTTTGATAGCATTACTTCACAACCATCTTCGCCCGTGTAACCAGTCCGAGCAATAAAAGCAGGTTCGCCGAATATATTTGCTTCTAAATGACCGAAAGCTGGTAGAGGTGCTAAATCTTTATCTACAAAAGATTGTAAAATGGCGATCGCTTTTGGCCCTTGTACGGCAATTAAAATTTTATCTAAAGAAATATCTTCGAGAGTAACCGCACTGCGATCGAGATTCTCTAACAACCAAGTTTTGTCTTTAATTGTCGTTCCTGCATTGACAATCAATATGCCTTGTTGTTCTCCCGATTCATTAATTCCTTGGTAGTAAAAAATGATATCGTCAATAATTCCTGCTTGAGAATTTAAAAGAACCGAATACTGTGCTTGACCTAGTTGCAACCTACTCAAATCTGAAGGAACTAAACGTTGTAGATGTTTTTTTAGTTCTTTCCCCCGTAAGACAAACTTACCCATGTGAGAAATATCAAACATTCCCGCCGCAGTCCTAACTTGTTGGTGTTCTTGTTTTAGACCGCTAAATTGTACTGGCATTTCCCAACCAGAAAAAGAGGTAAATCTGGCGTTTTGCTCGAGAGCTAAATCGTATAAAGGAGTACGCGCAAAAGAAGTGTTAGTTGATGTAGTTTTGGAATCAGTCACAGGTATCGATCGATCGGGTTAAAGAATTTTACTCGATCGTCATGATTTTATAAAGGTTTTCTTGCCAAAGTCATCGCGCCAAATAAAAGTTAAGATTTGTTTAATCAAACACAAAGATTTAGTATAAACACGGAGTCAAGATTGCGTGGCGAGCGTTCTTTTGTTAGCTTTTGCCAGCTTTAGCAGTTGGTTTTTGAGTACATTAGCAGGAGGTGGCGCTCCGTTAATTTTAATTCCTTTAATTGGTTCTGGATTGGGTTCGGCAGCAGTAGCCCCAGTAATTACGATTGGTATGTTGTTAGGGCATCCCCAACGCGTTTTTCTCTACTGGCGATCGATCCGTTGGGAACTGATGTGGTGGTATTTACCTGGGGCTATTATTGGTGCTGCTTTGGGTGCTTTCTTATTTACGCAAACTAAATTAGAATGGCTGTCTATTTTATTGGCATTATTTTTGATAACTTCGACAGTTAGTTACACTTCAGATAACAAACAACCTAAATTTAAAATTCACGATTGGTATTTTTTACCTGCGGGATTTGTGTTTGCATTTTTATCTGGACTGATTGGCAGTAGTGGGTCGATTCTCAATTCTTTGTATTTAAATTACGGTTTAGACAAAGAAGAAACGATCGCCACCAAATCGGCACACGTAATCATAGTTCATTCGATCAAAACTATTACCTATGCTAAATTTGGCGCGCTAACTCTCCCCTATTTGGGTTATGGTTTATTAATTGGTATTGCTGCTTTACCTGGAAATTGGCTCGGTCAAATAGCACTGCAAAAAATTAGCGAAAAACTCTTTCGGCAATTGCTAACTAGTTTTGTCATGCTCAGCGGTATTTTAATGCTTTGGCAAGAAAGAAAGTTTTGGGCGTTTTGGTAATGTTATATTACAGTCTATCAGCGGCAGAAGTAGTAGCATAGGAAAAATCTATGAAATATGGATATTGTTACTAAGCGATTTCTGCTACGAGACTTTACCCTAGAAGACGAACCTGCGTTTTTCGCTTATCATGCAGATCCACGTTATGCTGAGTTTTGTGCGCCAGAAGAAGTAGCACCTAGTCATACACGCGAACTTCTGAGACTTTTCAGTCATTGGGCAGCCGAACGTCCCCGTTGTAATTATCAGCTTGCGATCGTCGCTCGTCGGAACTCGCAGGAGCTAATTGGCTGTTGTGGATTGCGTCGTGAAGGTTATAGTTCCAATATGGCAGAAATGGGCATCGAATTGGCACCTCAGTTTTGGGGACGTTATGCCTATGCCATTGAGATTGCGAAAGCTTTAATCGAGTTTGGGTTTCTCGATTTAAAATTACAAGAGATTCGAGGCATTTCCGTCAGTGCAAATCTGCGTGTTGCACGTTTAGCGCAGCGATATGGGTTTGTCGCCATCGATACACGTCCAACGCCAGAGTGGATGCGCGATCGCGGATGGAATCAAAACGAATGGCAGCTTACAAGGGAATCGTGGGAGAAGTTCTCATTTGTCTAACAGTCAACCTCGCATTGCTAATGAGCGTTTTAAAAATTAGCCTTAACCAACTAAATAAAGTTAGATATTTCCAAGCGTTTAACGGTTATGATAATGAGTTATGACAATGATTTTAAAACTTTTTTAGACTTGCAGGAGAACTTAGCATGTTAACTCTCAAAATAGCAGTATATATTGTTGTTTTCTTTTTTATCGGGTTGTTTGTCTTTGGTTTTCTTTCTAGCGACCCCTCACGTAACCCAGGTCGCAAGGATCTCGAATAAGAATCGCGATCGCTCTAAAAATAACAGAATCTTGGGGGCATTGTTGTAATTGCCCCATTTTTTTTTGTTTGTGCTATCTTCGGGTTTGGTTTAGTGGCTACTGAGTAGTTATTAAAATGACTTTATATACCCCCCCGCCCGATCCGCCTGCACTTGTTAAGACCGATCGTCAACACGAGCATCAAAATTTCTCTCACATCGAGCGATCGCTCTCATCAAAGCAATCTTGGTTAATTGCAGATAAAAGAGTAGCTGATAAAACCAGTAAAATTTCCACAAATGTTGAAGATTTGGGATTGCGCTTTGAAGATACGGCAATAACTACTTTAATAGCGCAGGAACGTCAGGGAGAGACGAGAGAATTTCAGATTCCCTTACCTGGAGGCAATCGCACCCAAACTCAGCCAGAACAACCAAACTCACCAGTTAATGTTGAGAGGGTTGACGTAGTCGAATTAACTGCCAACCAGCAAGAATACGACGACACACAAAAGGTTATTAAGGCTAGAGGTAATGTAGTCATGCGATTTGCCCAAGCGCAGTTAACCGCCGATCGCTTGCAAGTAAATTTGGTCGATCGCGTGGCGGTGGCGCAGGGGAATGTAGTTTTGACTAGAGGAGAACAAGTAATTAAGGGCGATCGCTTCGAGTACTATTTGGTGCAGGATCGAGGAACAGTTTCCAATGCCAGCGGTGAAGTCTATCAACCATCTATTCGTCAGGATATTTCGCCTCGTTCTCCCGTCGGTGAGAATACCGGTATCACTCCAGGAGAAAACCTCAGCGATCGTCTCAGTGCCAATCAACCCCTACAAAGAATTACTACAGCGCAAGGGTATCAATTCGTAGCAGGAAGCAAACGCGATTTCGATTTGTTATCGGGACGGGGTGGAATTCCCAATCCAGAATCTGGTGGAATTGTCAATCGACTGCGCTTCCAAGCCGATAAACTAGATTTTGAAGGTAGTGATTGGACGGCAACCAAGCTGAGACTGACTAACGACCCTTTTTCGCCTCCAGAATTAGAAGTGAGGGCAGATAGTGCCAAACTTCAACAGGTTGCCCCACAAGTCAATCGACTTACTACGGAAAAATCTCGAATCGTTTTAGACCAAACAGCTAGAGTACCGCTATTTTTTGCCAATAACCTAACTTTCGATCGACGACCTCAACAGCCAGGATTATTCAGATTTGCTTTTGATGGAGATGAGCGCGGCGGACTATTTATCGAACGCGGCTTTAAAATTGTTAACAACGATTTAGTCTCTTTCGAACTCAAACCGCAATATTTTCTACAACGAGTTATTTCTGGCAATGGTGATGTTTTCGGTTCTTCGGTATTTGGTTTGGATACGAGATTTAATGCCGTCGTCGATCGCAGGACTGATTTTGATGCTCGTGTCAGCATTTTCGGTTTTGACAGCGATGATTTTGAAGAGAATATCAAAGGCAAAGTAACCCTCGCTCGAGCTTTGGGAAATCTCGATCGACCTTTTAATTTAAAATTAG
>JBOFLQ010000265.1:0-48515 GCA_051657945.1 Xenococcaceae cyanobacterium | reverse complement strand
CTTGGGTTTGGGAAAACGATATGTTGGTAATGACGTACTGATGACAACAGCCGTTTTACTGAGGAGCGGAATGATGGGAAACTATCACGTTCCGTTTTGTAGAGCAGTGGAGGGGGTGACTCCTTCACTGACTTTAATTATTGCTGCTTTGGGGTTGAGTGTAAACCAACCTGGAAATCCGAGTTATCTGTGCTGCAACCTCAGTACCGATAAATCAGGGTTACTGAAAGCCCCCATCCCGCGTTTACGAACCGCAGGTGAGTTAATAGGTGGGGGTAGTTTACAATACTATGATTCGGTCATGTGGCTTGCCACCCAACTATCATCCGAAGATTTAATTGAAGAAAAGATTGGCATCTACTCGGGAGCATCGCGCTCTGGCATCATGCACCAAGGCTTATTTAAGCGTATAGCACGCGAAGAAATCAAACAGATGGTTCGCCGAGGTGAGTTGCGCTTAATTATTGGCACGGATGCAGCAAGTGAAGGACTCAATCTACAAAGGCTTGGAACGCTTATAAACCTAGACCTTCCCTGGAATCCAACTCGCCTAGAGCAACGTAAAGGGCGCATTCAGCGCATTGGTCAAATACGAGATGAAGTATGGATTCTCAATCTGCGCTATCGTGACTCAGTTGAAGACCGCGTTCACGAACTACTTTCGTCGAGACTAGAAGAAATTCACGGTTTATTTGGACAAATACCAGATGTTCTCCAAGATGCGTGGGTTAACGTTGCCATTGGTGAAGAAGAGAAGGCAAAAAAACCGATCGAGAACATCAAACCAGGACATCCTTTTGATGAAAGATACAGTCGAGTTGAAAATATCGATTGGGAAAACTGCTCAAAAGTTCTGAATGAATTTGAAAAGTTAACTATTTTGAGAAAAGGATGGTAGGTAAAACAGCTTTGGAAAAAAAGTAATACCTAAACTAAAGTGACTAATAGAAGTTTGTTGTCAGGAAATTGAGCGAGCTGTGCTTAGTATCTATAAATCGGGGGAATATCCCAGTGAATCTCGTGTATCTCGATTAGTCTCTCAACCTGGGTATTTTCGATATAGAGAAGTAAGAGATGCTTTAAATAAAGCAGTTGCCAATGTTATTTTTAAACCATAAACTTGCCGAACTCATTTTCAAGCATAAGCTTGCCGAAGCGGCAAAGTTATGGGTAAAGTCACAATGGGTTAAAAGGGAAAAGCAATAGCAAAGATGGACGTAACTGGATTCGAACCAGTGACCCCGTCGATGTCAACGACGTACTCTAACCAACTGAGCTATACGTCCTCACCACGCAGTTATTTATCTTAGCACATCTACAAACAATAAAAATATTTTTTTTAGAACGTTTTGTATTTAAGCGAAACTCAACATATGGCTTAATAATTAGAAAAAAGACAGGGAAACAACCTAAAACAATTAAATATCTTAATTCTGTAACAGTGATTAAAGATTTTTGACTAAATTCGATCGAAACAGCTTGTGTGTCAATTAAATTTTCAATACTGGGTAAATTAGTAATAAAGAAAATACTGAGATGACTCACTCAATCGATAATAAAAGCTTTTCGAGCGAAAGCTAGTATTTATAATCAATAAATTTTTGTTAAATGCTGGAGCATCTTATCAAAATAAATACAACATATCAAGTTGTGGCAAGCAACTTAAAAATGAATCTAATAAAAATTCTATTAATTGAAGATAATCAAGAAGACATTGTTCTTCTCAAGCAAATTCTAGCTAAAGATAAAAGAAAAAAATTTGAAATCGAAGAAGTTAAGCGATTGGCAGATGGAATTAACCATCTAAAACAAAAAGATTACGATGCAGTTTTGTTAAGCCTTTTTCTGCCTGACAGTTGTGGATTAGAAACACTCCAGCAATTATCGACTGTTTGTCAATCTGCAATTATCGTTCTCACTACCATAGATGACGAACAAACTGCCAAAACTGCCTTAAGAGAAGGAGCGCAAGACTATTTACTCAAAGACGAACTCTATCCTAGTTTGCTGTCTCGTTCTATTCAATACGCGATCGAGCGATACCACATTTCCGAACGATTGCGTTATAGCGAGGCACTCTATCGCGGCATTGTCGAAGACAGAAACGAATTAATTTGTCGTTTCCGAGATAATGGGATGCTCACTTTTGCTAACGAAGTATGCAATCGGTATTTTAATACGCAAGCTGGAGATCCTCTCAGCGAAATTTTTCAAGCTCAAATTTTCCCTGAAGATTTAATGGTAATCGCCGCACATTTAAAAAATTTAAGTCCCTCTCGATCGATCGATAAGCTAGAACATCGCATCGTTAATGGTGAGGATGAAATACGCTGGCTGCAATGGGATATTCGCGCCATTTTTGACAGTAAAGGACAAGTAGAATATCAAGCAATTGGACTAGACATTACTGACAAGAAACGCTCGAAACAAGATCGGATGCGTTTGATTGCTTCTTTTTCTGAAAGCGAAGCACGCTTTCGTTCGATGGCAAATGCAGCACCAGTACTCATTTGGATGTCAGAATCCAACGGTCGATGCACCTTTTTCAATCAGCCTTGGTTAGATTTTACAGGTCATACTTTAGAACGAGAATTTACTGATGATTGGCTTCAAAACGTTCATCCAGACGATCGCCAAAAGTGCATCAAAATCTATAATACAGCTTTAAAAGATGGAAATTGTCAGGAAATAGAATATCGACTATTGCATGCCGATGGCGAGTATCGCTGGATTTTGAGTACAGTAGTTCCCAGATTTATCGATAATGGTAAATTTGCTGGTTGTATTAGTTGTGGTATCGATATTACCAAACGCAAACAAGCAGAAATCGTTTTAGATCGGCAAGTTTTTGTCGAAAAACTCTATTCCGAAATTACCCAACATATTCACGAATCCTTAGATTTGCTGGCAATTTTAGAGACAACAGCCAATAAAATCAATAATTTTCTCGATGCAAACAGTATTGTTATTTATAAAATTAATTTCGAACTCAACGTTTCTAAGGAAACTTTGGCACAAAAATTCGATTATCAACTGCTGTTTGAAACCTTTGCCCCATCATTTGCTTCTAGTTGCCTTATCGATCGCCCTCTAACAGAAAAAATACCCGATCTCGAAATTAGAGAAAATCTTGAAAGATTGAAGAAAGGAGAAGTCATTGCTATTTCTAATTCGAGCGCTCTTGTCAAACTTGCCACAGATAATTATTCTACGAATGAAGCAACGACAATTGCTACTACGCGCGCTTTAATCTTAGTACCAATAATTTTAGAAAGACAACTATGGGGTTTACTCTGCGCTCAACATACCTCTAGTGCGCGTCAATGGCAAACTTTTGAAATCGATCTTCTCGGACAGATTTCCATTCAACTAGCAGTTGCTATCCAGCAGTCAGAATTATATCAAAAGCTGCAAGCAGCAAAAGACGAGCTAGAAAAACTAGTAGTTATCGATAGCTTAACTGAAGTAGCAAATCGACGCAAATTCGATCTTTATATTAATTCGGAGTGGCGCAGATTAGCCAGAGAAAAATCGTCCCTATCTTTAATAATCTGTGATATTGATTATTTTAAAGATTATAACGATACTTATGGTCACCAAGCAGGAGATCTTTGTTTGCAACAAGTCGCCAAAGCGATCGCCAAAGCAATTAAACGTCCTGCCGATTTAGTCGCTCGCTATGGCGGCGAAGAGTTTGCCGTGATTTTACCAAATACGGAAGTTGATGGCGCACTAACAGTAGCGGAAAAAATTCGCTTAGCTGTTAAGGAAATTAAAATAGCTCATATCGCTTCTCGCATCGATTTATACATTACTATTTCTGTAGGTGTAGCTGGCTTTGTTCCCAGCCACGACTTGCCACCAGCTACCTTAATTACTGCCGCCGACCAAGCACTCTACGATGCTAAAAGACAAGGACGCGATCGAGTTGTTGGTTCTATGTTTAACTGATTCGGCTCAGAATGTCAAGTTGCCAAACTCGATCGACGACGACGCAAAGTGCGAGTTAGATTTCGCACCCGATCGTATGCTTGGGGGCCAAACCAACGTAACATGGCAATAGCTACATTCAAACGTAGATCTTGTTTGGAAAAGCGCAGTTTGGGATTGTAGACGATCGCTTGAGAACGAAAATACATGGCCTCTTTATAATTACCTCGATCGATCGCGATTCCAGCTATGTAGGAATTAATTTGACCGAAAGTTTTGTCTTTTAATGACATTAACTCGGGTGTTGCAGAGGCAAAGGCGCGATCGATAACTGTACGGCAATCTCTTGCCATACCCCGACAATTTTTTGAGGTATTTTGAGGATGCAGCCGATAGCGAACTAATGGCTCTTTAACGACGGCAAAACAGTAGCGAGAAGCAATACGAATCCAAAGATCCCAATCTCCTGCATAGCGCAAATTGGGGTCGAACACACCTACTTTTTCAAAACATTCCCGTCGAATCATCGGCGAACTTCCACAAATAATCGTCGGTTCTTGAATAATTTCCGACCAGATTTGCCCCTCAGCAGAGGAAGCATGTACCCAACCCTTAGAATTACCTTCGCGATCGATTAAAGTTATCCAAGTATCGACCAAACCTACTTCTGGATTTTCGTCCAAACAACGTACTTGTTTTTCTAATTTGGTTGATTCCCAAAGATCGTCAGCATCTAAAAAGGCAACATAATCGCCTTTAGCGTGATAAATACCTGTATTACGCGCTCCCGCCGCACCTTGATTCTTTTGCGGGATATATTTAACTCGTGGATCGGTTGTTTTTGCCACCCACTCTTCAATATTATCGGAACTACCGTCATTAATAATTAAAATCTCATAATCGGTAAATGTCTGTCCTAAAGCACTTTGATAAGCCTTTGGTAAATAAGCCATTGCATTGTAAGCGGGAAGAACGATCGATACTTTTGGCATAATTTAAATTCTCCTTAATGGTTTATGTGAATATGCTCGATTCTGCTTGCGATCGACGATGAGCGATGCCTAACGGCTCGGCTTACGCCTACGGCAACGAACAATCGATCGGAAATACTACGACGCAAAGTTTGGGCGATCGCGCGCACTTTTTCATAAGTTTGAGTGCCAAAATTTTGCATTAACCATAGCGCTATAGTTAAACGAAAATAATCCCAGGAATATTTAAGTTGGGGATAATGGGCGATCGCAGATAAGCGAAAATGAATGGCACGATCGCGATCGTTATTTATTAAAGATTTCCAGGCTAAATAAAGATTGACTCGTCCGTAACCTCTGTCTCTAAGATAAAGTAATTCAACAGGAGCGGATTCAAACGTTTTTTCAATAATTTGACGAAAAGCTAGGAGTGTTTCTCGGCAATTAGTAGATTTACTACCAGAATGTTGTCGGTATCTGACTAAAGGTTCTTTAATCGCGTCAAACTTAAAGCGCTCGGCAAGTCGAATCCAAAGATCCAAATCTTCTAAAAAGAGTAAATTTTCATCAAACAAACCAACAGTTTCAAAACATTGACGACGAATTAAGGGTGTACTGTCGCAAGCACAAACTGGTTGAAACTGAACTAGCTGCTGCCAAACATCCCTGTTTGCTTTGGAGACAACTACCTTACCCGTAGATTGTCCCGAATCGTCAATTAAAAGCGTCCAAGTATCGACTATCCCAATTTCTGGATTTTCATCGAGAAAACGAACTTGTTTTTCTAGTTTGGTTGATTCCCAAAGATCGTCCGCATCCAATAGCGCAATATATTCTCCATCCGCGATCGCAATTCCTTGATTGCGCGCCCTAGCAGAACCATAATTATCTTGTAAGATAACTTTGATGCGCGAATCGGTTAACTCTGAAGTCCATTCGACAGTTCGATCGGTGCTGCCATCATCGACAATAATTAATTCAAAATTGCTAAATGTTTGCTTCAAAACGCTTTCGATCGCGGATGGCAAATACGACATCGCATTGTAAGTGGGAATAATTACAGATACTTTTGGTTTGTTGTTCATAGTTCATAGTTCATGGTTCATTGGGCATTGGGCATCGGGCATCGGGCATCGCTGCATTGGGCATCGGGCAACGGGCAATGGCGGCACTCTGTATTCCGAGCGCCAGTTGTTTCGCGGAGGTAACCTCCGCGAAAGTTTGGCGCAGGAAACCAGCCTAACGGCACGGAATCCGTGCCTTGGCAATGGGCAAGATCGAAAGTCGTGACGTTCAGAAGTAAAAAATTCATTACTCATTACTCATTACTTATTACTCCCTAACCCCTAACCCCTAACCCCCAGCCCCTATTCCCTGTTCCCTGCGCGAAACGCATCGCGATCGTGTCGATGATGACATCGCGGTAATTTAAAGCCATGACATCCCAACTAAAACGCATGGCGTTTTGACGGGGTTTTGTTCCCCAGTTTTCGCTCAAAGCTTTGGCAATTGTGGCGGTGTAGCTCTCTGAATCAGTTACATCGCACAGCAAACCAGCATCGCCAATGATGTAACGACGCATTTTGTCATCAGTACCGACTACTGGTAAGTTGCTAGCCATGGCTTCGAGATAGGCAAGTCCAAACGGTTCATTAAGAGAAGGAAGGGTAAAGACATCGGCACTACGATAGACTTGGGGCATTTGCTCGAAGCCAAAATAGCGAAGTTCAAAGCGTTTTGTACCTAGCAATTTATTGCCAAGTGCTTGATAGTAATCGCGATCGGGACCATCTCCACAAAGAAGTAAACTTGCTCCCTGCAAACGAGATACAGCCTCGATCGCCAGTTCGATACGCTTGTGATTGTGACGATTTAACCAAGCTACACATAAAACGATCGGTTTTGGTAAATCTAGATCGATTTGTTTTCCTCCTGGATAAAAGCGATCGAAATCGACACCATTGGGAATGACGCTGACAGCTTGTGTTGGTTTGACATTGCGAGCAAACTTAGCTGCTTGGGGATGAAAAACAACCAGGCGATCGGGATCGAAGCGGAGATTGCGCGTCAAACATTTACCGTTAGCAAGTAAGCCACAATGTTCGGTAAAAAGTATGGGTATGCCAGTTAAAGAGCGCACGAAAGCAGCCATAGCTAAGCCGCCGTAATCGTTATTGGGAAAAATCAGATCTGGCTGAGTGTGAATTAAATGCGCGGCACAAGGTAAAAAGTTGGTGAGATGTTCGATAATAATTTCGGGATGACTGACGCGATCGCGCCACAAAGGAGCGATCCAGGGATGACGTACTGTATCGTAAACAGCTTTGCGCGAGATACCTCCAGCAGGATGACTAAAAGAGCCACAGGGAGCGCCGCTTAAAAGTTCGACTTCAAAATAATTACCAAGACGACGAGCTAGTTCGAAAGCAAAAACCTCCGAACCGCCACTCCAGTTAACGCCAGCACTCGGATGAACGAGGGTAATTTTATAAGGTTTACCCGTATTTGGATTGTAGTCAAGTGTTTCAATCTTAGGATTAATAGACGTTTGAGCCATGATTGTTTGTTATTTGTTGTTTGTTATTTGTTGTTTGTTACTCCTCCTACACCACTACCTTTATCTTGCGGGGTATAAAGCTTTCCCCTGTACCTGGATTCCCTCTACCTTCTCCCACTCCCACCCCGCGATCGCCAGCAGAGTAAACCAATAAAAAAAGAGCGTTGTATGAGTCCAAATATTTTCGGTAGTCATGCCTACTGCTAGCGCTACTAAAAAAGCCAATAAAATTAGACAAAAATCGCGTCGTTCGCTGCTGGGGGGCGAACTTTGAAACAACTGCACCAAACGGACTCCTTGAGTTGCTAGAAAGACGAGAAAGATCGTAAAACCGACCAGTCCGCCTTCTGCTAGGGCGCGAATGTAATCGTTGTGAGCTTCTAAGTTAAAAACACTGAGAAATTTACTCGTAGCAAGTCCGTGACCAAAAATCGGAAATTGCTGCCAAGCATTCAATAAATACGACCATTGCGCGAGTCGCCAATTAAAACTGTTGTTGTCCGAACCAGAAAGCAAAATCGCTCTCGATACATCAATGTTTGAATTTAGTAAGGGTGTTTGCGCGATCGAGTTGAGACGTTCTTGACCGAATGGAGTACTGGCAAACAATCCCAACACTAAAACGATTAGTAATACTCCACCGATTAAATTGAGCAAATTAAATCTCGGCGCTATCGCCACAAAAATAAAAATGCCGAGCATTGCCAAACCAAACAATGCTTTTGTCCCAACTAAAACGAATGCGAGCAATCCCAGCAGCAGCAACCAAGGCAAGCGATTGACAGACCAACGCAAACGCCAGTAAGTCAAGGCAATAAACATCAAAAGGAAAGTGACAAAAGTATTGGGATGTCCGAGAGTACCGTTAATTCGTTCGCCGTGAGCGCTAGCTAATAATCCAGGTAAAAGCGAATCTGGCAAAAATATTTGCATCAAGGCAACGGCGATCGGTGGAATTAAGGCAATAAAAAGCAAAGAAATGATTCTTTTGGGATGAATTCGGTTTTTTAGTTGCATTACTAGCAAATAAACCATTAGCCATGAAAAAAGCCTTACCCACTCGCGAATGTTTTCTTTTAAAACTTCCGTTCCCAATCCCAATCCACCGAAAATACAGAGAATTGGCCACAAAGCTTGCCACAAAGTCCAGCCAGCAAAGAACCACCAAAACCAATCGGTGCGAACTTTTTGTTTGGTTAATAACAACACCGTCACATATACTAAAGTCAAACCATCCAAACCAACGGCATAGACAGCAGGGATTTGTTTGGCAGAAAAAATATCGAGAGAACTACGTAAAATTAACAGCCCAATCACTGCTAGTTCGAATTCAGCAAAAAAGAAAAATAGTGCTATTGGCGCACCCAATAACAAGACAAGATAAAGAGGTTTAGCACCTGCGAGCCATCCTGCCACCAAACCGATCGCCACACCAACTACGCCAACCCAAAAGCTCAAACGCGAAAAAGGTTTGGCAAAGTTGTTAGTTCGATTTGACGTGACAGAATCCTTGCTGGTTAATATCCTCACTTCTGACTCCTAACTCAATAACGGACGTTCCATGGAACGTCCCTACACTGACTGACTCCTTGTCGTGACGCGACCGGTCGCGTCTGTGTCTCTACTTCATCCTTCCAACGAACGCCGCTCGATCGGCTGATAGCCTTGCAGTCCGTATCGATAAAACCTTTCTGTTTCGTCGGTGATGCCATTAATGGCAACTCCCAAGACATGGACGCGGTTGCTGGTTAACTCGGAAACTGCTCGCATAAAAATATCTTTTTGGGTGAAGTTGGGACGAGCGACTAACAGCATGCCATCGCTGTCGCGGCTCAAAGTTACTGCATCGACACAGCTTGTCACGGGAGGAGTATCGACAATTACCAGGTCGTAAAGCAAAGCAGCTTCATTTAAAGTGGCGCGCATCCGCTTCGACTCAAAAAACTGCGAAGGATAGAGTTGAGGTTCGCCACAGGTTAAAACCGATAAATTTTCGATATCAGTCTGCTGTATTGCTTCAGTAAGGGGAATATTGCCATTAATTACATCTGTCAATCCAGGTCGTTCTGGTAATTTAAATAGTTTGTGTTGTGTTGGTCGTCGTAAATCGGCATCAATAATCAAAGTTCGCTTTGATAAAGTTGCCGATACTGCCCCTAAATGAGAAACGAGCGACGATTTCCCTTCACCGGCTAGAGTACTGCTGACGACAATTGTTTTTAAGCCATCGAGACTGCGAAATTTTAGCGAAGTTAGCAAACTACGAAATGATTCTAGTGCGGCACAATCTCTAAGAAATGCTTCGGGACGATCTAGGGCGAGTGCAGCAGGGGAAAGTACGGGCAATACTCCCAACACTGGCAATTTGACTAGTTCTTCAGCTTCGGTAGCATTTCGCAACTTGTCATCGAATAATTCGAGTATTAATACTATACCGATCGCCAGAGTTAGACCGCCCGCAGTGGCGATCGCTAGCACGATTGGTATTTTCGGCCAAGTTGCTCGATCGGGTGGTTCGGCAAAATCGACAATACTTAAGTTGCTCACCTGTTGAGCTTCAGCAATGCGTGCTTCTTCTAATTTACGTTGCAAAAATTGTAGGGAGTCGGCTGCTTCGGTGCGTTGGCGCATTAGTCCTGCCAGCGCTTGTTCCTTAACGGGCAATCGATCTAAGCGAGTTTGTAGTTTGGCGCGATCGCCCCTTATGGCGGCTAGTTTTTTCTCTAGTGCGGATATGTCAATCTCGCCGACAATTAGTTTGGTAGCGAGATCTTGACTGACTCGATCTGATGCCACGCCAGCAGCAGGGTTCGATCGATTATTGGGTGCGATACTAGCCACTTTTTGCTGATAGAGAGAACGTACGGCATCTCTTTCTTCGCGCAAATTTAAGACAGAGGGATTATCGTCGGTAAAACGCGATCGCTCTAAAGCTAGTTGCGATTCCAGATTGACTAGCTTTTCTCGCAAATTCTGGATTTCTTGTGCTTGACCGCTACGTACTGCTGCATAAGTATTTTTTAGCGTGCTGCTATCGGTGACTTTTTTGAGAGATTGATTGCGTTGCTTGGCTTCTTGCAATCCTGCCGAAATTTCGCGTTCTTGGTCTTCTAAGGTGGTCAAACTGGCGATTAAACTTCTGGTTTGTGCGTTGTCTTGACCGTTTGAGTCGGTTAGCGAGACTAAACCTTGAGAGCGTTTGTATTGAGAAAGTCCGGCTTCGGCTTGAGCGAGTTCGCTGCGTTTTTTAGGAACTTCTGCTTCTAAAAATTTTCTTGCCGAACCAGCTTCCGAACGAATTGTTGAGGCATTTTCTTCAACCATTGCTGCTGTTAAAGTATTAAGAACTTTAGCGCTCAGAACGGGATCTTTGCTGCGATAGCTCAACTCAAGTATGCGAGTAGCTGGAACAATTGTTGTTTTTAGCTTGGTTTTAATTTTGTTGGGGGTCAATCGTTCTGAAGGTTTACTTTTTCTGGTTTCTTCTGGCAATTGCGCTAAAGTTTTCTGCAAAACCCGTTGCGATCGCGCTAATTCTGCTTGAGTGGCGATCGGGTTAGCACCTGCTATGTTCGATTGTGAGTTGAGATTGCGTCCCAATTCCGAAATACCAATTTGCTTGTCATCGAGCATCAGCCGCACTTTAGCTTCATACAGGCGCGGAGTAAAAGCTAAATAGGCGATCGCCCCACACAGCACGGAGACAAAGGTAGCTAAGGCAGGAAAGCGTCTTCTATAGAAGATTTCTGGTAAGAGAGCTAGATTTTTATCCATGATTGGGGGTTTATGAAAAGTCAAAAATCGTAGAGACGTGTCAGCGATACATCTGTACATGTACAAAAGTCAAGGCATGAATGGCGACGCAGATTCGTCATAGTAAACGCCGTAAATGTCTGTACTCAATACTTTTTACTCAGCACCGTTTTGAATCGGATTTGCTGTTGCTGTTTGGATGAAATAAGCAGTTGTTGATACATTCTCAAAGTTTCCGTGGTAATGTCCTCCCAGTTATAGTGAGTGTCTACATACTTTTGCGCTGTTTTTGCCATAGTCTTTAATTCTTGAGGATGATTTATTGCCCAATTTAGGGCGATCGCACAAGATTCAATACTTCCTGCTTGAAAAAGAATTCCTCTTTGTTGGGCGATTAATTGCTGATGGGGAGGGATATCGCTTGCCAAGACTGGTACACCCTCCCGCATTGCTTCTAACATCGCTAAAGGTAAGCCTTCTAAATCGCTTGGAAGAACGAATAAGCCAGCACCTCTAACTATTTCTGCCAAGCGATCGCCATAAATTTCCCCTGTTGTGACTATATTGGGGTCTTTTTCGGTTAAATTGGCGATTTGCTGTGCATAGGAATCGGTGTCGCTAGTTCCACCGACTAAAACTAATTTCCATCCAGTCGCTTTTAAGGCTTGGAAAGCTTTAATTAAAAGTTCTGGTCGCTTTTCGGGAACGAGTCTACCTAAAAAGACCATATATCGTCCCTGGGATAACCCTAGCGAACTACCGTAAGTGAAATCGGAATTGGTTTCGGGATAACTTGCTGGTGCATTGGGAATATATGTTGTCTCTCTACCATAGGTTTCCCTAAAGTAAGAACGTAGCGCTTCAGAGACAACGGTAATATTATCGGCAAAGCGCACTCCTGTTTTTTCGCCCAAATACAAAATTTGGCTGGAAAATTTGCCCCATTTAGCGCGTTGCCAATCTAATCCTTGGCAAGTGACGACAATTTTTGCAGATGTTAATAACTTAGGCAACCAAGTAAACAAGGACGGCCCTGAAGCATGAAAATGAATGATATCGTATTGGTTATTACTGGCCAAAATTGCCCCTAACAGAGAACTGAAGGCAGCATCCAATCCCCTCAAATTCAATCCAGGCAAAGAAATCACTTTAACGCCCCTAAAGCAATACTGTTTTAGCCAACCAGATTTTACATAGGTCGATCGGGCAAACAAATCGACCGAATGACCTCGTTCGACCATGCGCGGGTAAAGTTCTTCACAGTAATGTTCGATACCGCCTTGTTTGGCTGGTAATCCTTTCGTCCCAATTACAGCAATTTTCATCAAAAAAATCCTCTCGCTCGAATCTACATGTGGGTGATGAAATTAAGTTTTTTGCTTTTTATCGATATTTATAAGTTTTTAAAAATCCAGACAAAATCTAAATCTCGATCGCTGCGTAAATTTGCCTCAATATGTCCAAAAACATCCCTATTTGCAATAAGAGCGAGCGAGGAATTTGTAATTACGATCGAACTACTAACACTTGCAAACTGCTTCTTTGTCTGAGACATAGCAATGTTACAGTTGCAAGTGAATAACTGAAAAAATGTATTTAAATAAGATTTAATCATCAAGATTTAATGACATTTCGCTTTGAAAATCGAGCTTGACTTTTATTTGGTCAACATCGATTTTTTGGGTTTGCTAATCGATCGACTAGCTACAGCTATTGTCCTTATAAATGATGACTTGCTACTGTATGTATCACATCTTCCAAGAGGAATAATCTTAGATGAAATTAATGAATTATTACAACTCAATCAAAGCATGTGATTGTTTACAAAATTAGTCTGGCTAGTATCTTCCTCAAAATAAAGGTAGAGTTCGTTATCTAAAGTAATCGATCGCCTAGAACCAGCAAAAAATGGTTTTGTAGAGTTAAATCGACAATTTAGAGAATTTGTGACTACATAAATGATTATGATTATCGCAGACTTGTTTGTCACTAATTAAAGACAAAATAGTGATTTATTTTACATTATTTTTTTGTGCCTTAGACAAAAAAAATATTTAGCTAATAACAAGTGAAATTCGAGCGATGATAATATTTTTAATCCAAAAACAACATCAAAAAAATAACTTATAATTATAAGTTATTTGCTAGCTTATTATTGAATTAAAAAATTAAAAAATAAGTAACAAACTAGTACAAAAAGCTTTTGCATGACAATGTCATACTTCTCATAGCTTACTTAATAAAAATTTTTTGAACGAGCGATAGATTTTTGGTAAGTACTCGATCGCCCTAGATCCATTCCTTGGATAGAGGTTGAATTGAAAAAAACATTTTAATCTTTGGAATAGATAAAGTAGTAATCTCTTCAATCGCTTCAAGGTAGACATATGCCGATTAACAATAACTGGAAATTTCAAATCGAATGCAACAACCTAAAAAACAACCAAACTTGTTTGGCATGCGATCGACAGTTTCAATTAAGCGACGCAAGATTAATTGTTTGTAACGATACTGGCGAATTCTTTGGCGATGTCTGTCCCGAATGCACGACTAGAGGCGGTAATTGGATTAATAGTCAACTCAATCGCTCGACTATTTACGCGTAATATTTTAGAAACAGAAAACGGAGAATTGCTGAATACGATAGGCGCAAACCGAGCCGTTAGGCAATGCCAATCGTTAATATTTAATTATCGATATCCGATCGCAAACTATTCCTTACCGATTGTTTTTTGATAAATAGTCGTTACAATCCTTAGCTTTGCTACTTAAAGCTTTGGCAGGATGAAGCGTACATTTGAGGTATGGATTTCTCGAAAAATAATAACAGTTACGACAGGGGATTGAAGATAAAGTTTTAAGAAAATTAATTTTTAGCTTTTGTTCTTTTTGTCTATCTTGGTAACTTTTCCATAAAGCAAAACTTGAAATAGTTAAAGTAAAAAGAATGCTAGTAAATATTCCATAAAAAAAAGTATTGCCGATATTTAAATACTCGCGCTCGATCGCGTTCATTTCTTGTTTGGGCAAAACATTCACAACAAATTCACTTTGATTTGACGATTGCAAGAAAAAGCAACTAGCGACGGTAGGATAGTTAGTTTTCATCTTGTCAGTTGTATTAAATAAATTATTAATGCGATCGGCAATGCAAACTTCGCTTTCAATTTATTTGTGTCAAAAAATAATTGGTTAAAAGCCTTCTATTACAGGAATAGCAAAAGAACGAAGGCAATATATCTACCGTTTGATTGAGCGTTGAGAATATTTGTGCGATTGTAAAGGGGCTGGCTGCGCGATCGGGCGAGCAGATGATTAAAAAATAAATAATATATATTTGTACTCAACAAGAGCATAAAATCTAAGCAATAATAAACAAAAAGATTAAAAAAAACCAAACAGCATAGCAAGTCAACAACCCCTGCCTAAAGGCGAGGGGCGCTTATAGCCTCACTCTTTTAGGAGTAGTTGACCAGACTCAGCCCTGTATGGGCTACGTTTTCTCAGTCACGACACCTACGAATGCGTAGCTAGTTTGTAGCTCTGTCGCTTGTGGTTAAACATCTTTAGAGGGTTAAGGACGTGCTGCAAGCCTAACAAGCTGAGAAAACATTGTCGAAGCTAACTTTACCCCAGTAATGGGAGTCAGGGACAACCATATCCCACAGCGGGGCAACCATACCCCGCTACCCCGCAAGGGGAATTGTAAAGCCGTTGTTCTACGACGGGGTTTCCAACTTAAATTTTTCGATGACAGATAGGTTTCGTCGCGCCGTTAAAGCTAAAGAATTTTTAATCACTGCTGAAGTTGCTCCTCCAAAAGGAGGAAATCCCGCTCATATGTTAGAGATGGCAAAAATTCTTAAAAATAGAGTTCACGCAGTCAACATTACCGATGGTAGTCGTGCCGTCTTGAGGATGTCGTCTTTAGCCGCTTCGCTGATTTTACAGCAAAATGAGATCGAGCCAATTTGCCAAATAACTTGTCGCGATCGCAATACTATTGGTTTACAGGCAGATCTTTTGGGCGCTCATGCACTGGGAATTCGTAATATACTAGCTCTGACTGGAGATCCCGTTAAAGCTGGCGATCATCCCGATGCCAAACCAGTATTCGACTTAGAATCAATTAGATTATTGCAGGTAATTAACAAACTCAACAGTGGTTTTGATGGCAATGGTAAAATTTTAACCGACGAACCGACCGATCTATTTGTTGGTGCTGCTGTCGATCCGCAACTTAAAAGTTGGTCTAGTTTGCAAAAGCGATTCGAACGTAAAGTTGAAGCGGGGGCGCAATTTTTTCAAAGTCAGTTAATTACAGATTTCGATCGCCTCGACAAGTTTATGTCACAAATTGCTGTCGATGTCGATCGACCGATCTTAGCTGGTATTTTTCTGCTCAAATCTGCCAAAAATGCCGATTTTATCAATCGCTACGTGCCAGGAGTAAATATTCCTCAAGAAACAATCGATCGTTTGGCAAAAGCGAAAAAACCGCTCGAAGAAGGTATGAAAATTGCCGCCGAACAAGTGAAAATTGCCAAGCAAATTTGCGACGGCGTACATATGATGGCAGTTAAGAAAGAAGATTTAATTCCACAGATTTTAGATCTTGCAGGAATTGCAGCAATAGATTAGATCTGTCAAATTAGTAGTGATATCGACAACAAAGAAAATTTATGCGATCGTCTATTTACTGAAAAATCTAAGAATTCAGCAAGAAAGCGATCGCATCACCGCTTGTTTCAAAGCGATTAATTAAATTGAAATCGAAGTCGGGAAAAAGTAAACTATTACTTTGTTGGTAATCTTGTCCATTATATAAATAGATGTTTAGTTGGTTATTTTTATAAATCCAAACTTCAGGAATGCGATATGGTAAATAATCGGCAATATTAGTGTAGCTAGTTACGTCAATTTCGATCGCTAAATCTGGTGGTGGTGCAGTTGTCCAATCGATCCGATCGAGATTATCGAGGCGATCGAGATTATCGATATAAAAACAGTAGTCGGGTTCGATACCGCTTTCGTTTGGTAATTCTAAGGTAATCGGCGTAAAAGCTTCAAACCTTTTGCCCTGTTTAAACAACAACATTTTGACAAGATCGGCTAATAAACTAGCTTTGCGCCCATGTTGGGGAAGCGGATTCATTAATTTTATTTGTTGTAGTCTAAATTTTATTTTTACTGCGGCACGATCGCCTAGTTGTTCGGAAAGTGCTTTGTATTGCTGCCAAGTGCCTGGAAATGTTGCGATCGCGCCTGGTGTTAGCTGAATTTTTGTTTCTTTTTTAGTAAAAGTCATGCTTTCATTTAAAATTTCATATGATTAGTATTTAGCGCGATCGCACTCTTTACATTTTAAATAGTTAGAAATCGTAGTGATATCGACAGGAAAGAAAATCTATGCGATCGTCTATGACTCGATAAACAAGACGATGTTCTAAATCTATGCGCCGACTCCAAAGATTTGACTCTTGGTATTTTAAGGGTTCTGGTTTACCAATACCGCGAACGGGATCTCGATCGATCGCCTCGATTAAATCAAAAATTTTTTCGGCTTTTTTAGGATTCTTTTTGCACCAATACTTAAGATCGTCTCGAAAAACGGGAGAAAAACTAATCAAAACCAATTTCCTTCTTCAACTTGGCGATCGCTTCAGAAGCGGGCAAACCATCGTTGTTTTCTTTATCTCTTGCTTTTGACCATTCGAGTGCTTCAAAAAGCTGTTTGGCATTGGCTGGCGATCGTAAAAGATATACTGTCTCAAGCAAGCTGCTTAGTTCGTCTGCTGGCAGCATTGCTACATCCTTACGACCTCTTCGTTTAATAATAGCTATGGTACTATTCTCAGTCACCTCATCTAAGATAGAAGCAAGATTTTCTCTAGCTTGAGAGTAGCTAACTTGTAGATTAATTTCTGAAGACATAGTTGTACAAAGTATTTGTACAACTATTTTAAGCTTTTTGAAATGGCGATCGCAACTTGCTATTAGCAAATAAACGCCTAAATCGGAAGTTGGATCGGCTGAGCTTAGCTTAATTTTTAAAAAGTAAAAGATGTCCTCAATACGGCTACACCAGAGGTATCGTTATCGGCATCTCCTTCTGGATTAAAGATGACAAATGCCCCAGGTGTAATGCTGAGATTGTCATTAACTTTAAAATTGTAAAACGCTTCGACTTGATAAGGAGTAGAGCGATCGCCAGTAGTTGATGTATTGCGACTAGCCCCACCTCCCGCATCAACTCGATATAGAGGTTGTCCAAATAATAATCCTGCGGAATTTCCTTCTACTAAAGCATCGGGGAAATATAAACCAGCCATCCAACTGGTTAGATCGGTAGAGGCATCACCGCTGGTGGCATCTTCTACAGCAATGTAAGCGCCATAAGCGGTGAATTGAATTTTTGGATTGATGCGCCAGGCTAAACTAGCACCATAAGAATTCATACTGACTGGCGTATTTAAAGGCAAACCAGATAATACTCCCGTAGAGGCGCTAGCCGAACCCATACCTAAAATATTAATCTGGTGATAGCTGTGGGCGTAGTTCAGACCAATATCGATAGAATCAATTGGCTTGAGAGTTACCTGAGTCGCAGCGACATAACTGCCATTAAACAAACCCGCACCTAAAGGAGTGCCTGGAAAGCCTTCGTTGCCTGGAATGGCAGCGTTGACGCTAGCGTAAAGCGCACGAATGTCTATTTTAGGACTGGGCGTAAAGATCGCACCGGCAGCAGAAGCTAGCCCCGTTCCCGAAGTTCCTCCAGAAACTCGCAAAACTGGGTTGACGCTACCAAATCGAGAAATTGCACCTTGGGCTTCGTTCGCAAAAGGTATAATGGTGGGAAAAGCATCAGTAGTTTCAGCCGCAGGGCCGACAAAGGCAGATAATTTATCGATGACGGGGAAGATGTATAGCAGTTTGTAAAGACAAATGTCGTTGTTACCGCAACTGCTTTGCAAATTTTGAGGATTAAAACCAGGAAACTGAGGTTCAAAGCTGAGTTTGGTCATGCTTTCGCTGAGGGGCGAAGCATCGTTGGGAAACAAGGTTTCACCAATGCTGGAGTTGTCTGTTAGCGCACCGCCACCAAAGTTATAAGCCTGTAAACCTGTAATTAATTGGTCTTTTCCCGTAAAACTTGTAGTTAGATTCAAACGAATGCGATCGTTCAAGACAATTTGCGAGTTGTCGCTACCTGGTTCGCCACCAAAACCACCTGCCACAGAAAAGATTACTTCTCCATTAAGTTTGGTAGTAGTTGAAAATTGCTTGTCTTCCAAAAAAGCGGTACGACCTTCGAGATTATCTACTTTTGTACCTAAAGCCGTTAATTCCGTTTGAAATTCTTCGCTTAGTCGCTGAATTTTTTCTAAATCTTCACGCATTACCGATTGGCTAGAAGCAACCAAGCGTTCGATTTGATTCAAACAAGCATTTAAACCAGCCGCAAATTCATAGCGGGTTAACGCTTTAGAACCGCGATAGGTTTGGTTGGGGAAGCCAGCGATACAACCGTAACGTTCGACCAAACTTTGCAAGGCTTCAAATGCCCAATCAGTTGGCGCAACATCGCGCAATTGATTGACGTTGGTAACTTGTTCGAGGGAATTGGGTGCAGTTCGATTGTATTGTTCGATCTGCTCTAAAGAATTGGTTAAAGTAGAATCAGAATTATCGACTTGAGCTACAAGTTTGGAGCTATGATGAGCGCTTGTATTTTGCGATCGAAAACGACTTGACTCATTGTTACTTTTTTGATTCGTTTCAACAGCAATAGCCCGATTTGCGAGCATAAAAAACTCTGACAAACTGCTAATTATCAGCAAAGCTAAAGATACTTTACTCAAAAATATTTGTTTTTTTTTCATTGTTCGAGCCTCACACAAAAATTTCAATCGAGCGAATTTTTCTGTCAAAAATAGCTGATTAATGCATTTTACCAGTTATCGTTTAATATTTATCGAGCGGGTGCATCAATCAATTTTATCTATCGTTATTCTTGAATATTATCTATACCAAGCCAAAAGATTTGTCATTATATGTTTTTGGATTTTGCATTTATATAATAATAAATATATTTTTTCAAAAAAAATTTATTATAGCGATCGAAAAACTTCTAGTTTTTTTCAAAAAGTTTATAGTTCTACTAAAAACTTTAAATTTGCGTCAAACGAGTAGTTTTGCAATTCGATCGAGCCACTCCTTTGCATTTGATGCTGTCGAGTTTTTATGACTTTTTATAATTATTTTTTACAGCGTTACTCAATAGTTCGTTTATTTAATTATTGATGCTTTATTAATTAGTATTTAGCGCGATCGCGCCTTTAAAACTTAAGAATTCTGCGCCTTAAAATTATTAATGCTCGATCGCTAAAAACAAAAAGCGATCGCCCGATCCTATCCCCAGTAACTAAGATTAGAAACCATTACTATGTTCGGGACTAATTCCTGCTTTTTCTAAATATTCTCGTACTGAAACAACTACACTTCTTAAGTTGTTAATCTTGGGTTTGATAATTTCATGATTTTTAGTTACTTAATGGAAATGACCAAACTTCAACTGCTATTTTTGCTAAATACTCAGCTCTATTTTTTATTTCTGTTTCATTCCAAGCTGTAAGTTTTGCTAAATTTTGATTTAAGAATAAAGGACTATTAGCAAAACCATTATCCATATTGCACTTTTCTGTAAATGATTTATCACTCAGTTCAGAATTATAGCCAGTTAAAGTTAAATTACCAATAGTATGCAAATATTTAGATTGTATTGCTTGCCAATCTTCTCCTAAATCTTTTTGCCATTGTAGAGATAGATTAGAATTTTGAGGCATAATATGTTCGATACTATAGTTTTCTATATCTACTAATTCTTTGGCATGATTGTAATTTTCCAGTTTACGTAATAAATAGTTGCGATTACGAAAATTATAAATATCTTTGACTACTAACTCTCTACGAAACTCTTCATCATCAGGAAATCTCTTGTAGGAGTACATATTCTTGAAAGCAACTTTAACACTTCTTAAGTAATCATTTTTCCGAATTGCTCGACTTAAACTAGCAAATGTTTTATTCATTGAGTTGGTAGGAATACCACAAATTGCTCGCCGAAAAGCATAAATTTCTACTATTTTTAAGATTTCACTGAATTCTTCTTTGTTTATTAAACTATTTTTATAATCATCATAAACTTCTAGTAAAAAAGGATAAGCAACATCAACTTTAAGTGTATTGATATCTGCAATAATACTTTTAAGATTTTTATCCTTCTCTCGATCGAAAGCCAAACAGACAAAATATTTAGAATAGCGATCTATATCCTTAACTATTTCTTCTATAGATACATCTGAATGTTTTTGTACATAATTTTTAAAATCATGATAAATATCTCTAATATTGGGAAGATTACCAGATTTAGATTTAACTGTAAGATAATAACGCATGAAATTATCAAATTGCTCGGTGTATCCAATCTGACCAAAATTTTTCTCCATCGGATACCAATAGTTTTGATAAATTTTAGTTTGTTGGTTTGGTTTTAAATTAATTAATATATAATTACGAATTAGATCGGCTTGTGAAAGATCCAAACCAGTTGAATTTAAACTTTCAAAAATAAGTTGTGGATTATCTTGTTCTCCATCTAAACTAATATCTACAATGATAAGTTTACTAATTCCTAAATAAAGACGATTGAGAGCGAGAGAATTTTTATTGATTTGATTGGTAAAAAAACTATAATTTTCTTGAATTCTTTGAGACGAATCATTTATTAATTCTCGATCTTCAATTAAGTTAATAAATGTTTCTCGATCGCTTTGAGTTAAAAATAATTTATATCTAGCTTTGCCCTCTTCTTCTGTATTAAATAGAAAATAGTTATCAATTTTTTGGCGCGTTATATTTATTTTTTGTTCTGAGCCTTCAATCGCATTACCTAGCGCTTTTAATAACAAAAAGATTGTAGTCAGACGTTGTTGTCCATCAATTACCAAAAGCTCGCTTAAAGAAGCAACGTGAAATAAACCATGCTTGATATAAACAACCGAACCCAGAAAGTGTCCCGATTTTGTTTCATCTTCAGCCACTCTTACAATATCATTCCATAACTGTTGACATTGTTTTACTGTCCAGCTATAGGTACGTTGATAAATGGGAATAACGAATTGTTTTGGTTCTCTAAGAAATTCAAGTAAGTTAATTTCAGTAGCTTTCATGTTATTGGAAAATTAAGTAGTTTCGTATAGCTAGAATCTACTTTTAGTTTTCCCAATTACTTAAACTTTTTAACACACTAATCAGCAAGTTGTTGCATCATCACTTATTTTGCTGACAAACTAGATTGGAATTTATTATCTTGTTCTTCTTCGAGCGAATTATCTAAATATAAACGAATAAATTCCTCAGCAGCTTCTCGATCGATTTTCTTGAGTCATTTTCTAATTTCTAATACTGCATCGACAGAAAGAAATTTGAGATTTTGTTTTGTCTATACACCAATAAACTTTGAAGCAAAGATGAAATTCTCTTTTTGATGAGAAAGCAAAGCTTCTTCAAGAAGAATTCGATCGAGAACATTTAAAATTTGCAGAAGCTAATCTTACAAACTATCTTCCTCTTTTAGCGTAAGGAGATAATGCTTAATGCAAGATTAGAGATTTATTTCGATCGCTATTAATTATCTACAAACTTAAGAATTCTGGAACTTTTACCAATTTTCCCAATTCTATCTGTTATCAACAGAATTAATAATATGTAGGGGATATATGGATGCGTTAATGAGGCGTGTTCGATCGAGCGCGAAGATAGAGTTTAAAACTGTACTCAAGTTTTTATTTATTGTTGCAATTGTTCTCAATCTGACAGGATGTGGATTTGGTAAAATCGCCTCAAATGTCGAACCACTTCCTTACGTCGAATCTCTTCCTTTACCAAAGCTTCCAGCCTGGATCGAACAAATCAGTCCGACAGGAGAAGCTAAAGAGTTAGGGCAAATTCGGATTCGTTTCAAAGAAGCTTTAATTCCTTTAGAAAGTTTAGAAAGCGACAAACAAAAAGATATTCTACAAAAATTTGCAATTTTGCCATCTTTAAAAGGTGAATTTCGCTTTTTAACTCCTAAAATGATTGGATTTCAACCAGATAAAGCTATCCCTACAGCTACCCGCGTTAGGGTTACTCTTAAAGCTGGTTTGGCAGATTTAAAAAATCATCGTTTGGAAAAAGATTTAGCTTGGACTTTTAATACACAGACAATTAAATTAACTAATTTACCTGGAAGCAAAGAAACACCAGAACAAGAAATTCCGCCTTTTGACATTAAACCGAAATTACAAATTACTTCTAATGCAGAATTAAATTTAGATTCTCTCAAAAAGAGTATTGTTTTAATTCCTGAAGGAAAACAGGAAGGAATTAATGTAAAAGTCGAACCAGTAGAAATAGAAAAAAAAGAAAGTGACGAACAACCTCAAGAAGAATTCAACGCCGCCGAAAAAACTTTGGTTTACAATTTTACTCCAGAAAATACTTTAGAAAAAGCAACTAAATATTCTTTCAAAATCTCTTCTGGTTTGCTTCCTTTGCGTGGAAATTTACATAGTGAAAATATTTACAATACCGAAATTAATACTTATGCAAATTTAGCTTTTAAGAAACTGGAATCTTACGGACAACCTAATTCTGGTGGTACTTATGGCAGGTTTACCGAAGGCAGTCCACAATTAACTTTTAACAATGGTTTGATTGCCGAATCTGCACTTAAAAATATTACAATTCAACCCAAACCAAAACAATCACCTTTGATTCGTGCTTACGATGACGATAATATTGTTACTTTCAATCCTTGGGCATTAGAACCAAATACTAGCTATACAATTACAGTTGGCAAAGAGTTAAAAGATAAATTCGGACAAACTTTAGAACAACCAATAACCCAAACATTTACTACAAAAGATTTAGCAGCAGATATTTGGACACCGACAGGTTTAAATATTTTTCCTGCCAAACAAAATTTACAATTAAATATTTCAGCGGTAAATTTGCCCGACTCTCAATATCAAGCTGTCTATCGCGCGATCGAACCGACAGATTTAGTTTATTACAGCGATGCTTACCCTAGCGATACGGGAGGTGAATTACTTCCTCCTAGCAATAGTTGGTCGAATTTTTCTTTTGAAAGCAAACAGAATCAAAGCATAGATCTAGCAATTCCCTTACGCGAAAAACTGGGCGGAAAGACGGGAATGCTTGCTTATGGCATTAAAGCTAAAACTAATAGTTACGAAGAAGATGGCAAGAAACAATGGCGCGAACCAACTTATTCGGGTTTGGTACAGTTAACAAATTTGGGTATATTTGCACAATGGTTTCCCGATTCTGGTTTGGTGAGAGTACATCACCTCGATGACGGTGCGGCAGTAAGCAATGCTAAAGTTGAAATTTATAAATCCCGAATCGGTGCAAAAGTAAAATCCGAACCCCAAGCTTGCGCGATCGCATCTACAGATCGTACTGGTACTTTATTAATTACTGACGATGATTGGCAAAATTGTTTGCAACAGGGAACGATTAATTTTGGCGAAGGGCCAGAATTATTAGTAATTGCTAGAGAAGATAAAGACTGGGCATATACTCGTACTTTTGGTTTTAGTGGTTCGTATGGTTATGGTGTCGATACACAATGGGGCGATCGCAAACCGACATCTAGAGGTTTAATTTTTTCTGACAGACAATTATATCAGCCTGACGAATCTGCTTGGTTTACAGGTGTTGCTTATTACTTGCAAAATGGAAAATTACAGCGTTCGCGCAATAGTTTTTACCAAGTTAATTTACAAAATCCTGAAGGAAAAGTAACCGATCTCGGAAAACATCAGACTAATAAATTTGGTACGTTTTCTTTAGAAGTACCTTTACAGAAAAATTCACCTCTGGGAAATTATTCGATTCGCGCTACAAGTGAAAATGGGGTAGAAATTGCTGGAGAATTTCGCGTTGCAGAATTTAAACCACCTAATTTTAAAGTCGATTTGAATTTAAACAAGAAATTTGTTGCTGTCAACGAAGAATTAGAAGCTAGTTTGCAAAGTAATTATTTATTTGGCGCGCCAGTAGAAGGAGGTAAGGTTAAATATTACGTCACGCGTAGCAAAGATAGTTTTACGCCTGAAGGTTGGGAAAAATTTAGTTTTGGCAGACAATGGTTTTGGCCAGAAGAAAGTCCCGAAGTTGAAAGTAACGTACAACAGGGAAGTCAGTTACTAGATAAACAAGGAAACAATAAACAGAAGATAAAAGTAACCGACGATTTTCCTTTTGCCATGCGCTATCGGGTAGACGCAGAAGTTACCGATGTTTCCAATCTTTCTGTCGCTAACTCTCAAAATTTTATTGCCCTACCAAGCGATCGCCTCATCGGATTGCAAAATGATTTTGTTGGCGATACAAACAAACCTTTTTCGGTGCAACTTATCGTCACCGATCCACAAGGAGTTGCGATCGCAGGAGAAAAAATAAAACTCGAATTGCAACAGATGGATTACTCTAGCGCTACAGAAGAAATAGAAGGCGGTTTAGCCGATCGCAATCAAGTCGAATATAAAACTGTTGCGACAACGGAAACGCGATCGCAAGACAAACCCGTCACCGTAACTTTAACTCCACCCGAATCTGCTTCTTATCGTATTCGCGCTAATTTTGAAGGTGCAAAAGATGAAAGTAGCGCTACCGATACACAGATTTGGATAACGGGAGGAGATTCAGTTTATTGGGGCGATCGCTACGATAACGAACGATTAGATGTTCGCCTCGACAAAGAAACTTATACCCCAGGAGAAACAGCAACGGCATTAATTCAATCTCCTTACTCAGAAGCCGAATTATATTTCGCTGTCGTGCGCGATCGCATTCTCTACAATAAAGTTGTCAAAGTAAAAGGTGGCGCGCCGCAGATTCAATTTACCGTTACACCAGAAATGCTTCCCAATGCTGCTGTAGAAGCTGTCTTGGTACGTCAGGGGAAACCTTTGGGAGGGAATAGGGAACACTTCGGCAAGCTCAGTGCATCGCAGGGAATAGGGAATAGGGAACAGCCGCAACCAGAAAACATCGATAAACTAGCTAAAATTGGCTTTGCAGCTTTCAAAACCAATCTCGATGACAAATACCTCAAAGTTACTGCTACAGCAGCCTCAGAATCTCTAGAACCTGGTAGCGAACAAACAATTCAACTGGAATTAAAAGACGCGAAAAATAATCCAGTTGAAGGACAATTTACCGTTATGACGGTTAACGAGTCAATTTTACAACTAAATGGTTATCGTCCTCCCGATTTAGTCGAGACAGTTTTTGCCGAACAACCAATTACAACTCGTTTCGCCGACAATCGCCCCGACGTAGTTTTAGAAAAAATGGTATCTCCTTTAGCCAAAGGTTGGGGTTTTGGAGGCGGTTTATCTTCTGCTTTAGCTAATACTCGTATTCGTAACGATTTTCGCGCGATCGCTTACTACAACGGTTCTGTTTTGACTGACGCAAACGGAAAAGCAACAGTTAATTTTAAATTACCAGACGATTTAACTACCTGGCGAGTAATGGTAGTTGCTACCGATGGTAATTGGCATTTCGGCAACGGCGAAACAACTTTTACGGCAACCAAACCATTACTATCAAATCCCGTTTTACCTCAATTCGTTCGTCAGGGCGATCGCTTTGAAGCTGGTTTAGCTATTACTAATAGCACTAAAGAAACGGGAAATGTGAGTATAAATGGTTTGCTAACTACTTCTGATGCGATCGAATTTCAAGACAACGATATCATCTTGCCAAAATTAAAGCGTGAAGGCAATTTTACTAGAGAACAAACATTAACTACATCAGCAACATCTGGTACAACCGCCTATCGTTTTCCGATGGTGGCAAAAAATACAGGTGAAACAAAAGTACGATTCACCACGCAAATGAATAATAAAACAGATGCTTTTGAAGTTCCTTTGCAGGTTAAATCTCTCAAAATTACCGAACAGGTAGTAGAAACGGGAATTACTAAAAATCGCGTTAGTATTCCTCTCAACATTGCCAAAAATGTTTTACCAAATGCGGGAGGATTAGAAATTTCTTTGGCGAGTACTCTTATTCCAGAAATTACCGCACCAGCAAAACAATTACAAGAAGAAGAAGACTTATTATTAGAACCCGTATCGAGTCGTTTGGCGATCGCGTCTAGCTTACAACGTTTGGGCAAACAATTCAAACAGGATTTCAGTCAATTTAAGCCCACCGAAACAGCATCTATTGCCATAAAACAATTAAAACAATTACAGCGATCGGACGGTGGTTTTGCTTCTTATCCCGAAGCGAAACAATCCGATCCTTTTGTTAGTACCTATGCCGCCCAAAGTTTAGCACAGGCACAGGTTGCATTTCAAAATATAGGGGCGAACGATCGGTTTGAAAATGTAGGGACGAATGGCCATTCGCCCCTACAAAATACATCGGAAATGAGATCGCGTCTAAAAACATATCTGCAAAAATTATTAGCCGATCCAGGAAAATACGATTACTGTAAATCGATCGAATGTAAAACTCGCATTCGTTTAGAAACTTCGATCGCGCTGGCAGATTTAGCAGACAAAAGTAATGATTTTCTTTCTTCTATCTATGAAAACAGAAACAGTCTCGATCGCGTCGCCCAAATTAAATTAGCACGTCATCTTTTTTCTTTCCCAGAATGGCAACAAGAAGCAAAAACTTTATTTAACGAACTACAAGAAACAGTTAACGAAAGCGGACGCAGTGCGACGATTAATCTTCCTGAAGGACGGGATTGGTTGAATTCTAAAACTACTAACCAAGCGGAAACCTTACGTCTATTTATCGCTGCTAATATTGAACGAAGGCAGAAGGCAGAAGGCAGGAGGCAGAAGGAGCAATTTCCGTGGGATTCAGTTGACCCAGCAATTGAAGACCGCCAAATCTGCGTATCTTGTTTTTCCGAGGCGTTGCCGAAGGAAAAAGTTTGGCGCAAAGATTGTGGCGGGGGCGCATACCCCACAAGTGAGAAGTTTGAGGGAAAAATAAAACCTTCTGCCTTCTGCCCTCTGCCCTCTGCCTTCCAAGGCGGAAGCCTTGGTAAAGAAGAACAGATCGATCGCCTCTTACAAGGATTGCTGAATTTACGGCGTAACGGTACTTGGGGCAGCAGTTACGACAATGCTGTAGCGCTCAGAGAATTGGTTAGATACAGCAAGCTCCAATCTACTCCACCTAATTTTACCGCGATCGCGTCATTAGGATCGAAACAAATCGCTAATACCCAATTTGAAGGTTATCAAAAACCTAGTTTCTATCTAAACATTCCTACCAAAGATTTACCCACAGGAAAATACGATTTAAATTTACAAAAATCTGGACAGGGAACATTACATTACCTCGCCGCCTACAACTATGCTTTACCAGGAAACCAGCCAGGAAGATTACAAGGATTACGCGTCACCAGATTAGTACGCCCCGCCAATGGAGAACAAGTATTAGCAAAAATGTCACTCGTTGCTAACGACGAATCCTTAAAAGTTTCCCCAGCAAATGTATTTGATATCGATTTAGAAATTATTAGCGATCGCCCAGTTAATAACGTCCAAATTACCGATTATTTACCTGGTGGTTTAGAAGCAGTAGATACTAGTTTTCAAACTGCTACCAATTATTTCCAACCGCAAGCAGACAGTTGGCAAATCGATTATCAAAAAATACACAGCGATCGCATTACTGCCTACGCCGATCGCCTCGATGCGGGAGTGTATCACCTTCATTATCTAGCGCGATCGGTCACTCCAGGTAATTTTCTATGGCCAGGTGCAGAAGCAAAGTTACAATACGAACCAGAACAATTTGGTCGGTGTGCTAGTTCTACTTTAAATGTTGTGTCCGCAGATAAACGATGAAATTTAGTGCGAATTCATGTTTGTGAAAAATAACTAAATCGGCGATGAAAAAATATTAAGCTGTTGTGCATTTAAATTTGATATATGGCTGTTCCTTCTGCCGTCTGCCGTCTGCCGTCTGCCGTCTGCCTTTTCTCAGCCAGCAAATTAAATGCCCTCCATGCTTAATTTTTGGAGTCGTTTGGTTTGTCGCGATCGCGCATGAGACTATCTGAAGGAATTTCAGTAGGTACGAGATTTTCTTCTTTGATAGTCAAAGGATTTTCAGGCGGCGGACTCGGTTTTGTATCTAGCGTACTCAAACCATCTCTAAAAAATTGTTGAGATCCTAAAGGTTCGATCGCGCCTCCGTTACTAGGTGTCTCAATTCTATTTGTATTTGATGGCAAGCCGCCATTGCCTATGCCTAAATTTCCTGGCGATACAGGTTGCGCGATCGCTGTCTTAAAAATTCCCGCGATCGCTAAAACTGAAATAGCTGCAACAGCAGTATTGACGATAAGTTTAAACTTCATTTTTTTTTATCTAGTTTTTTTGGCGAGCTAGAACAAAATTGTTCGATCGCTTATCTTTATTTTAGAAAACTTAAAAAATAATTTTTTCCCACTTTATTGATATTCAATAAATGCAACGCCAGTTTCTACTAGACAATTCCGCATCTTTACCAAATAGATGCTCCCTTGGGTACCAATTCCTGATAAATTTACCGAAGATTGGTAAATACAATTTTTAGATAAAGTATGAGAGTCCTAGTTATTGGCGGCGATGGTTACTGCGGTTGGGCGACAGCCCTCCATCTATCCAACAAAGGATACGAAGTCGGCATTTTAGATAACTTAGTGCGTCGTTATTGGGATGCACAACTAGGAGTTGACACTTTAACTCCCATTGCACCAATTCAAAAAAGAATTCAACGCTGGCACGATTTAACGGGAAAATCGATCGACTTATTCGTTGGCGATATCACCGATTATGATTTTCTAGCAAAAAGTTTGCACCAATTCGAACCAGAAGCGATCGTACATTTCGGCGAACAACGTTCTGCACCTTTTTCGATGATCGATCGCGAACATGCCGTTCTTACTCAAGTAAATAACGTTGTAGGAACGCTCAATCTACTATATGCCATGCGATCGGATTTTCCCGACTGTCACCTAGTCAAGTTGGGAACTATGGGTGAATATGGTACACCCAATATCGATATTGAAGAAGGTTACATCACGATCGAACACAACGGTCGTAAAGATACTTTACCATACCCCAAACAGCCAGGTAGTTTCTACCACCTCAGTAAAGTACACGACAGTCATAACATTCACTTTGCTTGTAAAATTTGGGGTTTAAGAGCTACCGATCTCAATCAAGGTGTAGTTTACGGCGTACTCACCGAAGAGACAGGTATGGATGAATTGTTGATCAACCGTCTCGATTATGATGGCGTATTCGGTACGGCATTAAACAGATTTTGCATTCAAGCAGCGATCGGACATCCTTTGACTGTATACGGCAAAGGCGGTCAAACTAGAGGATTTTTGGATATTAGAGACACGGTAAGGTGTGTAGAATTGGCGATCGCTAACCCTGCCGATTCCGGTCAATTCCGCGTTTTCAACCAATTTACAGAATTGTTTAGCGTCGAAGATTTGGCACTCAAAGTCAAACAAGCAGGTGTCGCTTTAGGATTGGATGTAGAAATCAGCTACATGGAAAATCCCAGAGTCGAACTAGAAAATCACTATTTCAACGCTAAAAATACCAAATTACTCGATTTAGGTTTACAACCTCACTATCTATCTGATTCCTTATTAGATTCTCTGCTAAATTTTGCCACCAAATATAAAACTCGCGTCGATAACCAACAAATTTTACCCAAAGTATCTTGGCGTAGAAACTAAATTTGAGTTCGGAGTTATTTTTGATATTTAAAATTTAAAACCTGAATTTTGAATTTTGAATTCTTTTAAGATGCTGGCAGTAGAATCAGATCTCGATCGAGAAAATAAATTACCGAAAACTGGACGATATATTTTGGCACAGTACGATAATGAATCGATTGTCGTCTACCAAGCTTATCGTCCAGCAATTGGTTTGTTTGCCGCTAGTCATAATTATTTCGGTGGTGAATTTAGTGCGCGATCGCATGAGTTGGATTAAACCAAACTTTCTTTGGATGATGTATCGATCGGGATGGGGAACTAAACCTGGGCAAGAAATAAGTTTGGCTATAAGAATAAAACGAACTGGTTTTGATGAAATATTGTCAGAAGCAATTCATTCTAAATACGTTTCCGATTTGTACGAAACTGAAAAAGAATGGAAAAAAACTCTCAATCGTTCGTCGGTCAGAGAGACCCTGCCGTAAAACGACAGGGCTTCCTCTGACTTCGTGAGATTGCAATGGGATCCCGATCGCACGCCAAATGGCAATAGATTAGAAAGACGCGCCATTCAGTTAGGTTTGAGAGGCGAATATTTAAAAAAATATGCCGCAGATTGGATTATCGATATTGAAGATATTTCAAATTTCGTAAGCGAACAATCGAGGTATGCGCGATCGAGTGATTGGGGAAATTTATTAATACCCAAAGAATCTATTTATCCCGTGCTTAATTTAGAGACTGCTAAAAAACTGCAATTATCTGGAATTAGGGAGTAGGAAGTAAGTAATAAGTAATAAGTGATAAGTAGGAGAAGCAATAAAAAAAACGGCTGTTACCTTCTGCCATCTGCCATCTGCCTTTTCAATGAACAATGAACAAATAATATGAATTTTCGCTCGCTTGTTCTTTTATTTCTAGTAATTCTTCCAGGAACATTGATGACGGCGTTAAGTGCTTATTATCTTTTTCCTGAATGGACTGCACTAACAAATAGTCATAAAAATTTTGAAAAAATATCTCGATCGCGATCGATAACAATGTCTCAGTTATTTATTGCCCAAGCAGCAGAAAATAGACACAGAATTAATTGTTTTGCCGAAGGAATTGGAGTTTTATTCGGAATGGGGATTACAGCGATCGGCATTCATGGTATATGTACTCTACCCAATAAAAACTAAAACAAAAAAAATATCATCTGTTGCTCTTTATTTATGAGAATTGCATTATTTACAGAAACTTTTTTACCGAAAATTGATGGCATTGTTACCCGTCTGCGTCATACTATCGAACATCTGCAACGCAACGGCGATCGAGTTTTAGTTTTTTGTCCAGATGGCGGATTAAAAGAATACAAAGGGGCAAAAATTCACGGCGTTTCTAGTATTCCCCTTCCTCTCTATCCAGAATTAAAATTAGCTATACCCAGACCAACAATAAGATGGGCGCTAGAAAGATTTAAACCAGATTTAATTCATGTCGTCAATCCTGCGGTGTTGGGCTTAGGAGGAATATATTATGCCAAGACAATGAATATTCCTTTGGTTGCTTCCTACCACACACATTTACCTCAATATTTACAACATTATGGTTTGGGTGCGTTAGAAGGATTGCTTTGGGAACTACTTAAATTAGGTCACAATCAAGCACATCTAAATCTCTGTACCTCTACCGCAATGGTAAGGGAATTAATGAATCATGGCATCGAACGAGTAGATTTATGGCAAAGGGGTGTCGATACAGAAATGTTTCAACCCCATCTCGCTACGCAACAAATGCGATCGCGTCTATCTAACGGACATCCCGACAGTCCGCTTCTTCTCTACGTCGGACGCTTGTCAGCAGAAAAAGAAATCGAACAAATCAAACCAGTCCTAGAAGCTATTCCCAATGCCCGTCTAGCTTTGGTAGGTAATGGCCCCAATCGCGAAGTCTTAGAAGAACATTTTAAAGGAACGGCAACCAATTTTGTCGGCTATTTAGAAGGATTAGAACTTGCATCTGCTTTTGCATCTGCCGATGCTTTTGTTTTTCCATCGCGCACAGAAACATTAGGTCTGGTACTATTAGAAGCAATGGCGGCTGGTTGTCCCGTCGTTGCGGCACGTTCTGGAGGCATTCCCGATATCGTTACCGATGGAGTGAATGGATATATGTTCGATCCATCCGATCCTGGTAGCGCGATCGCGGCTACAAAGCGTCTTTTAGAAGCCAAAGATACCAGAGAACAAATGCGCCAAAATGCTCGTCTAGAAGCCGAAAAATGGGGCTGGGCAGCAGCTACTTGTCAGCTACAAAATTATTATCAAGCGGTTATTGAAAGTACCGTCTTATCTTCAGCAGCTTAGCTGGTCAATAGAAGGCGTGACGTGCAGGAGGCAGGAGGCAGAAGGCACAAGGCAGATTATAAAATTTAAATGTGCGACAGCTTATTTTAGATTGCGCTAGTAGGAACGTTCTATAGAACGTCCCTACTAGATTAAAATTAAGTAATTCCTTCAACAGAAGCTAGATCGAGTAAAGTTTTAAGAACCGAATCGGGATTCAAGCTAATCGAATCAATCCCCAACTCAACCAAGAAACGGGCAAATTCGGGATAATCACTCGGTGCTTGACCGCAAATACCAATTTTACGATTATTTTTCTTCGCTTTCTCAATTATCATTCTTACCATCGTTTTGACAGCTTCGTTACGTTCGTCAAAAATATGAGTAACCAACGCCGAATCGCGATCGAGTCCTAAAGTTAACTGAGTTAAATCGTTAGAACCGATCGAAAAACCATCGAAGATTTCGCTAAATTCATCTGCCAAAATAACATTACTGGGAATTTCGCACATGACATAAACTTGTAAACCTTCTTCCCCACGTTTCAAACCGTATTTTTCCATTTCTGCTAACACTTTACGCCCTTCATTTGGAGTACGACAGAAAGGAATCATCGGGATAACATTAGTCAAGCCCATTTCTTCTCTGACTCGTTTGAGTGCCTTACACTCTAAAGCAAAAGCTTCGCGATATTTTTCATCGTAGTAACGAGAAGCGCCCCGCCAACCCAGCATCGGGTTTTCTTCATGAGGTTCAAATTGTTCGCCGCCTAAAAGATTGGCATATTCGTTACTCTTAAAATCAGACAATCTTAGAATAACTGGTTTGGGATAAAAAGCCGCCGCGATCGTACCAATTCCTTGGGCTAATTTATCGACAAAGAAATCTGGCTTGTGAGAATAAAGGGCGGTTAATTTGGCAATTTCATGTTTGGCGCGAATATTTTCTAGTTTGTCAAAGTTAATTAATGCTAGGGGATGTACTTTAATGTGATTGGCAATAATAAATTCTAAACGTGCTAAACCTACTCCATCACAAGGAATCGAAGCCAAACTTAATGCTTCATCAGGATTGCCCACATTCATCAAAATTTGAGTACGAGTGCGGGGTAATTTATCTATTTGGATTTCTTGAACTTCAAAGGGTACTTTTCCTTGATACACCTTTCCATCTTCACCTTCGGCACAAGAAACCGTCACTTCTTGAGCTGTTTTAATTTTACTAGTTGCATCACCACAACCGACGATCGCAGGGATACCCATTTCACGCGCTACAATTGCAGCATGGGAAGTACGCCCACCTCGATCGGTGACGATCGCGCTGGCTTTTTTCATGATCGGTTCCCAATCTGGATCGGTTCGGTTGGTTACTAAAACTTCTCCATTTTGAAATTCTACGCTATCGCGCACTTCTAAAATCGTGCGGGCAATTCCAGTCCCGATCGTTTCACCTACAGCACGTCCGTTAGTTAATACTTCACCCGTGCCGAGTAATTTATAGGTACGCAAAACATTAGCTGATTTTTGCGATTGTACGGTTTCTGGACGCGCTTGAACGATAAATAATTCTCCCGTCTGACCATCTTTTGCCCATTCGATATCCATGGGCGTGTAAACATTGCGTACTTGAGAATAATGATCTTCGATGATGCACGTCCATTTTGCTAGGGTGAGAATTTCTTCGTCCGAGATCGCGTATTTATTTCTTTCTGTTTTTGGTACGGTAATATTTTTTGTCAGTCTTTCGCCACCGATGTCGTAAATCATTTTGATGCTTTTACTACCGAGGCGTTTCTTGAGAATGGGACGAAAACCTTCCTTCAACGTCGGTTTGAATACTAAAAATTCATCGGGATTTACCGCACCTTGAACGACATTTTCACCCAAACCGTAAGCGGCGGTAATCAGTGCGGCATTTTTAAAACCCGTTTCGGTATCGATCGAAAAAATCACTCCCGAAGCAGCTAAATCCGATCGCACCATCTTTTGTACGCCGACAGAAAGGGCAACTTCAAAATGATCGAAATTTCTTTGACTACGATAGGAAATAGCGCGATCGGTAAACAGGGAGGCAAAGCATTTATGGGTTGCTTCTAAAACGTTTTTGACACCGTGAACGTTGAGATAAGTTTCTTGTTGTCCTGCAAAACTGGCATCGGGTAAGTCTTCTGCTGTAGCGCTAGATCTTACTGCGACATCGGTGTCGTAGCTGTATTCTTTGCATTGTTGTTGGTATTCTGCTTCGAAGCGATCGCAAAATTGAGAAGATACACCATAACGTTCGCACAGTTGAAAATAAGCGTTACTAATTACCTCGGATAATTCAGGGGGAAAGGGGGTATTTAAAATTAATGCCCTTGCTTGTTTGCCGCGATCGCGTAAGTTTTTGACATTTTCTACATCTAAGTCGGCAAAAATCTGTCTTAGCTTGATTTCTATTCCAGCTCGATCGATAAAGTAGCGAAAGGCATAGGCGGTAGTAGCAAAGCCTGTCGGGATGCTGACACCTTTGCATGTCAACTGTTGAATCATTTCTCCCAAGGATGCGTTTTTGCCTCCTACTAGGGAAATATCGGCAATTCCTACTTCTTCAAACCAGAGAATTAAGGCTTTTTCTCTTGTTGCTTGTGTCATCGTTTCTGAAGCTAGATTGACCATGGTTTAATTCATCCCTATCTTAATACTGACTCTACTAAATAAATAACTAACGAGTAGATTTAGAGAAGGTGAAAGCTGATTTTTTGTTTTTATGTTTTTACAAGCGTTAGTTTTTTATTTTCAAGATTTGATTTTCTTGGCAAATAAATATCTGTTTGTATCTTAAATAATTTAAAGTGTTCTTGCAAAGACAATAACAACTAGTCATAACTTTGTCGATCGATAATTATGATTTAAATGCCGATCGTTTATTTTTAATCAATGACAACTTAGTTGAATCGACTGCCAGCGATAGATTTAATACTTTTACCCCAATTCAAGCGATAATTGCCACAAACCAATTTAATTAAAATTTTAGAAATATAAATATTGACAATTGCTAATTAATACTACACTTCTATCTTCTCGCAAATAAAAAAATAAACTAACCATATTTTACAAAATTTAAATTTAAAATTTAACAATAATTTTATTGTTAAAAGAAACAACAGACAACTAATAACGATCGCGCAATTCTTTTTTTCTTTATAAAACTAATTTGGGATTTTTATCAAAAAAGAATGACGAGAAATTATTCCGTCGCGAGCGGTTTCAGACAGATACACAATTAACTTTGTTGCCGATCGCCATAATTCGATCGAGAAAATGCTAGTATACTTGTCAAATAAGTATTAATTTAACGCAATAGTTTTTATGTTAGTCGATACTATACAAGCAGCAAGTTTACTTGGGGTATCTCCGACACGAGTAAGAATGCTGCTTAAGCAAGGTAGAGTGGTTGGAGCTTATAAATTGGGACGATTTTGGGTAATTCCTCTTACTGCTGGGATGCCAGTGGTTAGTAAAGGAACTAGAGGGCCTCAATTTAGTTTTAAGTCGGCGCGGGCTAATGCTTGCAGTATCATTCGGATTAATAGACAACAAGTCGATCGAAACCACAAAGAGAGTAAATTCGATCCTGTAATTACTGTCAAAAAAGGAAATAGTAATACTTACGGGCATGAAGTAGAAATTAACGGGCCATGTCGAATTGTCTATAGTCAGGATCTAACCAAATTGGGTGCTAGAGTTTGGATTGAAACTTTCTCAACAGTAAAAGTTTTTTGTAAGAATTTCTTGCCAATCAAAGAAGCTAGTTACTCAAGTTAGAAGTCGATTTGGTCATTCGCCAAAAGTAAATAACCCTTCTACCGAAGAGGTTTTCTATCTGGATCGACTGAGTAGTTATTTCTGCCATGCTGCCCTAGTTAAAGTGAATTGCGATCGAGTAAATTAAGAGAAATTAGCTCTCAAATGGATTCTATAAATCTGAAATAAATCTGGCTTTCCTAAGAAGAAATTGAAGTACAGTTTCTTCTTTGGTGATAATATCGGCACTACCTTCCATTCCTAATTGAAGGGAACATCGATCGTTGCCCCGACTCAGAGAATTACTTTCGGGTTCGATCGCGACTTCGTAAAAAGAACCTTTAAGATCGGCATACTGTCGATCGCTAGCGCTACTACCGGATCGATTGTTTTGAGGTGTAATGGCATCGACAGGAATTGCTTTGACTTTACCTTTAAGAGTGCCGTAATCTGTATAAGGACAGGCAGATATGCGTAGCTGTGCTTTTTGGGCTTTTTCGATCTTGCTAATTTCTTTGGCTGAAACTAAAGCATTAACGACGATCGCGTTGTTAGAAGGAGCAATTTGAGCAATTTCTTCGCCAGGTTGCACGTTTTGACCGTTGTTACGCAAATTTAGCTTAGAGATTGTGCCGTCTGCTGTTGCAGTAATCATCGTTTGCTGTAATTCTGTTTGTACTTGTTGCATCTCGCGTTTATCTTGAGATTGCTGTTTTTGAATTTCAATTCTTTGCTGAAGAAGTGCTTCTCTTTCTCGTTTTAATGTAGCTAGTGTTGCTTGCCCCATGGCTTTTTCTTGAGCGATTCTTTCTTTCGCGATCGCCATTTCTGATTGAGTGGGGTTGAGAATTGCTTTAGCTTGTTCTACTTTAGCCATGGCAGCTTCTACAGCTTGTTTTTGCTGTTCGACGGCTACTTGTGTTTCCTCCAATTGATCTTTGGAAAGCGCCCCCGCCCTAGCTGCACCTTGATAGCGATTGTGTTTCGATTGAGCCCCATTTAAGGCAGCTTGAGCCGATCGCAAGTTTGCTTTAGCTTCTTGGAGATCGGTAACGGTGGTAATGTTTTTATCTCGATACTCTCTCTGAATGCGACTGAGTTCGGCTTTAGTTGAGGCAACAGCACGGTTATTGCGCTCGGTTTCTGCTATTATTTGACTGCCCAAAGTCAGAATTTGCGCGTTAATTTGCACGATTTGTTGCTGTCCCTGCTGAATCTTATTTTGTAATTGATTTTTTTGTGTTTGTAGACGAGAATCATCGATCTGTGCAATTACATCTCCTTTTTTGACAAGCTGATTTCCTTTGGCAGAAATATTCTTAACTTGTCCTGAAGCAGCAGCTTGAACGATTCTTAATTCACCATCGGGACGAACTAGTGCTTGTGCTTTAACGGTGACTTTATATTTGACTACCGAAGCAACAGGTATAGCTAGGGCGACAGCAGCGACGATAAACAGTCCGCCAAATCTAACCCAATTATGAATCGGTGGCAGAAATTCGTTATCGGAAATTACAGTTAAAGAATTGATGTTGGGGTCGTATTTGGTAAGCATAGGGGATAGGGGTTAGGGGTTAGTGTGCCGCGTTTTTATTATTTCTGCCTTCTTTTAGGGGTTAGGGAGTAGGGGCTAGAGAACTAACTGAAAGCAGATCTGCTTTGGGCGATCGGCTTTGGCTAAAAGCTAATGAAATATTGCCATCGAGAAAATCTAAATGTTCGCCAGGAATATCTAGTAAGGCTTCGGGAGTACCTTGAATTTTTAAATGTCCTTTCTCTAACATGACAATCCAATCGGCGCGTTGAATTACTTTGGGACGATGAGAAATGAGAATAGTAGTTTTGCCTTGTCGGTGGGAAATCAAGCGATCGAGTACTTGGGCTTCGCTGACTGGATCGAGTGCGCCTGTAGATTCATCTAAAATAAGTATGGGTGGATCGGTAACGATCGCACGAGCAATTGCCAATCTTTGTTTTTGTCCGCCTGAAAGATTAGCGCCAAATTCCCCTAAAATTGTCTGATATTTGTCGGGAAGTTCGCTGATAAATTCGTCAGCACCCGCTATCTGACAAGCTTTGACAATTTGCTCGAAGGTGATGTGAGGATAACTAAAAGTAAAATTATCGACGATCGAGCGACTCCAAAAATGTGGTTCTTGAGGTACTAAAATTACTTGTTGGCGCAAACATTCTAAAGATAAATCTTGTTGGTTGTAAATACCGTAGCGAATATTTCCAGAGCCAACCGAATATAAACCAGAAATCAATTTAACTAAAGTACTTTTGCCACAACCAGATTTACCAACTAAAGCAGTTACTCGATCGCCAGGAATAGTTAAAGAAAAATCTTCTAAAAGATCGACTCTACCCGCGTGGTGAAAGTTAATATCTTTGCAAATAATATTTGTATTACCAGAAAGTTCTGCCCAAGGTTTTTTAAAGTCGTTTTCATCTTCTGCGGTAGCGTCGATTACTTCACTCAGACGTTGAATGACAATTTGAGCGGTAATAAATTCATCAACTAAGCCGATCGCTTCACCCAAAAAGCCGAGGAAATTACCACTCAATCCGTTATAGGCAATTAACTGACCGATACTTAAAGTTCCATCGATAACTAAGAAACTGCCCATCCAAAGCAAACCAATACTAGTTAAACCTGAAAGAGTGCTAGTAATAGTTCCAGTGTAAAGTCCTAATTTCATTGTCGTCCAACCTAAATTAGCAAGACGACCATAATTTGACTGATATTCTTGCCAAGCTTGAGGCGTAGCTTGAGTGGTTTTGAGAACTTGAACGCCGCGAAAAGTTTCCACGAGAAAGCCTTGATTTTCCGTACTTAAGACGATCGAATTACGGGTTTTTTGGCGCAATGCAGGAAGGAACAGTAAATTAACTCCTGTAACCAGGATAAAAGCAGCGATCGAAGCTAGAGTTAATTGCCAACTGTAGAAAAGCATGAAACCCAGAGACAGGACGGCAATAAAAAATTGACTTGGTAAACCGAGGACAATTTGAGAAACTAAATTATTAATGGCATCAACATCGCTAATACGGCTGACTACTTCCCCACTGCGCCGCCCTTCAAAATACGACAGAGGCAGGTGTAATAGTTTGCGTCCGTATTCTAAAATTAGTCCTAATTGTAGCTTTTGACCGAAATGACCGATTAAATGAGACTGTACGAAACTGACAACACTTTTAAAGAGATTCATGACGATAACTCCGATCGCCACAGCAGTTAGTAATTGAGTATCGCCCCGCACCAACACATCATCGGTGAGCAACTGCATCATTAACGGAGAAGCAAGAGAAAGTAAACCAACAGCAATATTAATAGCGATCGCTTGAGCGAGAATAAAACGATATGGCCAAACTCTCTTTAGATAACGTCCAAAACCGCCTACATTATCCTCTGGCTGTTCGTAAAAACGGCTGTCATCTGGCATCAGTAAAAGCATCACGCCATTTGCCCAACCCGTAACTAATTCGCGGCGAGTCAAATGACGAATGCCAACAGCAGGATCGGCAATTATATATTTTTGTCCTTTTTGACCGTATAAAACTACCCAGTGAGAACCTTTCCAATGAATAATAATTGGTAAGGGAGCTTTTTCGAGGCGATCGAGCAATTCTTCACTAGCTTTTACTTGACGGGTATGAAATCCGAGTGCATCTGCGCCTCGATTCAAACCCAGTAGGGTAGTACCTCTCGATCCCGTCCCAACTGCTTCTCTAATTCGCGCGATCGCAAAAGTGCGTCCGTAGTGTTTGGCAACAGTGGCAATGCAAGCAGCACCGCAATCTTCTTCGCTATGTTGTAGTACGATTGGAAATTTCATCTTTAATTGACCTCTTTTAAAAGTGCTGTAATCAGCGATATCCTTGAATATTTGCCGAGATAGGAAGAGATACTGATGCTTCAGTAGTGGCAGACTCTTGGCTATTTGAAGAAAAGTGTGGAAGCTGCACTAATAGAAACAACACGAATATTAAATTTTGTAGGATAATTTGGGTGGTCATTTTCTGTGTTCCTCTTACTCTCGATAGCCTTAATTTATCTAAGAAGAACGGTTGCCCACATCGAATAAATGTCACGATCGCGCCATTACATTTGTCATGTCAAAGGGAACAACGGCACTAATAATCTTAAGTAGTTGGACAAAATTAAATTTATTGGTGAAGAGAGGCAATAGGCAATAGGCATTCTTGCAATAGAAATTGTGTAATTAATTCTGTCTATCTACTTATAAGGACTGTTTGCTGTGGTTTCCTCCGCAAGCTTGAAAAGGCTCGGACGGCGAGGTATCCTCGCCGTATTGAGAGCCGTGTCCGTGAAACCTCAGCCTAACAGCACGGCTATCGCCTACAGATTCCGTGCCTTGGGAAGAGGAAATAGGGTAACTAGATCTAAAAAGCGATCGCTATTGGATCGATCGCCTCCCAAAGAATCCATCATGAGTAGATAAAGAATTAAAAACTATTTTTGCCAGTAGTTATTGGCTGCGGCGATCGTTGCAAATTCAGTAGCAACGACTTGGCTAACTGCAATTAGCATCATGGCATCATTGTCATAAACTTTCCGTAGCTGTTTGCGTTTCTCTTCGTCGGGTTGAGTCATTTTGACAATCAGCCGCGCCATTTTGACTGCTAAGTGTCGTCCCTCTTCAGGTGTGGTAGTTATTAATGAGTTGTTGGGAACTAGAGTAATTTGAGGTTGTGCCGCAACGGATGCGTTAGAAATATCAGTTGTACTTTCCATATCAAAATCTCCTTACAGAAGTAGTGATGTTAGAGTAGGGACAAAACTTAGGAAAGTCCCTACATTCTTTAGAATTGAGATAGTCTATGTGTTATTGCAAAAAACCTACAGTGTGAGGGCTTTTGAAAACTAACCGTGCTTCTGGTATTTGAAGTGCTGTCATGGTTTTAACGTGTTCGCATTCATCATCACGAATATTGATAAATACGTCATAAAGGTTATCTGTTTTAGGACGGCGAAATTCAGAACGAATCGTTGTTTGCATTTCATCAAACATATAGAGATCGCCATCTCGGTAATAATTGATAGCAACTTGAGGTGCGGGTGCAGCTTTTAGTTCTTCTTCATTGTTTTTCAGATAGGTGTCGTAGGTGTCGTAGGCGTGCTGTTCGATTAGCTCCATCATGTAGTAGGCATACTTAGGAAGTACCATATAAAGAGGTACGACAATCCAGTAGTAACCCATAGCGATGTGTTGAGCTAAAAAGCGATCGAACCAATAGCGATCGCCTCCGAGAGCTTCCATAATTAATAGGTGATGTAGTTCGTTCCAGGTTTCGGCAAAGTGAACTTTAAGCCAGTCTGCCTTACGCCAAAAGCCAAGGGTTTCATAAAGATGAAGAACAGATAGGTAAGCAAAATAAGGAACGCGAGCGATCGTTTCCAGCACATAAAAGCGTTGGTAGGAACGATTTCGGTATAGAACATCGGTTACAAATACCAAAATGCTGACGAGCGATCGAATCGTAAATCTAATCATAATAACCTCCATTAAATGAAGTCAGAAGAAGTAGGGAGTAGGGGCGGGTTTTGTTCGTTCTTTTTTGGTTAAAATCGAAAACTTATCTGCGCTCACCCGCCCGTACAGAAGCCAGAAGTAAGTACCATTCATCAAGTGTGCAGAAATGCCAGATTTTCTAAAGCCTTTAGCGCGTGGGGAGTATTTGCAGGCATATAGACAAATACTCCTGCTTCCAAAGTAATTTCACGCCCTTCTAGTGTCAGAATCCCTCGTCCTTCAATTACTGTGACTGACACATTGCGAGAAGCACTATGTTCTGGTATTTCAAATCCTGCTGCTATACAAATTAGTGAAAATTGAGTTTGTTCGTCTTTGACTAGGTTTTTTCTGGTGACTCCTGGTTTTGTATAATCTGCAAATTCTTTAAGTTGAGTCGTAAAAGATAAATTATTTGTATTGGATATAATCACGATCGATAAACCTCCTTTTTTTAAAGAAAAACAAGTTTGGGATTGGGTGTATGTCCCAGGCAAAGGTGGGCAGCAGATAGCGAAGCGCTGCTGCGAAGCGCAGATCGCAACACGATTTCAGAATAGAGAATCTTTTGAATTTCTAGACTCGGCGCGCGTTTTGCCGCAGCTTTGTAAGCGGTAATTTCTCCTTCTAGGCTAAAGTCGCTATTAGTTAGATAGTGGTCGTAATCGTGCATTCCCTGAAAGATAAATCCATAGATAGGATTGGGATAAATAGCGCTATCGTAACTATCGGCAGATACCCAAAGATGACCTCGATCGATGTCGGAAAACATTTCTGCAACATTGTCATAGCGCATATCGTCAGAAAATTGCAGATTGAGTGGTAGATTTTGAAACTCACCCATCAGCCAATCGCATAATTGCGCGATCGTTTCACCAGAAATCTCAGCCGAATCTCCTTCGAGATATAATTGAGCGAGAGTTGGTACTTTAGCTCTAGTTGCGTTTTTTTGAGCGATCTTCATATTGCGCTCTCCATAAACTCGATGCTTTATATTGACAATTTTTTTCAATAATTTCTTTGAGCCAGCTCATACTTAAAGCATTTTGTTTGTGTTTTTACTGAGTGGCTTTTTTTAATTACTTTCGCGTCAGTTATAAAGCTACGCTTTGTTTTTTAATCTCTGCTTTAAGCCTACAATGCAATTAAGATTAATTAAAGTGCCAATTTTTTCTCAAGTAATAGTGCCATTTTGCTTTTTTGGACTCGATCGAAACTACTGTAGGGGCGGCGCAATGCAATTCTGAGAACACCTCGATCGGCCGCGCCTTGCGAATGGTTATTCGCCCCTACTTTTAATTATTGATTCCTGTAGCTAACCAGTAAGCACAAGCTTCTCCTAATTGTTCTCTAGCCATTCGTTCGTATTTTTGGCTTTCTTGGGGAGTTAAAGTATCGCGCCATCGTCCATTAGTACCTTTGTGAATGAATGTTTGAGCGCCACCATCCCAAAAGCTGCCGCCATGAGGAACACTTTTAGGCGCATTCTGTTTCATATAAGCAAAGCTACAGTGTTCGAGAATCCCATCCCATTTCGTTTCATCGATCGCAATTTCCAAAAACTCAGCAATACGTCGAATCTGGGAAGGCAGATCTTGTTTCAATTCTGCGAAATGGACGAAAAGAACGTTGGGTAGATGTCGAATTTTCCACCAAGATTTGACATTTTCCCAAAAAGACCAAAAAGGATAGCCATCTTTTTCCAACCAGTCAAGAAAGTATTGTTCGATCGATTCGGGTGGCTTTTCAATTGGCGAACCCACGCGCCCAGGAGTATTATTGAGCGCTTCATACCATGCTTCATTAGCATTGACATGATGATTGTACAGACTCCAGACGACATCTCGACCATCCCGTCCAATATAAATATATTTGGCTTTTGGAGAAAAGACCAAGGCATCGACAGGCAGGTGTGTCTTGAGGAAGCGACGATGTGTCTGTGCCTCCACCTCAGCCAGTTTCACTGCTTTTGGAGGTATTCGTATATCCAACCAAGGTGACATCTCAGCAACGTCGAGTCCTTCAATTCCATTAAAGATAAGCTGCGAGATGATTTGTTGCATCCATGTCGTTCCAGCTTTGGCGTAGGTGGCGATGATAATATCGTCGTCGCGAAATTTGAAATCGTTCCAAATAGTGGAATCAAAATGGTGGTTGTGTAACTCACGCATCTTCTTTGGTAGTTCTATCGTTTTGGTCATCATGTTTTTAACCTCTGAATGAAGATAAAAATGCACCCGCAGACTATGTTCCCTGTTCCCTGCGCGCAGCACACTTGACATATTCGGGATGAGATTGATGGAAAGGTACATTCCAAACGCTGCTATTTGGCCAATTTCGGGCGATCGCTTTAGGATGCTCGAAATTACCGTGACGAACTTGCAGCGTCCAACGTATGCGATCGCTACGATTGACTCCACTAGCATGCAGCAATAAAGTATTAAAGACCAACACATCACCCGCGTTTACTGGAACGCGCAGACATGGGAACTGACTTAGTAGTTCGCGATCCGGAATGGTAGCACTTACCTCACCATCTTGACTGTGCCAGTATTGCGGCAAAACCCCTAGTTTGTGAGATTGGGGCGCGATCGCCAAACAACCGTCTCGTAATCCTACATCTCGCAAAGGAAGCCAATATACCAGCGCGTCTTCGGAGTCTTGAATTACTGGGTAATCTTGATGCCAAGGAAACAAAGATTCATCGTCATAAGGGCGATCGACCCTCAAATCGTATGACAGATGATTCATGAGGGTATTTGTCTCCATAAGTCGCTTAGAAAGGCGCACCAGTTTTGGGTTGACATTAATTTGATGGATCGACAATAAGGTGCGGCAAGCGTTCATAATCACTTCACTGTGGGCATATTCTAGCTGGCTTGCCTGAGTGATGCTGTTTGCAGAAAATTCTCGAACGTAAGTGCTTTCTAACTGGCTTAAGATTTGGAATCCGTAGTCAAAGTCGGAGATGTTATCTACTGAAGGCTGTATTGGTAGCCCTACTCGTTTCATCCTCAGTTCGATTAGTTGTCTGATTTCATTGCGAACCAAGTCAAGTTCGACCTTAGCGAGTAATCCTTGAGCCAAAAAGCAACCAAACTCGTCGAGTAACTGTTTTGCTTGTAGATCGGACTGCGCTAATTCTTTTTCATCAGTCGTTGAGTAATTGACTGATAAATCTTCAATTGAGATGTTTTTCATATTTTTGTACCATTTAATTTTCGAGAACCCATTGACAGTAAAGCTGAGAATTTCGATCGACCAGCCATCTAGCAACTAAACCTAGTTTTCTATTGTTTTGAGCGATCGCTTTGGGTAATTCACCAGATGCAATTGTTTGATTTTCTAATGTTTGAATGGTCATTGTTTTCATCCTTTTGCTTTTGATACTTACAACTTATTAAAAAGAAAGTCTTTTCTACATCTAATAAATGTCACTTTTAGACCATGACATTTGTCATTAAACTTCTTATATAAGCTCATCAAATCTTGGTTTTATATTTCCTCGTTCTCTTCAAATGTGAAAAAGCAAGTAGAGGCAAGGCATAATTTGCCCCTACCAATTGCAAGAGAAGAATATACCAATTGAAAATGTAAGAGCTTAACCGATCGATCTCAAAGAGGAAATGCGATTGTTGAAGTGCGGAGGTAAGAATGCGAGTTCTTTTCCTGGTTTTACATCGATAAAATCGATTCCTGGGTGAGTTCCTTGGTAATTTGGTTCTTTATAAAAACGCCATACCTTTTTGTTAACAACGCCATCAACTTTTAGAGATGATTACGATAGTGAGTATCGCTTTGTAGGGTGACCGCTATCAGCAATGCAGGGTATCGATCCTGCTAACTGTACGATCTACATTGGCACGTTTAGCAAGGTACTTTTTCCTGCTCTGCGCCTGGGCTATCTGGTTGTACCACCCAATCTGGTAGATACTTTTATTGCCGCTCACAACTTTATTAGTTTTTATCTGCCCGTGCTAGAACAAGCGGTACTTGCTGACTTTATCAGTGAAAGACACTTTATTCGCCACATTCGACGTATGCGTAAATTATATGGCGATCGTCGAGCTAATTTAGTAACGGCATTGGAACGCGAACTAGGATTTGAAGTTTATGCTTCAGAAACCGGAATGCATCTTGTCCTATGGTTGCCGCCTGGAATGGACGATCGGCTGGCATCACAGCAAGCTGCGGCTCATGGGGTTGATGTACTTCCTTTATCGTTGTTTTGTCTGGAATCACCCGATCGCGGAGGGCTTCTACTCGGCTATGCCGCTACCAACGAACGAGAAATTGAAGACGGAGTGCGCCGATTGGGAATCGCATTGCGATCGATCTAAAAAAGTTGGTATTACTACTGGGCAAGATAACACATGGCACGAAAACGCAATCCAACTAATTGCTCGTACAAAGGATTCAGCTTGCATAAAGGTGGAATGCGAACAACTAGGCGACCAAAAAATTCGATCTCGCGCTCAAACGGACAGGAAGCTGGAATTGCTCGACACAATAATTGAGCTAGTCGATCGTTATTAATTTCGATCGCATCGAGTTTTTGCTTTATTGGCATTAATAAGTTCGATCGATGTGCGTGGATGTCCTTTTATTTAGATTGAAAAAACGTTTATTTGCAGTTGTTAATGCTTTCATAGTAAAAACTCGCTCGAAGATAAACATCGAATAAATGTCACAATTGCGCCATTACATTTGTCATATCAAAGGGAATAGGGAATAGGTAATTAGATAAACAAAAGCGATCGGGCGTATTTGCCTCGATCGAGAAAAAAGTTTGAAAATTTGAGAAAAGATAAGAACACGTCAGATCGTGTCCTTATCTATGGCAAGAGAATAAAGTTAACCGATCGATCTGAAAGAAGAGATCTGATTGTTGAAACCTGGAGGTAACTTAGCCAGTTCTCCACCTGGTTTCACGTCGAAAGATCTTCCCTGGAAATTAGCATTTTCATAGAAACGCCATACTTTTTTGTTGACAACACCATCAACCTTGAGCGATGAGGTTTTATCGTTAAAATTTATAAGTTTTAAATCTTGGATTCCTTCATCAGAAGTTTTAACTCCACTCATTCCTGGAGTAAAGTTTTTGCCATCATAGATAGTTACATCCGATCTGCCACCAGAAATAGAGGCAGCATTTTCGTTGGTAAGATCTTGGACGGCATCAACGCTGTAAAGAGCATTAAATTTATCGTTGAGGTTAGACATGGTTTTTTTCCTTGATTTGTAGTTTGTGTGATTGTTTCGAGTTGTTTGATTCTCGATAGCTTTAATTTATCTAAGAAAAATAGTTGCCCACATCTAATAAATGTCACGATCGCGCCATTACATTTGTCATGTCAAAGGCAAGAGGGAAGAAGAAATAGGGAATAGGGAATAGGCAACAGGCAACAGGCAACAGGGAATAAACAACACAGAGTAGATAATTGGTAATTAGATAAAAAAATGCGATCGAGGCATTTGCCTCGATCGCAGTAAATATTTTGGTTTATCTAAAAATAGTGCTTTTTTTTAAATTTAAAGAGACGATCGAGTCTTTCTAACCAAATCTCCTTCGTAAGCCCTGTGTGGCGAATTTACTTCGCCACACAGGGCTTACTTCTGCCTTTTTCAATCCCTATAGTTCTAGAACTGTTTGATTTTTATACAAAAAACAGATAAATGGGTTTGACACTGGCGATCGCGATTATGATATTGAACGGTCAAAAAATAATAATTTCCTGGCGTAAAAATTAATGGCATTAAAAAAAAGCGAACTCTACAGTTCTTTATGGAAAACCTGCGATGAACTAAGAGGCGGGATGGATGCCTCTCAGTATAAGGATTATGTCTTAGTTTTGCTGTTTGTCAAATACGTTTCCGATAAATATGCAGGAGATGATGATGCTTTAATTGAAGTTCCCCAAGGCGGTAGTTTTGCCGATATTATTGCTTTGAAAGGGGATAAAGAAATCGGAGATAAAATCAATAAAATCATTGCTAAATTAGCTGAGGCAAACGACCTCAAGGGAATAATTGATGTAGCCGACTTTAACAATGAGGACAAACTCGGCAAAGGCAAGGAGATGCAGGACAGGCTTTTTAACCTGGTCGCTATCTTTAACAATCCCGCTCTCAATTTTAGTAAAAACCGCGCCGATGGAGATGATATTTTAGGCGATGCTTATGAATATTTAATGCGTCACTTTGCCACCGAATCGGGGAAAAGTAAAGGGCAATTTTATACCCCCGTCGAAGTATCTAGGGTGATGGCAAAAGTAATAGGTATCGATCGAGTTACCAGTCAAGATAGAACTATTTATGACCCCACTTGTGGTAGTGGTTCGTTATTATTAAAAGCTGCCGATGAAACAGAGGGGATTACCATCTACGGGCAGGAAATGGATAACGCCACCCGTGCTTTAGCTAAGATGAATATGATTCTGCACGGGCATCCTACGGCGGACATTTGGCAGGATAATACTTTATCATCTCCCTATTTTAAAAATGCCGATGGCAGTCTAAAAACCTTTGATTTTGCGGTAGCCAATCCTCCTTTTTCTAGTAAAGCTTGACGCAATGGTTTTAGTCCTGAAAGTGATGATTATGAACGCTTTACTGGTTATCTCGCTGCGCGAGAAAGGCAGAGGGCAGAGGGCAGGAGGCAGAAGGTTGGCTTGTCGGTTGAGCAGCCCCATTGTCTTTCTCGCATTTGGGTTCAAGACCCCCGCCAAACCAAAAGTTGGCGGTCTTCGATTGCTGGCGGGTCGGAATCCCACGGAAATCGATCCTTCTGCCCTCTGCCTCCTGCCTCCTGCCTTCT
>JBOFLQ010000264.1:0-6808 GCA_051657945.1 Xenococcaceae cyanobacterium | reverse complement strand
CTTCAATTTGTCGATTAATTCGAGCGTGGCGCAACAGATTTCTGACAAAAGATAAGCTAACTTGAAATCTTTGTGCGAGCTTGACGCACTCGAACCTTTTTTCGCTTTCCAAGCTTTAATTACACGACTAAGTAAATCTTTTGAATAAGCTACTGGCATAATTGTTTAATTATGTTTTTTTACTACGTATTGTAGTTTAATTACCTGAAAATTGCTTTAAGTGAAGACATTACCATGACGATCATCTTAAAAGTAGTCTTTGGTATCGATGAAGAATTGAGGTTTGAAAAACTGAAAAACTTAATGTCAACTTGGCTAGGTTTGACTAGTTCACCACTCACTGCGAGTCTTCTATTGCTTCCGTCTTTACAAAAAGATTTAGGGTTCTTCAGTACTTGTTATGCTAAACTAACAGTTGAAATGCCAGCAAAGTAAACATCTGGTTCGGAAATTATCAAATTTTCTAAACCCATAAGCTGACCGCTTAATCAATTTCAATTTGTTGTTAATACCCTCAACAACACCACTCGTAGTTCTGTTATCAAAATATGCGAGAACTTCATCAAACCACCTAATAATAGTTTTCTGACTTTCAGGGAAATATTGTGCCGCGATCGCAAGCCAATTACCAAGATTGAATAATTCGGCCAGCCAATCATTACTTGTCTCGAAAATTGTTCGGATTTCTTCTTTTAATTCATGCATTTTACCGAGAAAAGAAGATACTTTTTTTACTTGTTCAAGTTTGAGTATTTGTTCTTCGTTTAGGCTATTTTCATTCTTCAGCAATGCATACTTACTCTTTTTTAAACCAGCCAAAACTTCCTAATTTTTCGCTTGATTTTTATTCTTTTCAGCTTCGCGTTTTGGTTGCTTTCGTTGTCGATCTAACTCGTCATTAACTTGCTTTATTACATGAAATCTATCGGCAACCACTTGGGCATTTGGCATCAGTTTTTAGACTAAATTTTTATAAGGTCTCCACAAGTCTATGCTGACCTCCTTGATTTTTTTTAACACCTCTGTCCCCCATTGCTCAAGCACTTCAGACACTTTTTCTTGCGTTCGTTCATCCAGAATCCCCAGAAGTTTAGATTTATCTAAGTCAATTAAAACTGCACAGTAATTTCCTTGACCTTTGACCCATGCTATTTCATCAATGCCTAACCTTTTTAATTCTGTTGGCTTTGATTTTAAACATTCTTGAGATATATCTTTTAATATCGTCTCAATCTCTTCTGTTGTCACATGAGTTCTTTCCACTACGCTCTTAATATCATTCTCTAAAACTTGTTGTACAATCTCTTTTGCTAATCTTTTTGTATAAGTTCTTTTCTTCTGAACAAAATCTAATTCTTCGCTAAATGGTTTACGACATTTCTCACACTTAAATTGTCGTCTATTTATTTCCAGGTATACTGGTTGACCACTTAACGGTAAATCTTTAATTAAATATCGATGATTTTGATGTAGTCTATGACTTTTTGTTCCACAAATTGAGCAAATACTTTGTTTGTTGAACGACTCAATCTGCACCCATTATACCTATACCTTCATGTTGCCGTTTAGAGATTACTTTTACTCCCTCAATATTTAAGAGTTCTCTCAGAAGTTTGTTTCCAAATTTCGAGGTCATGACTAAAATGCACTCAAAACTACATTTTTTCTAACTTTACCTAAATATAAAACTGAGGCATATGTCAAGCATATCAAGGTTTTCTACACCTTTTTTATATAGCAATCCTAAATGATTTGTGAACAAAAGGGATAAAACTAAAATTAAGCATGAAAATAACAGAAAAATTGTATTTCATAGAAAAAGAGCGATGGAGTCGTTGACCAAATTCATTCAGAGCAATCCCGACCCCAGAGAACTAAAACGAGCCTTAGCAGTACAAATGATTGGGCAAAATTATCGATATAGTCAAATCCAAGAGGCTTTGGGAGTTTCAGTCGGTTTTATTAGCATCTGTCGTAGCAAGTTTAAGACTGATGGAATTGAGGGTTTGAGGCTCAAACATCGAGGCTCTCAAGCTTACCTAACTTCGCAACAAAGACTGAAGTAATTGATTGGCTTCAACAGAAAAACTATTGGCAATTATCTGAACTTCAGAACCAATTAAAAGTTGAGTATGGCGTAGTGTTTTCTAGTCTTCAGAGCTACTACAAGTTGTTTCATGATGCGGGAATTAGCTGGAAGAAATCTCAAAAGTCGAATCCTCGCCAAAATCCCGAGTTAATAGCTCAAAAAAAACTGAAATTGAGACCTGGCTGGAGACGCATCGAGAGGAAATCAAATCAGGTCGATTAAAAGTTTTTTTTCAAGACGAATGCCATCTGTTATGGGGTGACATCTGTGGGTATATTTGGGGTCAAACCAATCAAAGAATTAAAGTTCCAATAGTCAATGAGAAACAAAAACAAACTTACTACGGAGCAATCGATTTACAAACCAAAGAAATGCTGGTTCAAGCTTATCAGAAAGGAGAATCTAATTCCACGATCGCTTTTTGAAGATATCTACAAGCACAACACCCCAAAAGCCGTATTGCCCTAATTTGGGATGGAGCAAGCTATCATCGTTCTGCGGAAATCAAAAAATTTCTTGATTCGGTCAATCAAGGACTCGAACCCCATCAGTGGAAAATTACCTGTATCCGTTTTGCACCCAATGCTCCCGAACAAAACCCCATCGAAGATATCTGGCTGTGTGCAAAGCGTTTTGTGCGAGAGTTTTATTCTCTTTGCTCTTGTTTTTCGGTTGTTAAGCGATTGTTTGAATTAGCAACTCATCGTCAAATTTTTAGTTTTCATAAGCTTTCGATGTATGGCTTTTTTTCATGAATGATTTAGGACTGCTATATTTTTATTCATCTTTTTTTATCTCTCCAACTAATTTGTTAGCATATTATGTACTGAAGAACAAAATTTAGGTACTTGGAGTCCTTAGGAAAAATATTTTCGCTTACGAAAACAGATTGACGAACAACTGATGGCGGAAATATTGTCGCGTCGTCAACAAGAGCGATCGAGCCGTTTTGATATACTCAGTTTGCTAATGGAAGCCAAATATGAAGATGGAGAGGGTATAAGTGATGACGAATTAAGAGATAATCTTTAATTCTTTTAAATTGTCAGTTGAAATTAGAAGATAAGGATTCTGTAACTTCAGCACGTCGTGGTTTTTTAATTGGTTCAAGAGGTGGTGTAAAAATGAGTCTTATGGCGAATAATGTATAATCTTGTTTGGTTAGCACATTAACATATTTGAATACTTGGGAAGAGGTATCCAAAACTTAAGTATTACCATTCACGATATAGCTTTTCTACATAAAACATAATTTCTTCGTTTGCCAGCCTAATTTTAGGTTTGTGCGAAGGATAAAGATTTTCAACAATAGTTGAATCTTGCTCTACCAATAAATTAAAAACTTTTAAAATAGAGTTTTTAAAAGGCAATAGAAACAATTTGTGTTTGGGTTTGGCATATAGCAAAACAAAAATTTTGGTTTGTTTTTCTCGTTCGGGATAGAGAATAAAAATTTGAGTGAGTTGTCCAAACAAAGTATTGCTCACTGAAATTAGGCTGGAGATCGCTGGAAAAGAATATTCAAATTCGTTAATTAAAATTTTGGGTGTAGCTAAGGCAGAAGGATATCTTAAAATTTCTGCAAAAGTATTATTTTCTCTGGCGATTTCCTGAGTTAATTTAATCTCATATCCATTTTCTCGATAGTTTTTAACTTCAATCGCTTTAAATTTAAATGGTTTGCGATGTGTACCGTAAGGATGATTAAAATCATAATTAATTTTGAGACAACTTAAAAAATTGGCAGAAATACTTCTTTCTCCAGCAATGCCAATAAATTCAAATCCTTTAGTAATACGTGGAATTAATTCGGGAATGGATAATTTCGGTGTGTATCCGCCATAAGTCCAGATCGCATCATCGCGAATAATAAGTTCTAAAGTTTGAGCGATCGGTTTACTTTCGAATTTTCCTTCTCGATATAATCTACCTTTTCCATCAAATTCCAAAGCATGAAATGGACAGGTTATAGTATTTCTTTGCGCACACACCCAACCATTTGATAGAGGTGCTTGCATGTGAGGACAAACATTATCGAGGGCAAATATTTCCCCTCTTTTGTTTTGCCAGATTACATAATCTTTATTATTAAGAGTAATGGGGTAGGGTCGATTGACTCCCAACATTGACTTATGGACTACTAACCAAGGCGCACCAGGTAAGATAGCTTGTTGGCAATTGTTAATATTTAATGAGGTATTTGCTATTGCTGAGTGACTCATAAATTTCTCAATACATAAGTTCGAAGTTCTCTTTTTGCATTATCGGTCAAATTTTTTCTAACCAAAAAACTTTTTTAGACGAAAAAACACAATAATCTGTTTGTATCTAATGGATATCGATCGAGACATTCAGTAATAAAAAAACCATGTTTTTTTGCAATTGAGTTTAAGGTTTCTAGCGTTTCGGGAAAATTGCTTTGACAAATATGAGTCTCAATCATCGAAATTTCTCGATCGCTAAGTGATTTCCAGTTTCGACGCACGCCATCTAAATAACGTTTGATATAAGCTTCTCGATCTTCACCTTCTCGGCGAATCAGATCGATGAGAATAAAAACACCGTCGGTTTTGAGAAGTTGGAAAATCTGACCGATAATGCGGTCTTTTTGCTCGATAGTTAAATGATGGAGTACAAAAGAAGCTAAAACGACATCAAAGCAATGACGTTGGCTTTGCTCTAATTCAGAAATCCAAGTTGAAATATCTTTTTGGCTGAGTATTTTTGTGCAAGGAACAAATGCCATATTTTCGCCAGCAATTTTTAACGAAGATTTCGCAAGATCTATACCCTGATAAAAATTTATATTTGTATTTACTAATGATTTAGCAACAAATCGAGCATCGCCACAACCAAGATCGAGCATTTTAAATGGTTTTTGAAAGTAGCTAACTAAAAATTTATGCAAAACATTATAAATTTCTTGATGTCTCATATAATTATTATGCAAAATTTTGTCATAAATTTCTCTGTTATCGTCAAAAAAATTATGGACAGAAGCAAATAATTTTTGCTTTTTTTGTCAATCTATTATATCTGACATAATTATTTTTTTAAAGCTTTTAAAATACAGAAAAATAATAAAAACAAAATAATTGTTTTACTTATGAGGTAAAGTCATCATTCTTTCGAGTTTTTTAATTTCTTGTAATCTAATCATCTTTTGTTGTTGACAATATTTTTTGTAAAAAAGCGCACTCAACATATAAATTATTACTAAAAACAACAAACAGATTAATAACACATGGTCTACGTGTTGTTTGTTTGCTTTAGATGGGAACTGTTGTTGAGTAGACTGAGAAGCTGTTGTCATTATTGAATCTATGCTTAATTGAGTTAGCTCGAAAAAATTCATTTTATTTACCTACAAATCAGCAATTATCAGCGAGATTAGATCGAGCGATCTTACTCAATAGATAAAAAATAACAATTACCAAAAAATAAATTAGATTCAAAAAGAGAGCGAGGTAAATGCTTCGTTCTTATTTTTAGTTTAGATATTTTAGTTATTTAGATGCCAGAAAAATTAACTGATGCAGTTAAAGTAGTTTAAAAGTTAAGCGATTAAAATTATAAATACACACAAGTTACGCAGTTGAATAAAAAATGCGATCGAAGTATTGAATAGATCTTTTTAATTTTCAACTTTGTAATTAAACTTCTAGAGCGTCTGGAAAGATATTAGCAACAATCGAGGCTTGAGTGCGCTCGCTGGTTCTATGCCTCAATCGGCTAAGAGCTTGGCTTTTTTAGAAGAGCGAGTTAATGCTACAAGTTGGCGTTCCGATCCGTGTAAGCGATCGAGAAGCGGACGACCGATCGCTCCTGTTGCACCTGCGACAAAAATTTTCATATTTGTTAGCCTCCTATTCAAAAATGTTTTGCATTCTATAAACAAGACAAAAAGGCATTACCGATCGTGACAAAATCGGTGTAACTTAAACTTATGTTTCTGTAAAGTACCGTCTAGCCTAACTTGGGAAATCTTACTTCGATCGCACAGCCGGCATTAGGTTGACTTACTACTCTCAATTGTCCTTTCAAAGCAGTAATTCGTTCGTGCATTCTTTGAATTCCAAAACCTGCATTACGGCGATCGGTACAAAAACCCTTACTATTATCCCGAACCTTAACTAATAAACCCCGATCGCTAGATTTAATGAGAATTTGAACCGCCGTTGCTTGGGCATATTTGTAGATATTGGCTGCGGGGGCGACACAAAAGGTTGAAAAGCAAGCAAGAAAGCTAATTAAATAAAGTAGTCTCCCAGAAAATCAGAGACTATTATCAATAATCTTTTTTGTTGAAAACGCAATGATTTAACTACCTGAATTATATAGCAAACACCTTAAAAAACAGTTTAATTATCCTTAATATCTAATTTTGCTAATTGTGATTAACTTACTCTGTTTCTACTTTCTTAGGACAATATATCAAGCAAAAAGGTGTTGCTAAGTATGTCTCTCGTCCTACCGAACCGAATAGATTTTACCCTTAGACATAGTAGTTTTTCTGAGTTTGCATAGAGGAGGAATGGAAAAAAGCACGCGATCGCCGATATGAATTTGACGAGCAAAGGGACATTGAGATGGAATTAGTTTAACAATTTGACGTGCCAAGTTTTCTTCCTTAATTTCTTGGTTGTCGAGCCATTTTTTGAAAAATTGTAGGGGATTTAAAGATTGAGTCTGGCGGTTGTAGATTGCAGTTGTCATCAT
>JBOFLQ010000263.1:0-29053 GCA_051657945.1 Xenococcaceae cyanobacterium | reverse complement strand
AATCGCGCCAACGACAAGCGAATTTGTTTCGATCGAAAGCTTAGTCAGAAACAACATTATCGAACATTGGGAAACCCACGACGAACTAGAACATTTAAAAACAATACGCGATCGCTTAATTGGTAATGAAAAACGAGCGATCGCCCTATTGGGAATTTATCAACAAATTCTTGATTCACACTCACCAGTAATTTTTAATGGTAGTGCCGAACAAATGGAATTGCTGCTATCTGGTTTAGTTGTCAAACGTTGGGGTCATTTAGAAGTTTACAATCCTATTTATCGAGCTATTTTTAATTCGACTTGGCTAGAAACACAATTAACCAAACTGAGAATTTATGCCGATCCTTTTGACAAATGGTTAAAGTCAGAACGTTTGGAACAACTTTACTTGCTGCGCGGAGAAACTTTAAAAGAAGCGCAAAGTTGGGCGATCGACAAAACTTTAAACAACGACGACTATCAATATTTATCAGCCTCTCAAAAACTCGATCGACAAGAATACGAGCGATCGATAGAAAAAGAAAGACTTAAAGTAACAGAAGCAAAACTAACACAAGCCAAGAAAAATGCCAGAATCCAAAAATTATGGTTAATTGCCGTTACTTCTTGTTTGGCACTATGTACTGGTTTGGGATTGCTAGCCCGAATCGAATCTCGTCAAGCACGGCTAAGAGAAGTCAAAGAAATTGCCGAACATGCCAACGTTTTATTTATTTCTCAGCGCAAAATTCTTGCCTTAATCGAAGCGATCGACGCTCGCAATAAGTTACAGAAATTAGGAACTAATGCGCCTTATGCAGTCTGGAAAATTGCCGATGAAGCTTTACAAAAAGCAGTTTATGGAGCAACTGAATTTAACTGTTTTTTTGGACACAAGGGTAAAGTTTTCGATGTTAGTTACAGTCAAGACGGCGAAACGATCGCGAGCGGTAGTTCGGACAATACAGTTAGAATTTGGCGCAAGGACGGCAGTTTATTACATACTCTTATAGGTCATCAAGGTAATGTCTTAGCCGTTGCTTACAATCCTGACGGTCAGACTCTTGCTTCTGGTAGTTCCGACGATACAATCAAAATTTGGCGCAAGGACGGCACTTTATTACATACTCTCATAAATCATCGAAATAATATCTTAGCTGTTAGCTACAGTCCAGACGGAAAAACTCTTGCTTCTGCTAGTGCCGACAATACGATCGATTTATGGAACGATCGAGGACAATTAATTACTACTCTCAAAGGTCATCGAGATTGGGTTACAAGTCTTGCCTATAGTCCAGACGGTGAAATCCTTGCTTCTGCCAGCAAAGACCATACAATCGATTTATGGAACAAACAGGGTGAGTTAATTGCTACCCTCAAAGGTCATCAAAACGCGATCGAAGCAGTGGCATTTAGTCCAGACGGTCAAACTCTGGTATCAGGTAGCAATGATAAAACCATCAAACTCTGGAGTCGAAAAGGAAAATTACTAAAAACTTTTCAACCTCTTTCATCTCACATTCTTACAGTTACCTTTAGTTTTGACGGTCAGACGATCGCGGCAGGGACAGAAGACAGAAAGATTGTTTTTTTCGATCGAAACGGCACATTACTGTACGAACTCAAACGTCATGACGGTCAAATAGCGAAAGTAAAATTTAGTCCAGATGGTCAAATTCTGGCTTCTGCTTCTTTTGATAAAACTATCAAATTTTGGAAATTAAATAATTATTTATTCACAACCTTGAGAGGACATAGTAATGCAATTACAGCAGTCGCTTATAACCCCGACAGTTTTAACATTGCCTCGGCAAGTACAGACCATACCATTAAATTATGGTGGAGAAACGGTCAATTACTCGCAACTTTATCGGGTCATCAAGAAGATCTAACTTCATTAGCTTATAGTCCTGACGGCGAAATGATTGCATCTGGCAGTCTCGATCGCACTATAAAATTATGGCAAAAAAATGGGAAGTTACTTCTTACTATCAAAAGTTTTCATGCCCCCGTTACTTCAGTAGCATTCAGCCCCGACGGTCAAACTCTAATTTCTGGTAGTGCTGACGATACCGTGAAAATATGGCGGCGAAAAGATGGAAAATTATTAAAAACTCTCTACGGACATAGCGATGAAGTTAATTCAGTCGCTGTTTCGATCCCCCCTCCCCCTCCTTCTCAAGGGAGGCTTCAATCGAGTCAACTCCCCCTTATTAAGGCAGATTTAGGGGAATCGATCCCAATTATTGCTTCAGCTAGCGCCGATTGTACGATTAAACTATGGCAGACAAACGGTAATTTAATTACTACTTTATCTGGTCACCAAGCTACTGTAAATTCAGTTGCATTTAGTCCAGACGGTCAAATTCTTGCTTCGGGTAGTGTTGACAACACTGTTAAACTTTGGCAGCGAAACGGTAAATTACTGACCACTCTCGAAGGTAGCGACTTGGAAATTAAATCGGTAGCTTTTAGTCCCGACGGTACAATGCTAGCTGCTGTCGATCTAAGTGGTAAAACCAGAATTTGGCAGAGCGATCGAAATGATTGGCATCACCTAAAACTTTTACATACACTTTACGGACATTCTGAAGGAGTTACAAGCGTTACTTTTAGTCCCGATAGCAAGACGATCGCCTCTGCTTCTTTAGATCGAACCATCATTATCTGGAATTTGCAGCAAATTTCAACACTCGATTTCCAACAATACGCTTGCAATTGGATTGAAGATTTCTTAAAAACAAGTCCTAAAGTACCAATCGATCGCCGTCATATCTGCGACAAAATTTAAGGGAAATTAATACTCCTCATACCTTCGGTTCGCAAACAAGTCTGACCAAAAAAGGAGGAGTATAGCCAGTATTAAAAATATACTCGTTAATCACGATTAAACTTTGGCTCGATCGCTCCTATTGGTTTATTGTTATTCGCTCGATTGCTTTACGAACAATACAAACATTCGCGATCGTTACTTAATAGGCATCCATGTGGAAATCACGTCTTCCATCACGACATACTTTTTGCCCAATCGTTCGGCATCGCTAATCAGTACTTTCAAAGTTAGCGAGTAAGTATCGTTGACGAGTTGATGTCCGTAACCAATAACCTTTCCGATCAGTCCGGTTTTTTGGTGACAAGCGTAATCGTTAACAATAATCATATTTAACCTCCTGGCTAAGTATACTTTCCGCTTCAGATCCTTCAAAAGATTTGCTCTTTCTCCGCACCGAAGTCAGAACCTTGTGAACTGTTATAAGCCAACAACACTAATGAGCGCAAATTTATAACAACATGCTTACTCTTCAGTTTGATGGCGCTTATTGCCCGTTCTGTTTTAACCCTTAGTCCTTTTGCTAAATTAGGCTGACTCATGCTTGTACTCAATTATAGCGACCTGAACTATCATTGTTACGTTCCATTGTCAATATTTACTAACTAAATATTTAAAATGTTTGCAGCACAGACTTTTCGAGAAAAATCTCTATAAAAATTAATCAGTTTAGTCAAATCTTCAAATTCTTTACTTCTACTCTCGACTGTCCCTCAAATTAGTTCTATTTAATGGAATTCCCAAAACTAATCTTTAAATATAAAAAGACGCGATGATATTCATCACGTCTCTAAAACTACTTAAAAATGCTACATGTCAAGTTTTTAAACTTCTTGCTGTAAATATTGTTGCCACTTGGCAGCTAATTCTATTTCTGTAAAAGGAATTTTAATTGAACTATTATTATCTTTAAAAATAAATTCGATAACAGCCAAGCCTTTGCTTGGTAATTTAGCTAAATCGACTGGGCGATCGCCAACTAACAAACGAATGGACTCGACATCTTTTAAAGAAAAAGTCTGTAAATTTATTAATCCTTTTCTAGTCGGTTTTCCCCAGGTTATTTCTGTCTCTTTTTTTCCTAAGACTGCATAAATATCGTACTTTGCCTTGTCAAATTGTTCCGACCAAATACGGTAAGACTCGACTTTTTGGTATTCGTTCCAACCACTCCATGCCAGCCAGAAAAAAAGTACCAGTAAGGGCAACCAAATCAGCCCTCTTTCCATAACTGCCTCAACAAAATTAATTACACATTTTCTTTTTCTTTTTTCCCTTTCCCTTAAACCCTTGAACCTGTCTCAACCAGGAAATTAATTGTGCATCGACCACTTATTAATATTTTAGAAAATTGCTTTCAAATTTTAAACAAATTTAGGCGATTTATCATCTTCTGAAAGTGTAACAGGTTAAATCGACTAAATTGACGATACAGCTTTCATCATTATCAAAATATCTGTTTTTGACTTTTGTAACTGTACGTTTCGCTCCCCACGTCTGTGTCCTAACTCGACTCATCTTACTAACTTAATTTAGCTCTGCTATATTTTTAATTCTGTTTATTAAAGCATTTTCTGACATCTGCCAAAAATAGACTAACTCTTCGATATTTTGGCAGATACTTACTAATTCTAGTTGAGAAAGTTCGGGATTCATTGCCGCTCTAACGCGATCTTGAATATCAAAACACGAGATCAGTATTCCTTGTTTTAAAAAATTAGCTTCTGAATCTAAAATTAAAACATCTCTGTAATTGTCAATCGTTTGCTGGGCAAAAACTGCACAAGCGCTCAAGCTAGAGATTAAACTGGACATTTCGCTTTCGTATTCGATCGCTGTCTTGTTAGTAGCTTGCATAAAACTACTTCTCCTCATTACTTCTGGTTTTGATTTAATGTATTCAAGTTAACCAGAAAATTTTTCCGAGTAAGTGATTTGAATTCCTAGTTGAATTGTTTTGTGTCAACGTCATTCGCGCGATATTGAGATGCTCGTAGAGAAGCCATTAACTATAAATGAAGAGCGAAAACAACGGCGCTTTGAGGAAATTGAGCGATCGCTCTGTGCGTTTTTATATCAGTTTGATTTAAAAATTATTTTCGATCGCTCGATTGCGTGTTTTTTAGCACCGCCAAGGACGATAGCTTACAATTTGCCAATTGATAATTAAAAATTAAAACAAAATTTTTGTAGGAAACAATATAGATACGATTGTGCTTCGCGCACGCGAAAAGAGCGCATTTATAAGCTTATCGAATGTTTTTTGAGATTAAGTTTTAAAATTTAAATCGGTTTTTTTGCTTAATATAAATTCATACGCCAGGATGCACAAAAATCGTCAAGATATTTTTGCAGATCTTGACGAAATCATAAGGGTTTGACTAAAATCAAAATGAAAGTTGGCAGAATTCGTGTGCCTATTTTCAGAAAACGCATCTACAAGCTCGATTTTTCGTTCTCATCGCTGAATAAAAACGAATCTCAAATTGTAACTGCTTGTAAAAATTATTTGACATAAAACATAACTTTTTGGTACTGAAAGAGCGAGTAAAAAGATTTTATCGCTCGATTCGATCGAAGCATGAATATAATAATGCGATCGCAGACTAAACATAAAGGCATAAAAACATTGCCAAATAGAGTGATAAGAAAATTGTGCATCGTATTTTAATTCTTATCAATAAAAGGTAATTAACTGTAGTTGCGATCGTTTAGTTTTCGATCGACATTTAAAACAGAGCCAATAATATAATCTACCTCTTCATCAGTTAATTCTGGATACAAAGGCAAACTTACAATTTCACCAGCTAATTTTTCTGTAACTGGTAAATATTTACTCTGACTTCGATGTTCCGAATAAGATTCTTGCAGATGTACGGGAATGGGATAATGAATAATCGTCCCAATTCCTTTTTCTTGTAATAAAGATTGAAAGCGATCTCTTTGCGTTACTCTAACCACGTATAAATGATAAATATGAAAACGTTCTAGTGCTTCTTGCGGACAAATAAAACTTGTAGGGGCAATACCTTGTACCTGCCCAAAAGCTTCGTTGTAGCGTCTGGCAATTTCTCGACGACGTTGATTCCAAGCGTTTAAATAGGGTAATTTTACATTTAAAATAGCTGCTTGCAATTCATCCAAACGGCTGTTAAATCCTTTGATGCTGTGATAGTAACGTTTTTCTTGTCCGTAATTGCGTAATTTAACAAGTTTTTGAGCGATTTGTTCGTCATTGGTTGTAACCATCCCACCATCGCCAAAAGCACCCAAATTTTTACTAGGATAAAAACTAAAAGCACCTGCATGTCCGATTGTTCCTGCCATGCGTCCGTTGTAAAGAGAACCACTTGCTTGAGCGCAATCTTCTACAATCGCTAAACCGTGGCGATCGGCAATTTCTAAAATTGGATTCATGTCGGCACATTGACCGTATAAATGAACTGGAATAATTGCCTTAGTTTTGGATGTAATTCTCTCTTCAATTTGGGAAGGATCGATCGTAAAAGTTTTGTCGTTTAGATCGACAAAAACTGGAATTGCACCAGCCAAAGAAATCGCTGAAATTGTAGGAACACAGGTATTGGCAACGGTAATTACTTCATCGCCGCATTCTATTCCACAGGCAATTAAAGCTAAGTGTAGCGCTTCGGTACCCGAACCTACCCCTACAGAATATTTTGCACCGCAGTAAGCAGCAAAATTCGCTTCAAATTTTTCGACTTGTTTGCCTAAAATAAACCAACCGCTTTGATATACTTCCCGCGTCACTGTGTCGATTTGTTCTTGTAGTTGCTCGTACTGTCGCTTCAGGTTGCCAAAAGGAATCTGACTAAGCATTCAAATAAAATTCTAAATTTTCTTGGCAATAGGCTAACATTTTTGAAAAGCCATCTTGGAGAGTTGTTTTTGGTTGCCAACCCGTCATTTGCGAAAATTTTCGATAATCTCCGTAATAATCGCCAATGTCGATCCGTTTTTTGTCGGAGGGAAAAGGTATTAGTTCGTATTCTCCCGCACCATTTAATTCAATTAGTAGTTTGACTAAACTAAGCAAGCTAATTGGTTCGGAACCTCCTAAATTATATACTTGACCGTAGGATTCTTCTTTAATTCCTGCCATGAGCAAAGCATCGACAACATCATCGACGTAGTTCATATCTCGAACTTGTTTGCCGTCGCCAAAAATTTTCAGTTTTTCGCCTAAGAGAATTTGTCGCACGAAAACGCCAACAAAACCTTGTCGATTGTGTTTGAGAAGTTGTCTCGGCCCGTAGGTATTAGTGAGACGCAAAGCTACCGTATTCATGTCGTAAACGTTGTGATAGAGAATGTGATACCATTCTCCTGCCAAATTATTAATGCCGTTTACGTCGATCGGATTGAGGGGATGACGTTCGTCTACAGGCAAGTATTGAGGTTTGCCGTATAATTGACGGGTGCTAGCAAATACAATGCGAATTGAAGGATTAAATTTGCGACAGGCTTCTAAAATAAAAACTTGCGCTCTAGTGTTAATATCTAGGTCGGTTAAAGGGTCAATCATGCTATCAATATGACTGATTTGACCTGCTAAATTAAAAAGATAATCTTGTTCTTTAACTAAATATTCCATGCTATGAGAGTCGCGCACATCAGAAAAGTTGACTCTCACTTTGTCTTTAATTGGTTCGATGTTAAAAAGATTGCCGCCATATTGGGGAATCATTGAATCGACTAAAGTAACATGCGCTCCTTGCTCGACTAATCTAATTGCCAAACTACTCCCAATAAAACCCAATCCCCCAGTAATTAAAATCTTTCGATCGCGATAAAAATCAAGCATAAATATAATATTTTCCTTGCTTTAAATCGTTAAAAACAACCCGCAAATTTTTCAATAAAGAATAAATATCTTTTGAAGGTTTATCCAACTTAAATCCAACCATTCCCGAATTAAATTTAGGTTCGACACTTCTTACCAAAGCATAAGCATAATTAATTTCTTGGAGATATGGATAATAAACAAAATTGCGTAGTTCTAAATTAATTGGATATTTTGACAGATGAAAAATATTAAAGTGATGAATTGTTAAAGCGTGAAAATGATAGAAAATCAAAGGATCTCGCTCGACATAAACGCAATCTTCATCTTTTTGCAAAGAGTATTGTAGTGCATTCCAAGGAGCCAACCCACCCCCTAAATGCTGCAAGACGTGAACTCCTCGATATCTTTTCGTCCAATCATCTAAATATTTTTGATCGCCAAATTTATTATCTTCTATTCTGGCAAAACACCATTCAAGACAGCGATCGCGCCACCATGATAAAGCTGTCAATCCTTGTGAATCGCGACGAAACATCATGAATTGAACGTTATAAATACCGCTGTTTTTACTAAGATCGAATCCAGGCGAATAACGATGTTCTGTCAATAGAATTGATGCATCTTCAGCTTCTTTAAAAATCGGTTCTGGAGATGAAAAAAACATCAAATCTGCATCTAAATAGGTAATAACATCAACATTTGTTTGCGTGTTTAGTACATGTAAAAGTGTCGATGGCGTACAAGTCCAACAGTATTCTTGCCAAGTTCTTTGCCGTTTGACATGCAAAAGTTCTGGGTCTTCAAATTGTGAAAGACTAACTAAGGTAACTTTTTCTAGATTTAATTTCTTTAATACTTCGTAAGCTAAATCATCAAAACAAATAATCCAAAGATGAAAAGTTTTTTCGTGGCGTAATAACGAACGATACATGATTAAGCCACGAATTAAATAATTACTATCAAAAAGTGTAACGTAGTACCTCACGCCTAATTACCCCGATTCACCCAATCTTTATTTAAAGATGAAATGAACCTTTTTTATACAATTACGCCAGCCAGATCCAAACATACATAGATATAATCTTTTTTAAATTCAAGCTTAAGGTCATAATTAAGCAATTGCAACCTTTTATGCCAGAAAATAGGGTAAAGCTATCAGCTTTTGGTGACTATTTAAAAGACTGCGATCGAACCATTGACGAGCATTAGTATTTTTCTATCCAGACTATAAAAAAATATAGATATGTCAATTAAACAGCAAAGTTTGCGATCGAGCAATTTTCCTATTTTTTACTTTGGCAAAAATAGCCAGAAGTTGAAAAGCGATCTCATGAACGGTCGTGCGAAGCCATCGAGCTGAATTATTTGATTAATTCAGCCGTATCGTTAGAATTTGCTAGTTCTGCCAGTCTTTCCTGTTGATCTTGACCGATACAAGATTGAACTATTTCTTCGATATTGCCATCTAAAGCACCAGTCAGAGTAAAGTTTTGACCCAATCTGTGGTCGGTGAGGCGATTGTCTTTGTAATTGTAGGTACGAATTTTTTCCGATCGCGCTCCCGTTCCTACTTGTGATTTTCGCATCGAACTAACTGCTTGTTGTTGTTCTGCTAGTTTCATCTCATAAAGTTTCGCTCGTAAAATTTGCATGGCACGCTCGCGGTTTTGTAGCTGCGATCGCTCCTCAGTACATTTGACGCGAATGCCTGTTGGTTTGTGAAACAAGTCAACCGCAGTTTCCACCTTGTTGACGTTTTGTCCGCCAGCACCGCCAGAACGCATAGTTGACATTTCTATATCCTTAGCGTCGATTTGAATTTCAACATCGTCAACTTCTGGCATGATTGCGACTGTTGCTGTGGAGGTGTGTACCCTTCCTCCTGCTTCAGTCAAAGGTACACGCTGAACGCGATGTACTCCCGCTTCAAATTTGAGTTTGCTGTAAACGCGATCGCCTTGAATTTCCAAAATCGCTTCTTTAAAACCCCCCATATCGGCGAGAGATTCGCTGAGTAAACTAACTTTCCATCGCTGAGACTCGGCATAGCGCGAGTACATACGAACTAAATCGCCAGCCCAAATACTTGCTTCGTCGCCGCCAGTACCAGCGCGAATTTCCAACATGATGTTTTTGTCGTCGTTGGGATCTTGGGGAAGAAGCAAAACTTTCAGTTTGCTTTCTAAATTCTCTAGCTTTTCGTCCAATTCCTTAACTTCCAAAGCTGCCATTTCTCGCATCTCTGGATCGCTATTTGCTTCTTTGAGAATTTCTTTTGCACCTGCCAATTCCTCTTTAGTATTTTTCCACTCATCGTAAGTGTTGACGGTGTCTTCCAGAGAAGAACGCGCTTTAGTTACTCGCTGCAATTCATCAGGATTGGTAACTATATCGGGATCGGCAAGACGACGAGTTAATTCTTGAAAAGTTTGCTCTACAGATTTTAATTTTTCTAATAGATAAACTTCTGCCATTTTAAGTATTTCTCCTCAATCAAAATAAACTAATTTTTTTTATTTATAAATATGTAGAACCCAGCAGAATTTTACTCTGCTGGGCGAAAATAATAAATTAATTTGGCTATTTTCCTTGGTCGGGCTTGTTACTAGATTCCTCAGAACCACCGAGCATTCCGTATTTGCGTAAAAAGCGATCGACTCGTCCTTCAGTATCAATGATTTTTTGAGTTCCAGTGTAAAAGGGATGATTTCCAGACCAAATTTCGACGTTAACTTCTGGTTGAGTCGAACCAACAGTCATTACAACTTCACCATTACAGATAACTTTGGCTTCTGGATACCAAGTTGGATGAATACCGGGTTTGGGCATAATTTACCTTTATTGTTAGTTGTTAGTTGTTTTTTGTTTGTTGCTTGTTGTTTGTTAACCAATAACAATTTTAATTTTAATTCTATCGTTTTGAGTATTGAGGCGCTTTGCGAGCTTTGTGCAAACCGTATTTTTTTCTTTCTGTGGCTCTAGGATCGCGGGTTAGATAGCCCTCAACCTTTAGCGGTTGGCGGTTTTCGGGATCGAGCTGACATAAAGCTCTAGATACACCTAGTTTAACAGCATCAGCTTGACCGGTTAAACCACCACCATGAGCGTTGATTAAAATGTCGTATTCGTTTTCTAGACCGAGGGTTTCTAGAGGAGCTTTAACCGATGAAAGGTAAACGCTGATTCTGTTGAAATAAACTTCACCAGGTTTGCCATTAACAATGATTTGACCGCTGCCAGGAACTAAACGAACTCTAGCTATGGCAGATTTACGACGACCAGTTCCCCAATAAACTACTTTTTCTTTTGTTTCTTGAGCTTGCATTATTTTCCTCCAGTTGGAATGGTGTTAATCGTTAATACTTCGGGTTGCTGTGCTTGGTGGGGATGATCGTTACCAGCATAGACTTTGAGTTTTGTAAAGAGTCTGCGCCCTAAAGAATTTTTTGGGAGCATTCCTTTAATAGCTTGTTCGATAATGCGTTCGGGTAGGCGCGCTTGCAATTTTTCGAAGCTTTCTACCTTCATACCGCCAGGTCTACCTGAATGTCTTCTGTAGACTTTTTGAGAACTTTTTTTACCAGTGACGATCGCCTTTTCTGCGTTAACCACGACGACAAAATCACCAGTGTCGAGGTGGGGAGTGAAAGTAGGCTTGTTTTTTCCACGTAAAATCTGGGCAATTTCTGATGCCAAACGACCCAAACGTTGGTCGGTAGCGTCAACGACATACCATTTTTGTTCTAAAGTATCGGGGGTTGGAAGTGGGGTTTTGTTCATTGGTTGTTGGTTGGTTGTTTGTTTGTTAAATAGGGGCGGGTCGATCGAAGTAGATGGTATGCGACCATGAATTTTGGTAAACTCGCCCGTAAATCACTTGTTTATTGCTACCTATTCTTTGCTAACCGATGATGTAAGTTGGCTGAGTATCAAACCAAATCTTGTTGGGAAAGGGAAAATCTGGATAACCTACTCGCAACAAGCACAAACCTTTGGCAGGTGCAGCGTATTTAACTTCTTCGCGCTTTTGCTCGATCCATATTTTGGTAAAGCTTGCTGGCGATCGCTTACCGATTCCGACCTCAAGAAGCATTCCCACCAATAAACGTACCATTCCATATAAAAATCCGTTAGCCTGAATTTCTAAATACAAAAAATCATCCTGACGGTAGCATTCTGCTGCTTGAACATCTACCCAAGAATGCTTTCTTGCCGATCCAGCGCGATGAAAAGCGGCGAGATGATGTTTGCCAAGCAAAGGAATTAATGCTTCTTGCATCAAAGCTTCCTGGATGGGCGCACGGTAGTAGTGCCAAGTAAAAGGTTGAACGAAAAGATTGGGCTGTTTGTCGGTGTAAATTGTATAGCGGTAGCGCCGCCAGCTAGCAGAAAAGCGAGCGTGCCAATCGGCAGGTACTTGTGCTGAAGCTCTAATTTTAATATCTTCAGGAAGCAGGGCATTAAGCACCTTCGCCCATTTGCCATCGGGAATGAGACTATCATGCTCGAAATGTGCTACTTGTGCCGCTGCATGTACTCCCGCATCGGTACGGCCAGCACCGTGGAGCGTTACTTTTTGTTTTAGTACTTTGGCGATCGCCTCTTCAATTTCCTGTTGAACCGTACGTCTGTTCGGCTGTCTTTGCCAACCATGAAAATTAGTGCCTAAATATTGAATTACCAGGGCAACTTTTTCTTTATTTTCTTGTGGTCGAGCCAGACTTTTCATTAAAAACAAGAGGAGAAAGCCAAGTTTATTTTTGTCGTATTTTAAAGCAATTCGATAATTGCCATCTGGGCGTTATCGCCTCGGCGCGGTTTGGTTCTGACGACGCGAGTGTAACCACCAGCGCGATCGGCATAACGGTTTTTAACTTCTTTGAATAATTCGTAAACTAGTTGTTTATCATACAAATAGCCCATCGCCCGCCGTCTGGCAGCCAACGAGCCATCTTTAGCTAGAGAAATCATTTTCTCTACTTCTTGCCGAACCGCCTTAGCACGAGTTTGAGTCGTGGTAATTTGACCGTGACGAATAATTTCGGTCGCTAACGCTCTCAACAAAGCTTTGCGTTGATCGGCTGGTAACCCTAACAGGGCAACGCGACATCTGTGACGCATTTTCTCTTTCTCCTCGATACAATTTGGTTATTAGTTAACTAATAATTAATTTAACTAGCTTTTCGGTGATTTCTCTTGAGGAAGAGTGATTCCCAGACGTTTTCGCAGAGCCTCGACTACTTCATCAGCGGATTTTTGACCGAAGTTTTTGATTTCCAAGAGGTCTTCTTGAGAATAATCCAGTAAATCGGCAACCGAATTAATTTGCGCTCGTTTTAGACAGTTATAAGCCCTTACCGATAGCTGTAATTCTTCGATGGGAATTTGACTGGTGGGGTCTTCGTCCACTTCATAGTCATCTTGGATTTCGCCAATACTGCTGACATCGATTAGAGGATTGAACAGATCGACGACAATTTTAGACGCTTCGGAAAGTGCTTCTTCGGGCTTGAGACTGCCGTTAGTCCAAAGTTCGAGCAGCAATCTTTCTTTTACACTAGAACTGTCGATACGAGTGTCTTCGACGCTGTAATTTACTTTCGTGACTGGCATAAAAACCGCATCGATCTGCAAGAAATCGATCGATGTATTTTCTTCCCTGCTGCGATCGACAGCGCGATAACCTTTGCCTTTTTCAACGCGAAACTCCATTTCCAGCTTAGATCCTGCTGATATAGTTGCCACGTATTGACTGGTATCGACTACTTCTACTTCAGAAGGAAGTATGAAATCACTTGCTGTCACCGTTTTAGGACTTTCGGATGCAGCAACTACCAAACGGCCAATCTGGGGCTGATTGGTGTAGCTTTTCAGTACGATCTCTTTCATGTTTAGCATGATTTCGAGAACGTCTTCTCGCACCCCTTCAATTGTCGCAAATTCATGAGTGGCAAACCCAAAACTATGCTCTGATTTTGCCATCCCACCTCCAATGCGGATAGCTGTTACGGCTGCCCCTTCCAAATTAGACAACAATACCCGTCTGAGGGAATTACCTATTGTTGTCCCTTGACCGCGTTCTAGGGGTTCGAGAACAAATTTGCTATACTGATGTTGATTTTTAAGAGTTTTCGACTCTACACACTCAATTTGAAATTGCGCCACAGACTGACCTCCCTCCTTTGCCATTTGTCATTTGTCTTTTGTTGAACGATTGTTTTGCTGTCAAAGACCTTGGCACGACCCACGAGCAATGACTAATGACTAATGACTATACTCTACGTCGCTTGGGCGGACGACAGCCATTGTGAGGAATTGGGGTTACATCTCTGATTAAGGTAATTTCCAATCCCGCTCCTTGAAGAGCGCGAATAGCTGTTTCACGACCCGCTCCAGGTCCGCTCACCATCACTTCAATCTGACGCATCCCCTGCTCGATCGCTCTTTTTCCCGCGCCATCTGCTGCGGTTTGGGCGGCGAAGGGAGTTCCTTTTTTGGCTCCTTTAAAACCGCTCGATCCAGCCGATGCCCAAGAGATTACTTCACCTCTTGAGTCAGAGATAGTAACGATCGTGTTGTTGAAAGTCGATTGAATGTGGGCGACCCCGTTAGGAATGTTTTTTTTCTGCTTTTTTGCGCCGCTTTTTTTCTTTGGTTGCGCCATTTTATTTGATATAGATTTAGATTGATTCGATCGAAAATAACAATTTTATTTCTTAGCTGGGGCTTTTTTCTTACCAGCAACAGTAACTCTTCTACCGCGACGAGTGCGCGCGTTGGTTCGAGTCCTCTGACCGCGAACTGGCAGTCCCAAACGATGACGACGACCGCGATAACTACCAATATCGACTAACCGTTTGATATTCATCGATTCCAAACGTCTCAAGTCACCTTCGACTTGATAGTTGACTTCGATGTTAGCTCGAAGTGTAGTAATTTCTTCGTCAGATAAATCTCTAACTCTAGTATCTGGATTAACTCCAGTTGCTGCTATTATCTCGTGCGAACGCGATAAACCTATACCGTAAATGTAAGTGAGCGCAATCTCTACGCGTTTTTCACGGGGAAGGTCTACGCCGGAAATCCGTGCCACGTTTTTTCTCCCTACTTTTTGTTGTTTGCTGCTAATATTTTAGAGTTATGGTTTTAAGCAACTAACCTTGACGTTGTTTGTGTTTGGGGTTGCTACAAATTACCATGACTCGACCGCGACGACGGATGACGCGGCACTTTTCACAAATTTTTTTAACTGATGCTCTAACTTTCATGCCTATTTTGGCCACACTGCAAGCTTATTATTATAATGAAATTTTATTGATTTGTCAAGACATATTTTACAAGTTAATTGCTTGCTAAAATCGAGTCTTTAACTAAACTAGAAATTACTTATTACGCAGGCGATAAGTAATCCTACCTTTGCTCAAATCGTAAGGCGTTAATTCTACTTTGACGCGATCGCCTGGTAGAATTTTGATGTAATTGCGTCGAATTTTCCCGGATATGTGTGCTAAAACATTAAAACCGTTATCTAAATCGACGCGGAACATAGCATTAGGAAGTGATTCCGTTACCGTTCCTTCCATTTCTATCAAGTCTTGTTTAGACAATTGGGCAATCCTCAACAAATAAATAATTAAGTAAGTAGTGAATAGATCTCGGCGATAAGTGCGATCGAGTTTAAAAATGCGATCGCATTTGTCGTAGCTGACACGATCTATACTATCAAAAGGTTTTAGAACTGGCGATCGCAGGCAAATTTTACACAATCAAGAACTGATAATTTCCTGTAAAGATTCGGTGACTTCTAACATAGAGCGATCGCCATCGACAGATTTAAGAATACCGCTTTGGCGATAAAAATCAATTACGGGAACTGTTTGTTCTCCATACACCTGCAAACGACGACGAATTGTTTCTTCATTGTCGTCAATCCTACCTTCAGTAATTGCTCTCTCCAAAAGACGAGGGAACAAAACTGATTCTGGAACTTCCAAATAAAGCGCGTAGTCAGGAGACAGATTTAGTTGATGAAGTAATTCATTGAGAAAGGAGGCTTGCTCGACATTACGAGGAAAACCGTCTAAAATCCAACCTGTTTGCGTATCGGGTTGAGATAAACGCTCTCTAATCAAATCCAAAATTAATTCATCTGGGACTAGCAATCCTTCATCCAAATATTTTTGAGCTTTTTGTCCCAGAGAAGTTTGATTGGCTTTTGCTTCCCTAAGAATATCTCCTGTAGAAATATGAGGAATGTTATAAGTTTTAGACAATAGTTTGGCTTGAGTTCCCTTTCCCGCACCAGGAGGTCCTAAAAAAATCAATCTTTTCACTTACATTTAAATCCTTATTACTGGGATTTGCCAGCAAGCTCTCCTTTAATTTGCTAATTATTCAAAAAAATTTAGCTTGCTGACAATGATTTATGTCGATCGCCGATTACTGCTTGACCATGCCCTCATAACGCTGAGAAATGACATAAGTCTGAATTTGTTTTGCCGTATCGATCGCCACCCCGACTAAAATCAGCAAAGAAGTAGCTCCAAAACCTTGAAACACTCTCCCCGCAGGAATATAAGTCTCAATAAAAGTAGGAACAGTAGCAACAACTCCTAAAAAGATTGCCCCCAAAAAAGTCAATCGGTTGAGTACGCCTTCAATATAATCGCTAGTCGTCTTACCAGGACGAATACCTGGAATGCTCGCTCCCATCTTTTTCAAATTTTGGGACATATCGACAGGATTGACGATTAGAGAGGCGTAGAAGTAGCTAAAAAATAAAATCAAAACCAGATAAACTAATGCATAAATCAGGCTTGGTGGTTGCAGGGCAACTGCGATTTGGTTGGCAACTTGAGCGATGCCACCTTGTCCGCCGATCGATCTAGCAAAAAACAAAGGTAATGCTAAAACCGAAGAGGCAAAAATAATCGGCATTACGCCGCCCTGATTGAGGCGCAAAGGCAAATAGTTAGTTTTTTCTCGATACAAACGTCTACCGACTTGACGACGGGCGGAAATGATCGGAATGCGACGAGTTCCTTCTTGAACGAAAACAATGCCGACAATCATCACCAAAAAGACCAAAAATAGAATAATTAGACCGGCGATGTTTTCGCGACTGCCGATTTGAGCGAAGTCGATCGCATTGCCCAAAGTTTTTGGTAAAGTAGCGACAATATTGACGAAAATTAGCAAAGAAGCACCGTTACCGATGCCTCGTTCTGTAATTAACTCAGAGATCCACATGACAAACATGGAACCAGCAGTTAACGCTAATGTGGTTTCGGCAATAAAAAACGGCCCTGGATTAGTGGCATATTGTTGTAGCAGACCAGTAGTAACGCCCAAACTGGAAATAATCGACCAGCCTAAAGCTACATAACGAGTAATTTGAGAAATTTTTCTTCTTCCTGCTTCTCCTTCATTTTTCTGTAAATCTTCTAAAGAAGGAATAGCAGCCGTAAGTAGCTGCATAATGATCGAGGCATTAATAAAAGGAATAATACCAAGAGCAAATATGCCCAGAGCCGAAAGACCGCCCCCTGTAAATATATCCAAAAATCCCAGCACGGAAGTACCTTGGATTCCAGCAGCAAATTTGGCGCGATCGATGCCTGGAACTGGCACAAAAATGCCAAAGCGGACTAAAACGAGCAAACCAATGGTCACCAGCAAACGACCGCGCAAACCCGCTGCTTGTGCCATCTGTAAGAAAGTTTCTTGAGCCGTTGGTGTTTTATCTCTAACCATAAAAAACGACCTTTAATTAAATTAGAAGTTCGAGCTAGTAAACTAAATGTAATATTTTTTAAAAATTTTTACCTTCAAATTTGTAAAATTATGATTGTTGCGTACTAATTTGTTTAGTACGCTATCATACTTATTACTCAGCACTACTCATTACTTGACTACTTCGCAACTGCCACCATTGGCTTCTATTTTTTGACGTGCGTTTTTAGTAAAAGCTGCGGCTTTGACTGTTAAAGCAACCGCCAACTCGCCATCACCAAGAATTTTGAGAGGGCCGTCGTTACTAGTAACGATACCTTGCTCGATTAAGGTATCTAAAGTAACTTCAGATTGAGCTGGCAGTTCTGCTAATTGAGCGACATTAATAATGGTGAAACATTTGGGATTAATAATCGGAAAATGTTTCAATTTGGGGATGCGTCGATACAAAGGCATTTGTCCGCCCTCAAATCCAGCCTTTGTTCCCGTCCCCGAACGAGATTTTTGACCGCGCATACCAAAGCCGCAGCTAGCGCCTTGTCCTGCGGAAATACCGCGACCTACTCTGCGTCTACGTTTTGTCGAACCAGATTTGGGGGCAATTTCGTGTAATTTCATATTTTTTTCCTCAACGTTGGCGATTAAGCGTAGAGTTGTTCGAGAGGAATACCGCGTTCCTCAGCGACTTCGCTAAAGGTACGCAGCGTTTCCAAAGCATTAACGGCTGCTCTAGCATTGTTGAGTGGATTATTGGAGCCGAGTTGCTTGGCAAGAATATTTTTGACTCCTGCTAGTTCCAAAACGGTTCTGACTGCTCCACCTGCAATTACCCCTGTACCTGGGGCTGCTGGACGCATGATCACTTTGGCACCACCAGCTACACCATTGATGAGGTGAGTAATTGAATTAGCTTTGGTGAGGGAAACTTCGACTAATTGTTTTTTTGCGTCAGCCACACCTTTGCGGACAGCACCGATTACATCGGCAGCTTTGCCAACGCCTACACCCACTTGACCTTTTTCGTTACCAACGACCACAATGGCACGAAAGCTCAATTTTTTACCACCTTTAACAACTTTGCTGACGCGGCGAATTTGTACGACTCGCTCTTGCCAATTGGTTTCTTTTTCTTTATCGCGGCTACTTTTACGACGCTTTGCCATAATTTGTTTCTATCCTTAATTTGACGATTTTAGAAGTCTAAGCCGGCTTCGCGAGCAGAATCAGCCAAAGCTTTGACGCGACCGTGGTAAAGATTGCCACCGCGATCGAATACTACTTTGGTAATTCCTCGCTCGATCGCTCTTTGAGCGACCAGTTTGCCGACTTCGATTGAAGCTTCACGAGTAGCAGCCGACGCGATCGAAGTTTTGAGTACTGGCTCAAGGGTTGATGCTGCCGCTAGAGTATGTTGGGCGACATCGTCGATTACTTGAGCGTAAATGTGATTATTTGAGCGAAACACACATAAACGAGGACGTTCCGGAGTGCCATTTACCTTGCCGCGTATACGTCGGTGACGGCGCTGTAATAGTTGTTTGCGAGAAAGTTTCATCTTTATTTCTTACCTGTTTTACCAGCTTTGCGTCTGACAGCTTCGCCTAGATAGCGAATTCCTTTTCCTTTATAGGGTTCGGGAGGACGCACGGAACGAATTTTGGCAGCAACGTTACCGACAATTTCTTTGTCAATGCCGCCAATTGTAATTTCAGTATTTTTCTCAACGGCCACCTGAATTCCTTCAGGCATGTTCATTTCTACTGGTTTGCTATAACCAACGTTGAGGGTTAATTTTTTACCTTGAGCTTGGGCGCGATAACCGACCCCTTGAATCTGGAGTTTTTTTTCAAAACCTTCAGAGACACCTTGAATCATGTTAGCGACTAGAGTACGCGAAAGACCGTGACGTTGACGAGCGCTACGAGATTGATCTTGCGGCACAACTTTGAGGTTTTCTCCGTCTTTTTCGACTGATACTAATTCTGGTAGCTCTCTGGCGAGAGAGCCTTTTGGCCCTTTTACAGCGATGTTCCTGCCATCGATTTCGACGGTAACTTTATTGGGAATCGCGATCGGGCGTTTGCCAATCCGAGACATAGATAGTTTTTCCTTTAACTAAGTAATTGCCAAATTCTCAATTAAGAATTTTGCCTTCCGAACTCGATCGTCTACCAGACATAGCAAAGTACTTCGCCGCCGATTCCTTGACGACGCGCTTCTCGGTCTGTCATAACACCTTGAGAGGTGGAGACGATCGCCACGCCGATACCGCCAAGCACGCGAGGTAATTCTTTACAGTTAGAATAAACACGCAAACCCGGTTTACTAACCCGTTTGAGGGTATTGATAATGGGTTGACGATTTCTGCCTTTGTATTTGAGAGCGATCGTTAAATGTTTTTCGATGCCTTCTCCTGCTTCTTGAAAGCTGTCGATAAAGCCTTCTTGTTGCAAGACTATAGCAATGTTCCGCGTCATTTTCGTAGTTGGTACTACGGTGGTGGACTGCTTGACCAAGCAAGCATTGCGGATGCGAGTTAGCATATCTGAGATAGTATCGTTTGCCGCCATTATTTCCTAAAATTTTCTGTCGATCGTAAGGATTTAGTTGGTGCGGAAGGGCATGCCCATTTCTTTTAGCAAGGCGCGACCTTCTTCATCTGTATTTGCTGTGGTGATGATAGTGATATCCATACCGCTAATTCGATCGATGCTGTCGTAATCGATCTCTGGAAAAATTAATTGTTCTCTAACACCAAGACTGTAGTTACCGCGTCCGTCAAAACTTTTGGCACTGATGCCGCGAAAGTCACGAATGCGAGGTAAAGCCAGACCGATCAGGCGATCGAGGAAAGCATACATTTTCTCTCCTCTGAGGGTAACCATTACGCCGACTGGCATTCCTTGGCGAATTTTAAAGCCCGCGATCGCTTTTTTGGCTCTGGTTACTACTGGTTTTTGTCCTGTAATAATCGATAGCTCTTTTAAAGACGATTCCATCGCTTTAGCGTTTTGAGCGGCTTCTCCCAAACCTCGGTTAACGGTGACTCTGGTTACTTTGGGAACTTGATGAATATTTTCGTAGCTGAATTGCTCTTTAAGTTTGGGAACAATAGTCTCGTTATAGAGAATTTTAAGTCTTTGCGTCATAGTTTAATTTATCCTTGATGTTCCTGGGCTTGGTCAGGAAAATAGTTGATTTTGTGATTTTTCGCGAAATAATGCCCTAAAAATAGCAAAAAAACTTAGCTAAACAACTAATCGATAACTTCTCCAGTTTTTTTGAGCATTCGTACTTTGCGACCGTCTTCGGTGAAGGTATAGCAAACACGACTGGCAACTTTTTCTTTGTTGGAATAAAGCATCACTTTCGAGCTGTGAATTGCGCCTTCGTAGGTAGCAATTTGTCCCGATTCACCTTCTTTGGTAGGTTTGACGTGTTTGGTGACGACATTAACACCTTTAACAACTACCTTGCTGCTTTTGGGGTCGGTTTTGAGAATTTCGCCTACTTTCCCCTTGTCTCGACCAGAAATTATTTGAACTGTATCACCCTTTTTAACGTGCATTCTGTGACGTTTTTGGGGCTTATTTTTGCTTGACTTAGCTTCTGCCATTAGAGTACCTCGGGTGCGAGAGAGACAATTTTGGTAAAGTTTTTATCGCGTAATTCTCGTGCGACTGGCCCAAAAACACGAGTCCCTCTGGGGTTACCATCTGGGTTGATAATTACTGCGGCATTGTCGTCAAAACGAATGCTCATACCGCTTTCGCGACGTAACGACTGTTTGGTACGAACGATAACCGCGCGCACGACATCTGATTTTTTCACTGCCATGTTGGGAATGGCATCTTTGACAACAGCGATAATGACATCGCCAATACCGCCATAACTGCAATTGCCAGTACCGAGAACGCGCAAGCACATTAATTTGCGAGCGCCGCTGTTATCGGCTACGTTGAGGTATGTTTGCTGCTGGATCACGACTTTTAGAATTTAAGAAAAGAATTAAGACTTGGAAGAGATAATTTCAGCGATCGCCCAGCGTTTGGTACGGCTGAGGGGTCTTGTTTCGCGAATACGAACGCGATCGCCTGTTTTACACTGATTTTCTTCGTCGTGAACTTTATATTTCCTGGTTTTGACGACGATTTTGCCGTATTTAGGGTGAGGAGAACGGTTTTCGATGGCGACGACGACAGTTTTTTGCATTTTGTCGCTGACAACCACTCCTACTCTTTCTTTGACTGCCATATGAGTCTACTTATCCTCTTTTTCCGCTTTAGTTTCTGGATGCACGATACCCAATTCGCGTTCGCGCTCTACAGTTAGTAATTGAGCGAGACGGTGTTTAGTATGTCTGAACAGGTGAGGTTTCTCTAAGCGACCGGTTGCCTGCTCCAATCTCAATTGAAATAATTGTTTTTTTAGATTGACAACTTCTGTTGCTAGCTCTTCATCGTTAAGCAATCTAGCATCTTTTATTTTGGGAAAAGCCATAGTTTAGACAAACTCCTCATCGCGGCTAATAAATTTGGTCTTAATTGGCAATTTCTGAGCTGCCAAACGCATTGCTTCGCGGGCGATTTCTTCAGAAACACCTGCCATTTCAAACATGATCCGTCCTGGTTTGACTACTGCTACCCAAAACTCTGGCGAGCCTTTACCAGAACCCATACGAGTTTCTGCTGGGCGCATGGTTACGGGCTTGTCGGGAAAGATCCGAATCCAGATTTTACCGCCACGGCGAACGTAGCGAGTCATTGCTCGACGAGCTGCTTCAATTTGACGCGAGGTGATCCAGCAGGGTTCGGTCGCTTGCAGGGCATACTCTCCAAAGTTAAGAGTGCTGCCTCGCTGAGCCATCCCTCTCATGCGCCCGCGTTGCTGTTTGCGAAATTTTGTTCTTCTGGGACTTAGCATAATTGGTTATTTGTTTTTTGTTGAGTGTTGTTGGCACGGGCTTACCTATTGCTAACAACCAATAACTACTCAGAACGATCGTCAAATTTGCGGTTGCGGCGCTGACGACGAGGATTTTGATTGGGGGTAGGAGCGGGAATTTCTTCTTGACCGGGAATAATTTCGCCTTTGAAAACCCAAACTTTTACGCCCAAGATACCGTAAATAGTTTTAGCAGTACGGTAAGAATAATCGATATCAGCTCTGAGCGTATGCAAAGGTACTCGCCCTTCACGCACCCACTCGGTTCGAGCAATTTCTGCACCGTTGAGGCGACCGCTCACCTGAATCTTGATACCTTGAACTTCTGCTCTTTGAGCGCGTTGAATTGCTTGACGAACGACGCGACGAAAAGAAACTCTTCGCTCTAGCTGCTGAGCGATATATTCAGCAATTAGAGCGGCATCAGCATCGACTCTGGCGACTTCGATGACGTTAATGCGAACTTGACGAGTTCCACCTAGGGTTTCTTGAATGCCCAATCTAAGAGCCTCAATACCCGTACCACCGCGACCGACGACAACACCAGGTCTGGCGGTATGAATTTCGAGATCGACTTGGTCGGCTTTGCGTTCGATTCGGATTTGAGCGATACCAGCTTTACTTAAGGTGTCGTTGGTTTCAATATAATTACGAATTTTACGGTCTTCTTGTAGCAATTCTGGATAGCGTTTGGTATCGGCGTACCAGCGAGATTGGTGTTCTTTGATTACGCCGAGACGAAACCCGATTGGATGAATCTTCTGTCCCACAAATTTTTCCTCTGGAAATTAACTTTTTCCTTACTCTGCTGCTTCGGAAGCAACAGCAACGGTAATATGACAAGTCGGCTTGCGAATTTGATAAGCACGACCTTGCGCTCTAGGGCGATAGCGTTTTAGAGTAGGACCACCATCGGCAAATGCTCGACTAACTACGAGGGTAGCGGGGTCTAGTCCAGCGTTATGCTCGGCGTTAGCAACAGCCGATCGCAGTACTTTGAGAATTGGATCGCAAGCTTTATAGGGCATGAATTCGAGAATGATAAGTGCTTCTCGGTAAGAGCGACCTCTAATTTGATCTAAAACGCGACGCACCTTGTTAGGGGACATGCGAATGTAGCGGGCGATCGCTTTAACTTCTGTGGTAGTGTCTACTGCCATGGTTTGATTAGTTTTTCGAGATTTCTATTTTCGACCAGCTTTCTTGTCACTTTTAGAATGACCTCGGAAGGTACGAGTTGGAGCAAATTCACCCAACTTGTGTCCGACCATTTGTTCTGAGATAAAAATTGGTACGTGCTGACGACCGTTATGCACGGCAACGGTATGACCGACCATTAGCGGCAGAATTGTAGAAGCTCTCGACCAAGTTTTGATAACTTCTTTTCTGTTGTCCGCATTTAATTTCTCAATTTTTTTGAGAAGACTGTCGGCGATAAAAGGACCTTTTTTTAAAGAACGACCCATAGTTTCTGGTAATTAATAATTTGGTTATTGGTAGTGGGTAGAAGTTAGTAGGTTTTTCGTCATTGACGTTTCCTCTAATCCCTAACTCGTTATCGACGGCGACGAACGATGAGGGCGCTACTCTTTTTCTTGCGCTTGCGAGTCTTTTTGCCCAGAGCTGGTTTACCCCAGGGGGTTACAGGGCCGCTTCTACCGATCGGCGCTCTGCCCTCTCCACCGCCGTGTGGGTGATCGACTGGGTTCATCGCGCTACCTCTTACTTGAGGTCTGCGTCCGCGATGGCGAGTTCTACCTGCTTTACCTAGTTGTATGTTGCGGTCTTCTACGTTTCCTACTTGACCGATCGTAGCGAAACATTCTTTGCGTACCATTCTCACTTCTTTAGATGGCAAGCCGATGGTGACATAATCACCTTCCTTTGCCATGACTTTGGCAGCAGCGCCCGCAGCACGAACTATTTGACCGCCTTTACCCGCGATCAGTTCGACGTTGTGAACGGTTTCGCCCAAGGGTATTTTGCTTAAAGGTAAAGCGTTACCTACTTCAATTGGTGAGTCAATACCAGAAATAACGGTCGAACCTACTGTTAATCCTAATGGAGCAATAATGTAGCGTTTTTCTCCGTCTTGATAGAAAAGAAGGGCAATTCTAGCATTGCGGTTGGGATCGTATTCGATCGCTGCTACTTTGGCGGGAATGTTGTGTTTGTCGCGGCGAAAATCTACTTGACGATAAAGGCGCTTGTGTCCGCCACCACGACGGCGACTAGTGATAACGCCTCGGTTGTTGCGCCCTTTAGGGCTGTGCTTAAATTTAGTTAGCGATTTCTCCGGCTCAGATTTGGTAATCTCCGCGAAATCCGCAACTGTTGCTTGACGGATGCCTGGAGTATATGGCCGATAGGAACGAGTACCCATAATTTAGACTTGTGTTGAATTTTGTGCTTTTTTCGGGTCCAGTATTTATGAACGATCGCGGCGATTAAACATCTGGGTATAATCCGATCGAATCTCCCTCGTTAAGAGTGACGATTGCCCTTTTATATTGAGGTTTGTAACCAACAAATTTACCAACCCGACGTTTTTTGCGTGGGGGGCGATTGGTGTTGACTTTAACGACTTTAACGTCAAATAAGCTTTCGATCGCGTCTTTGATTTCTGGCTTGGTGGCTTTGAGCGTTACGTCGAATACGTATTTATTCTGCTCGAGCAAAAGCGTTGCTTTTTCGCTAACAATCGGTCTGACAATTAGATCGGCTAGGTTACGCTTATTTCGATCGTTCACCATATACCTCCTGGATTTTGGCGATAGCTTCAGAGGTCGCGACAATTGTGTTTGCTACCAATACGTCGTAAACATTTAAACTATCAGCTCGTATTACTTTGACGTTACTGATATTTCTGGTTGAAAGATAAACGTTTTCAGGAATTTCTGAAAGTATTAGCAATACTCTTACTCCTGGCTCGACACCCCACCGAGCGAGCGCGTCTGTTATTTCTTTGGTTTTGGGGCGTGTCAATTTATCGTCAAAAGCTTCGACGACGATCGTATTTTCTAAACGACTCATTAAGGCAGTTCTTAATGCCAAACGCCGCTCTTTACGATTCATTTTGATGTCAAAATCTCTCGGTCTAGGACCAAAGATTACACCACCGCCTCGCCATAACGGAGAACGAATCGAACCAGCGCGCGCTCGACCGGTTCCTTTTTGTCGCCATGGTTTGCGTCCGCCACCACGTACTTCTGCTCTAGTTTTGCTAGAGGCAGTTCCCTGACGAGCATTTGTGGTTTGGGTTATCAAGGCTCGATGCACGATGTGCTGGGCATTTTCTTCTTTGGCAATTTTTAATTCGAGGGTTGCTTCTCCAGCTTGTTCCCCTTGCCAATTTTTAACTACACAATTAACCATATTGTTTGTTGTTAGTTGTTGGTTGTTAAGCGCGGCCGATCGAAGTTTCCTCAAAATCTTGAGCGCCGTAGTTATTTGTTACTAGTGAAATTTCGACGTTACTCGATAACTACTAACTAGTGACTATTTACCTACTTTGTTGGTGGGGGTAATGCTCAACAGAGCGCCTGGTTTGCCAGGAACTGCACCTTTAACTAGTAGAAGATTGCGTTCTTCGTCTACTCTGACTACAGTCAGCTTGCGGATGGTTACTTGAGTTCCACCGTAGCGTCCTGCCATTCTTTTACCAGGGTAAACGCGACCTGGTGTCGTACCCGCCCCAGTCGAACCAGGTGAACGATGGTTTTTAGAACCGTGAGTCATAGAACCACGTTTGAAGTTATGGCGTTTTTGGTAGCCAGCAAAACCTCTACCGATGGTGTCGCCAGCGACATCGATAATTTGCCCAGGAATAAATACAGCCGCACCAACAGTCTGTCCTAGTTGAAATTCTGCGGTTTCATCGAGACGATATTCTTTGAGATGGCGCAGCGGAGAAGCACCAGCTTTTTGCAAGTGACCGAGTTCGGGTTTGCTTAAAGCTTTTTCTTTAACTGCTAAATAACCAATTTGCACTGAACTGTAACCGTCAGTTTCTTTGGTTTTGATTTGCGTAACCGTGCATGGCCCTGCTTGAATCACAGTCACGGGAATTGCCATTCCTGTTTCTGAGTCAAAAATTTGGGTCATGCCTAGTTTTGTGCCGAGGATACCTACTGACACTCTCGTTAACCCTTCCATTTACTAAACAACACGTATCGTCAGAGATTGAGAGCGAACGCTTGTCGGAGGACTTTAATAACGGAAGGTTTCTTCTCGTTCTTAAAGTCCGTATTTCCTCCGACTTTGAGAGCGCCCTCGAAGAAGTCAAACACTTATGTCGTCTAAATCGACGATAATTCGATGTTCGATCGACCCTCTAAAAAATAAGAGGGAAAATCCCTGACGTATTTTTTATTCGCAATTTTATTGCCAGAATTTGTAAGGAAACTTCTTAAATTCTCTGGCTAATTTGCAGCCTTTTTTCTGAAGACTTAAGGTAGCGCCTACCTCAGTATCTGTCAGAAGGCATTATCTCGCCTAATAATAGTAACTTAATATTACTAGTGCGCTCGACTTTAAGCCAAACGATTTAGATATTAAACTATACTTACAGACTCAAACTCACTCTAAATTTTAGGTTGAGTTAAATCGCTAAATAATTTGTTTGGCGTGTAACTTATAATAATACTGTCATAGTTATGACAGTCAATAAGTCACGATCCGATATTATAGACTATTTATATTTTATAAATCAAGAAAACCAACTAAGATTTTTTTCGACAGAACCTAGAATATAATCATTGCAAAGGTTTTTAATAAAAATTCAGATTGCTATGGCACTACTTACCACTGGTGGATCTTTTATACGCGCTCTAGAAAAATCGGGTTCTCTAGGAATCTACGCGCCTTTAGAAGGTGGATTTGAAGGACGCTATCAACGTCGTTTGCGAGCGACGGGATATGAAATGTTACATATTACCGCAAGGGGATTGGGAGATTTAGCCGCCTATTTGACTCAAGTTCATGGGGTACGTCCCGCTCATTTAGGCAAAAAAAATATCGGTCAAGAAGCTGCTGTAGGTCAAGTTTACTATGTAGCGCCTTTGGCTACTTACCAACTAGAAAATCTGCCTGCGAAATCAAAAGGTTTGGTAATTTGGATTCTTGAGGGCATGATTTTATCTCGTCAAGAAAAAGAATATTTGGTCAACTTAACCAAACTAGAACCCAAAATCAAGGTAGTTTTAGAATTGGGTGGCGATCGCTCGTTCCGTTGGCAGTCTCTAGAACAAACTTTAGCTGCTGCTTGAATTTGAACCTTAAAAATTAATTAGGCAAGGAGATTCCGATGCTAGACCAGCGCGATTATACACTAATTATTGATAAAAGCGGCAGCATGTCAACTAAAGACCAGCAGGGGGATAAAAGTCGCTGGCAAGTCATGCAGGAATCTACCCTTGCCTTGGCAAACAAATGTGAAGAACTCGATCCAGACGGAATCACTGTCTATACTTTTGCAGGTAAATTCAAGCGCTACGAAAATGTAACTGCAAATCGAGTCGCACAAATTTTTAAAGAAAATGAACCTGCTGGACGCACTGACTTGGCGGGAGTTTTACAAGATGCTCTCGGTGATTATTTTAAACGCAAAGCAGGTGGAAAAATTAAAGCTAATGGGGAAACTGTTTTGGTTGTCACCGATGGTGAACCAGACGATCGCAAGGCGGTAATGAAAGTTATTATTGAGGCATCTAGACAAATGGATCGCGATGAAGAGTTGGCAATCTCTTTTATTCAAATTGGCAACGATCGCGAGGCAACTAGATTTCTCAAAGCTTTAGATGATGAATTGCAAGGTGCGGGAGCTAAATTCGACATCGTCGATACGGTGACGGTGGAAGATCTAGAAGATATGACTTTGACTGAGGTGTTGCTGAACGCAATCAATGATTGATTTGGGAGTTAGGTAAAATACATGAATGACATCGACGATTTGTTAGCTCAGGTTAAAGCTGAATACGAGCAACCGCAACAATCCCAACAGCCTCAACAATCATCAAAAAATCAAGAAATTTCTCGATCGCCCCTGACTCAATCTTCTTCGCTAGATAATTTATTGGCAGAAGTACAACAGGAAATTGAAGGACAAACAACACCCAGTCAACCACAGCCACAAACGAACACTTCAAAATCTCGGCCCGTAGCTAAATTAGACAATAATCTTTTGCACGAATTAAAGCAAGAGTTTAGAGAAAAAGAAAAAATTGAGGAACAACGCAAGCAGCAACAATTGCAGGAAAAGCAACAGCTTCAGCAGCAGCAGGAAAAAAAACGCAGACAAGCTTTGGAATCTAGAGCAAAAGAGTGGCTAAAAAATTTAAAGCCAAATTCTGATGAAGGTGTCTGGTTTGAAGAATTTTCTTATGCTTACGAATCGAAATTAGAAGCAGCGATCGATTATTTACAAGCAATTAGAGAAACTCGTTTTCTTGGGTGAGTTTTATTGGTAACTTATCTTTTCAACTTCTTCTGCAAGGAGTCTCGCCCTGTACATTTATGTCAGGGTGTAGTTTACATCACGAAAAAACTATTGCGATAACAGAAAAGTTTTGATAGCGAAGTCATAACGACTCCAATCTAGACTGTTAACTTCTAATTGAGATTCTTTTTGTTGAAATCTGTTTATCGATAAGCTGCGATCGCTACGGAAAAAACTATTGCGATAACAGAAAAGTTTTGATAGCGAAGTCATAACGACTCCAATCTAGACTGTTAACTTCTAATTGAGATTCTTTTTGTTG
>JBOFLQ010000262.1:0-43048 GCA_051657945.1 Xenococcaceae cyanobacterium | reverse complement strand
TAACTATAGCGTTAGATATATTTGTACTAGTTAAATTGCTTATTTAGCTCGATCGAAAAAACTCTAACTATAGCGTTAGATATATTTGTACTAGTTAAATTGCTTATTCAACTCGATCGCAAAAACTCTAACTATAGTGCAAGATATATTTGTACTAGTTAAATGCTTATTTAGCTCGATCGCAAAAACTCTAACTATAGTGCTAAATATATTTGTACTGGTTTGTCAGCAAAATTAATAAGTAGTAAGTAAAAACTCGCTACTCCTTGTCGTGACGTGTCGCTTAAAAATCAGTAGTAACGTAAAAAGTCTGAACTTTTTCCTCGATGCCTTTGAGTTGAAACAATTGTGCTTGTAAAATATCTTTTTTATTAAGGTAAACAGCGATCGCATCAGAAATAAGAATATGATTGGGAGCGGCTACTTCTTGCAAGCGCGCAGCAATATTAACCGCAGAACCGATCGCCGTATAATCACACCTCTGTCCGCCGCCAAACATGCCCACTACAGCAGTCCCCAAATGAATGCCACAGCGAAATTGTAGGGGGTTCGAACCATTAGTACCAATAATTCCTCGATCGAGCCAACTTTGATTGAGTTTTTCTAGAGAATCATGCATCAATCTAGCTGTAGCGATCGAACGTCTCGCCTGTTCGCTTGCAGGTAAGTTTTCTGGCGCGCCAAATAGTACCATCAAACCATCGCCAATAAACTTATCTACCGTACCGCCATATTCAAAAGCAATTCTTGTCATTTCTTCAAGATACTCATTTAAAATTTTGGCAATTAGATTTGCTCCCAAACACTCGGACAATTGCGTAAATTTAACGATATCGCTGTACAAAATCGTTACTGTTAGAGGCTCTGGCGTTAAATCCAAAACCAATTCTCCAGTAGCAGCGCGATCGACCAAAGATTTTGGTAAAAATCGTTTTAATACCGACTCGGTTAAATAATTATTGAGCTGTTTGACTCTTTGTTCGCTTTCTCGAAGCAGTTCGGCTTGTTGTCTAGTTTGTTCGTAAAGTCTGGCTTGTTGTACGGCGATCGCAGCTTGAGCGGCAACAGCTTCAGCAAGTTGAATGTCTTCACCATGCCAATTACGAGAATTTCCTCGTTGAGAGAGTGAAATACTACCAATAATTTCTTTTTCGACAATTAACGGTACGATCAATAAAGCTTTCGACAGCGATCGCAATGGTAAATCGCGTCCCGCTAAATCTTGTTTTTGTTGCAAATCTCCCAAAACTACTGCTTTCATAGTTTGCAGTAATTTTTGCAAGACAGGATTTTCAGCAATAGGAACGACCGATTGAGGTAATTGGTCTTTCGGATTCTTGTCTTGATTTTCTAAATTACATGCCAATTCGCATAACTCGTTAGCGCTGTACAAACCCACGCATTCGACAAAAGTATCTTCCTTAGTCCACAGAGAAAGAGTACAACTATCTACTTCTAGCGCTCTACCAAGCTGTTGTACGATCGCCGCAAAAATTTCCTGTGGCTCGAGACTCGCTCGAATTGAAGCAGCGATCGTATTAACCATTGATTCTCGTCTAGCAAAAGCTTTTAATTTTTCGTAGGCTTGTACTTGAGAAATTGCCAATGCCGCCTGATTCGCGATCGTGCTGATAAATTGAATTTCTTCATCTTGCCAGTGCTGAGGTTTTTCACATCGATGCAGAGCCAATACGGCAATTAAATTTAGTCGATCGACAAACGGCACTAACAATGTCGAACGAATTTCTAATTGTTGGTATGCCGAGCCAATACTTCGATTTGACGTGCTGTCTTCGCTAAAATGCTCGTTTTGCTGAATATTATGAAGAATTTTTAGCTCATGAGTTTTCCATACTGTTAATTCTAGTATTTTCTGTGCGATCGGTTTTGCTGCTGTCCCTTGAGGGTTTTGGTAGGTATAATAATTCTCTGTCGATTCGTTCGATTCAAATATTTCCAAAACAGCCAAGTCAACTTCAAGAGCTTGAGCGATGGTATCAACAATAGTTTGAAATACACTGCTCGATGAAGAATGAGTGCTATTTTCAGAATAGTATTGAGATTTGAGAATTTTATTGGTGACTAGATGCAGTATCGACAGCAAGCGCAGTCTTCGACGTAGTGTCTCTAAAGGCATCTCAATTACAAAATAAATATGTTGGCGGTTTTTTGTTGGCAGTATTTACTAATAAACTTTAAACCAGTCGATAAATATTTATAGATAAAGTTATTACAAGAAAATTTCTTTATAAACTTTTTTAGGTTTGGTTTATTTCAGTTTTTAGTAAATGCTTTTTTATTTGTTTAATGGGCAGCTCATTTCAATTAGGTAATAACTCCTTAAAAAAATAAATATTTTCCAATTCTAGATATAACTCAATTAGTTATAAATTTGTAAGCGCATTTTTACTCGATCTGTTATTAAAAAACAATTGTCCGTATTCTTAGGTAATTTTGCCGATTTTGCTCTTTACAGTTTAGACAAGGATAATTAACACAAAGATGACAGATCGACAACAAACAACATGATATTCTTACATGAGCGATTAAATTAAACTGTTTACTCTTGTTGAATAATGCTTTTTTATTTATTTGATGGGCAGATGAAACGATTTATGCCCATTCATCCTCGGGAAATTATTCTAATCACTCCTGAATATTTAATTTATAAAAATGAATATGGTGGCTTTAGAATTAATATCGATGAATTCTGGTACGGGGTTATTTCATCTTTATACGGTAGTTTGAATAAATGAATAGGGAATAGGAAACACAAAATTTACCAATTACCAATTACTTACTCCTTCAAAATGACATAATCTAAAAGAGTTGGAATTGTTCGGCAGCTCTCGTTATGACTACTGTAAAAAAGCTCAAACCAGATTGGGCGGGTGAAGATTTTCTATCTAGATTTGTTAATCTCTTAATTCAAACCAAACCTTTGTATGGGTTAATCAAAGCCCAAGCAAGACGAGTATTAATTAAAACCGCTGAGAAGAATGGTATTGCTTGGCGAAAAAATGTTCGAGAATTAACCAGCTCGCCAGCAAAAGACTTTTTAGTAGAAATTACTGACAAAAATATTACCTACCCAGATTATTATCAAGTCCCTTTCCATGCCTACGATCGCGGTAATTTGTGCTGGGAAGCTGCATTTGAAGCCACTTCCGCTACTCATGCGATGGCGTTAAGAATTTGGAAAAACGAACAACTTACATGGCAAGAAGCACAAGCAAAATTACGGAGTAGTTTTCACCAAGCGATCGATCGCTACAATCCCGAAAAGATTACAGACATTTTAGACATTGGTTGTTCTGTCGGTATTTCTACATTGGCATTGCATCGCTACTATTGTCAAAGACAGCAACACCAAATTCGTACGGTTGGTTTAGATTTGTCTCCCTATATGCTCTCAGTAGCCAAAATATCCGACGATCGCCATGAAATTTCTGAATGGATTCACGCTTTAGCAGAAAATACCAATTTGCCCGATAATTCTTTTGATGTGATAACTCTACAATTTGTCATTCACGAATTACCCAATCGAGCGACTAAAGAAGTTTTCACAGAGGCGCTAAGATTATTGCGTACAGGTGGAATCCTCGCGATCGTCGATAACAACCCCGCTTCTGATGTCATTCAAAATTTACCACCCGCACTATTTGTTTTGATGAAAAGTACCGAGCCTTGGAGCGACGAATACTACACCTTTGATGTCGAAGCAGCACTTAAAGAAGTTGGATTTCAACACCAAATTACTGTAGCTAGCGATCCGAGACATCGTACTATTATTGCGAGCAAACTCTAAAAAACTAGAGCCTTCTCAGTACTTTGACTTCAGGGGCGATCGCCTCTGAATGAAATCTCTATAATGGTTCTGGATTTAAATTAAAAAATACCGTAGCGCGACGAACGCCATTTTCGATTCCCTGACTGCTAATGGTGAGCGATCGCAAATGATTGAATAAAGGTTGGGCGACTAATTCCAAAACTCTGACGACCGGTGCTTTTGCTTCAAAAACATTTTTACCGTCCTTCCAATCGACGTAGAGATAGCCGTCATTTTCTTTGGGTAGAGACGCTAACGCCCCTTTGAAACCTCTACTCGTCAATAATGGATCGTTAGTCGCGCTAACAGCTTGAGAAATCGCCTCGATCGAACTTGCCAAAATCTCATATTTATCTACTGTTGCGTGTGCGCCTGCTACTTGTGCTTCTAATTTAACGGTACTGTCTTTGGCTGAGGTATTTAATTTCGTCCAAGCTGTAACGTTAATGTTTTTGAGAGGAAAATTACCCACACTCAAACCTCTTTCTTTGGCTAAATTATCTAGGTGGGCGATCGCCGAGTCTATGTTTGATTCTGGAGTTTTTTCAGCAATAAAAAGCCAATCTAGTTGTTGACTGGCAGGGTTAGATAATAGAGAGAGGGCATATTCTCCTTTTACCCAACTAAAAATATCGACAGGTAAATTGAGATCGAGAGGATCTTGGATTGCTGCAATAGTTTGAGTAACTATTTGCGCTAGAGGACTATTTGGTTCTAAACTCGTTTGTACTTGCTGCCAGAATTGCTCTAAATTGACTCCTGAAGCGGTAAAAATACTCTGTTTGGGGAGAAACTTCAAAGCGGCTACCGACTCGCTCAGAAGAGGCGCGCGATTGTTTTCTCCTGCAACGCCAATTAATGCAGTTTGCAGCGCCAATCCTGCCGATTTAGCAGTTAAGTTGACGGCGAGAGTTTGTTCTATTTCAGGCGTTTCTGGAGTATTTGTTTTGGCAAACCAAGCCGAGAGATAAGGAAGATTGGCATAAGCCAAGACGATTCGGGGTGAGCGAATCGTTTGTAGGGCTTTTTGATAAGAAGGAGAACGAGACAAATTTAAATCTACTGCTTGAACGTTGTTAAGCGCTTCTCGTAAAACTTTGGGATGATTGGCAAAGAGAACGAAATTGCCTACTACAGCACTAGCTAAGTTGGATGTTGTGTCTTTATTTGCCGAACGTTTGTAGATGATTTTGACTCCTCGATCTTCTTCAAAAACGAGATCGCTAATTCCTTCAATCGCGCCACGGGAAAAAGATAGTTGTAAAAATTCGCGGGCGAGTTGCGGCTTTTTGGTTTGGGCCGCCAGTAAATATCCAGGTTGGATGCCGTTAGCTGAGTTGCGATCGAAATCTAAGGAGGTAATCGCTAAAGTGATTTCATCCCCCAACCAAGGTTGAATATCTTGTTGATAGTTTAATCCCGTGCTGGCTATGAGGTTTTGTCTGATTTCGGCTACTTCACTACGTGCTTTTCCTCGTTCGCCCAGCGACGTTGCTAGCAGTCGCCACGCTTCTAGGCGATCGGGATTAATTCCCAACGACACCATGGCGGGTGCTTGTTTGGGTACAAAAATTGCTGCTTTGGGATAAGTCGTTACGCCTCCTTGTAAAATACTCCAAGGACTTTGAGCGAGTATCCAATAAAGCCCGTAACCTGCAACAGATAGCAGCAGCAAAGAGCTAGCAATTAAGATCGACAAAAATGACCGAAACTTCATGGCTTTGTTAAATTGGGCAATAAACGGCGATTGGCAACCCTGAGAATATTATTATACGAATCTGCTTGTATTTTGCTCTAATTCAGTTATCGATCGCCGCCAAAAAAAATCGATTCCATCTCAGACTACAAAATCTTCACACAGCTAGTAAAAAATATTTATTAATATAAGTAAACTAAAACTAGAAATTATTAATCGATCGGCTTTACTTTGTAATAAATGTCAAATCAATTTTCTCCTCAACCAATTGCTGAGATCGACGTTGAAGAATTAGCAATTCTTCAAGCTCAATCCAACCAATCTTTACAATTAATTGATGTCAGAGAGCGTCAAGAAGTTGAGTATGTTGCTTTGCCAGGATTTCAAGTATTACCCTTAAGTGAATTCGCCGAATGGTCGCCACAGATAAAAAATCGTTTTGACCCCGATGTTGAAACTATAGTTATGTGCCATCATGGTGTGCGTTCGGCTCAAATGTGTCAGTGGCTAACGAATGTAGGTTTTACAAAAGTCAAAAATCTGGCGGGAGGAATCGATCGCTATTCTGTTACGATCGATCCCAATTTGCCAAGATATTAATCGATCGATGGTGTTTTAAATTGAGAAAATCTTTGCCTGAGAATGTACGGAGGTATGATAATTATCGATCGAAAATTAGCAATTTAATGACTGTTTTTAATTAATAACCTCGACAATTTTTCAGTCAATGTCTGTTCATTACAATCTCAGCGATCGTCACCAATATATTCTCAAAGCCACTATTCAACACTACATCGCAACAGCAGAACCCGTTGGCTCGAAAGCCCTGGCTCAAGAATTCAATTTGAGCATTAGTTCTGCTACGATTAGAAATGCAATGGGTAGCTTAGAAAAAGCAGGTTTACTCTATCAACCTCACACTTCTGCTGGAAGAATTCCTTCTGATTTTGGCTATCGCCTTTATGTAGACCATTTGATTACTCCAGATGCCAAGATCCGCAGGAAACTGGAGCAATCGCTCAATCATAATTTAAATTGGGAAACCGGTAATTTTGAGTCAATTTTGCAAAGAGCGACGCAAATTTTAGCCGCATTAAGCGGATATATTGCTTTAGTGACCTTGCCGCAAAATGCTAACAATTTACTCAGACACTTACAGCTAGTTCAAGTATCAAACAAACAAGTGATGCTGATTGTTGTGACCGATTCTTACCAAACTCAGTCACTGTTAATCGAATCATCGGGGATGTTTGGCGTTCGTTCTCAAACAGATGAAGAATCGCTCGAAGAAGAATTACAAATTCTCTCTAATTTTTTAAACAGTAAGTTAAAAGGGCGATCGTTCTCAGAGTTAACCAACTTAACCTGGCAAGAAATCGATCGAGAATTCACCGACTATGCCGACTTTCTCAGAATTTTGATTGGAGAATTAAACAGTCTTTCCAAACCGTCTCAGGTTACACCGATCGTCATTCGCGGTGTTTCTGAAGTATTGCGTCAGCCAGAATTTTGCCAACTGCAACAAGTACAAACTTTACTGCACTTGCTCGAAGAAGAACAAGACCAACTTTGGCAATTAGCTTTTGAAGTTCCCGAATTCGATCGCACGACCAAAAAAGTAACAGTTAAGATTGGTTCGGAAAACCAATGCGAACCAATGCGAATTTGCGCGATCGTCACTGCCAATTACTATCAAGACGATATTCCAGTGGGTAGCGTCGGTGTGATCGGTCCAACTAGAATGCTATACGAAAACGCGATCGCCCTGGTAGAAACCACAGCCGATTATCTTTCGGAAACATTAAGTTAGTTGATGAAGCTCACCCCACCTTTTTAGAGGTGGGGGTGTCTATGCTAATCTTAAGTCGGTAGACCACAGATCACAAAGACAAGCCCAGCTTCTAGGCAAGCGTCCAGAACTTTTGCTGAGACGCTTCTCGTAGTCCTTTCGGCTATCGAGTTTTTGCCAACCTCTAGCGGCAATATTGTACGAACCGTTTAGGTCGCAGTTGTACTTTTTGCCATTAGAAAAAGTGGCTAAAGCATAATTCTTTTTGTCGCGTTTAACTTGACCTGACCCATCGTAGGCAAGTTTTGAAGTGTAGGCAGCAACGATCGTAATCGTCTTGCCACCGCATTCAGCCCATTTACGTTGGGTTAGCTCAACAATCAGACTTTTGAGCCAACCGTGAAACTTCTGTTTCAGGTTAGATCGTTTCTTGCCGCCCTTTGGCTTCCACCCTTTGAGATTCTCAAACACAATGGCATCAGCGCTGTAATGTTGAGCAATCCTAGTGATTTGCTTAGAAGCGGTATGCCCAATCTGTTGATTGATATTGCGGCACTTGCGATAAGTATTCTTGCAGAAACCTTTGCTTAGTTTGCCGCCTTTACCCATCGTCTTTTTGGCTCTCATCGAAACTGACTTCAGGCGCTTATCACGACGGTCTATGTCTCTTCCAGGATGAATAAATTCACGATGGATTACAGTACCGTCAACACGAGCAACTGAAACAGTGGCAGTTGAATTAATCCCCAAATCGACCGCTACAACTAAGCCTAACCCCTTGACTTTTTCAGGATGGCACTCAAACGGAACCGATAAATGACAGGACTTATCGTTGACGATAAGTGAAGGTGACTTTATTTGATTGGTTGAAACTTTATGGCGCTTTGCGCGTACTGAAGCGATGGGCGTGGTAATCCAAATCCAATCGGTGAGGGTAAAAACCTTGATCTCAACCTGGTCAAAACCCTGAAATTTGAAACACTGCCCTTTGTAAAGGGTGGGATAGCAACCCGTATCAGAATTGAGGATTGGCGGTTTTACGTCTCTTCGGTTCCGACTCTGCCCAGACTGCCAATCTCGGTATCGAGTCATATAGCTACTAACTTGTCCTGCTGCAAACATGATTGCAGCGCGGCGTAAATAGCTGGGGAACTTATGAAACGCTCGGTTAATTTGAGGATATTTCGGATTCGGATTGTTCGTAGTTCCATGCACCAAACGCTCTACAGCAGGAACAAGATTGTTATTGCTGAGACTTCCCAAATCAACCCAATGGGTACAGACAACCGTTACCAAAAATCGACATAAACGGCGGTATTCCTGCACAGTGTTCAACAGATATTGTCTCTGCTCATTGGTCGGTGCAATGCGCCACTTGTCGGTTCGGATGATTTTGGGTGCTGCTTTGTGTGCCATAATATTTATAGTGTAGCGCATGGTACATAAAATGGCGAGAAGCCTTAGAAGTTTTGCTTATAGTGTTTGCAACATCCAAATTCATATAGTGTTTGTCACAAAGTACAGGCATCCAGTTCTAACTGAGCAAATAGAATCTGACATTATCCAGCTATGCAGAGGAATATGTGAAAAGAACAGATCCTATTTATTAGAAGCGAAGGCAGACTTAGCGCTAAAAGACCATATCCACTTATTGATAGACTTTGCGCCTGATGTAGCTGTATCCACCCTGGTAAACACGATGAAGACTGTAACTAGCCGTGAAATTAGGAAGCGCTATGCAGCAGAACTAAAACCTTTTTACTGGAAACCCGTTTTCTGGAAGCGCGGCTATTGCGCGGTTTCAGGCGGTGGGGCATCGTTGGATGTTATTAAGTCCTACATCCAGTGCCAAGGAAAAGACGACTGACTCCGATCGGCGGCTAACCCCCACCTGTACCGAGGATGAGGGAATGCGCCTCAAAGAAAGTTCAAAAAGAAGAGATTATCTTTTTCGTGGATTAAATAATTCACTCAAACCTTCTCCGAGTAGCGATAAACCCGTCACCATCAGCGTCATCGTCAATCCAGGAAATAACGCCGACCACCAAATACCAGTAGGTAAGGCATCTAAAGCCAATCTCAAATCGTGACCCCATTCCGGTACATCGGGAGGCAATCCCAAACCTAAAAAGCCTAAGCCACCGAGAATGAGAACGGCATCGGCAGCATTAAGCGTAAAAAGAACGGGAACGCTTTGAATAACGTTAAAAAATAAATATTTAGATAAAATTCGTGTCGGTGTTGCCCCTAGTGCTTGCGCTGCTTCGATAAATAATTCTGTTTTAACGCTGGTGGTGTGATTGCGAACGACTCGATAATATTGAGGAATATAGGCAATACTGAGGGCGATCGCCGCATTCAAAATTCCTCGACCGACTACAAATGCTAAAGTTACCGATAGTAACAATCCCGGCAGAGTGTAAATCGTATCCATCACAAACAGCAAAAGGCGATCGACTCTACCACCTAAATAACCACTAATTAAACCCAAAGGAACGCCGACGATTAAACTTAGCGCCGTCGCCAAAACAACTACCTGTAAAGCTGCTTGTGTACCGAAAACAGTCCTTGAAAAAACATCATAACCCTGACGGGTAGTTCCAAACCAATATTCTGCCCCTGGTGGTTCGTGAATCGGATTGCTTAAAGCTTCGGTGGGATCTTGCAACCATCCCCAGCCTTGCAAACTCGGTGCAGCGATCGCCAAAAAAACGAAAATTGCCGTAATAATCGCTCCCGCGATCGCCAATCTTATAGACAGACGAGGACGGTTAGATTTACCAAAAAGGCGCAGTCGAAACAATTTTGAGGCACTCATGCAAATTCGATCGGATACTTATGGCTTAAGAGTCTAACCGAAAAATCAACCAGCAAACAACTCCGTTCAAAATCGATCGAATCGTCTTGGAGTATAAACCCAAACATTATCATGGTTACCAGATATTACCCGCGTTTTACTCGAGCCAATTAAAATAATAGTACGCATATCGGCATCTTCACATTTGATGGAATCGAGGGTTTTTATTTGAGTAGATTGCCCCGTTCTGCCTAAATTGCGTGCTAAAATGACAGGGGTTTGAGGCGATCGCCAGCGCAAGATAATTTCTTTTGCTTTCTCTAGTTGCCAGGTGCGTTGTTTTGAAACTGGATTGTAAAAAGCGATCGCAAAATCAGCCGAAGCCGCAGCATCGATACGTGCTTCGATAATTGACCAAGGTTTAAGAAGATCGGAAAGAGAAATCGCACAAAAATCATGACCCAGAGGCGCACCTACAGAAGCAGCCGCAGCTTGCATGGCTGAGATACCAGGACACACTTGGATTTCTATACTGTGCCATTCTGGTTGATTTTCTCGCTCTAATACTTCAAAAACCGCCGCCGCCATTGCAAAAATACCTGGGTCTCCTGAAGAAATTACTGCTACCGATCGCCCTGTTGCAGCTAAATTTAATGCTGCTTTGGCTCGTTCGATTTCTACACGATTGTCTGATTCGTGTCGTTGCTGATTTTTTCTGAGGGGTTCGACTAAATCTAAATAGGTTTTATAGCCAACCCAATCTGTTGAGATTTGTAAAACTTGTTTTACTTCTGGCGACATCCAGTCAAATCCACCAGGTCCGGTACCGACGATCGCTAGTTTTCCTCTGGCTTTACCGATCTGATTGACATCAATGGGTAAAGGTGCGATCGCGATCGCGATCGCATTATCTAAGACGATCGATCGACCATTTTCACCGACAGCTTGAAGTGCTAATGCTTCAGCAATATTTCTATCTTTTTTTAATTCATTAACATTAAAGCAACGAACGGGTACTTGAAAAGCTTTGGCAATACTATCGATACCTGGATGCCCTGCATCTGTATCTAAAGCAAAAACTGCCGCGATCGCGCCATTGGAAAGTTCGTTTTGAATTAATTTTTGCCGAACTAACTCAATCGCGCCCAAGGGTTCTTTACTAATTTTACCGTCGAGTGCGATCGCTATAGTTTTGGGATGATAAATCAAACAATTTTTAGTTGGCGCGATGGCTTTTTCTGTAATTATTATGGTTAATTGTCCATCTGCGCTAATGGGTAAGTTACTCTCTCGCAACCAGGGTGCAACACCTTCTAATTTAACTGTCGCACCAGAAAGCAAATCGGCAATAAATGTCTTAGCATTTTCCGAGTTAGCCAAATAATAGCCTGATGGAGGAGATAATAGCGTCGTGCGAAAACGAATATCTCCTGTGGTTGTAATTGCAGGAGATACTTTTAATATTTCAGCAATATTCCTTGCCAAGTCGTTTACACCATGCAAGCCTCCTAGCAAGGGAACAACCGCACTTCCATCTTCTGCTACAGCTAATACAGGAGGTTCGTGCCATTTATCATTAAGTAAGGGTGCTAGAGTACGAATTAAGATTCCTGCCGCGCAGATGCCAATAAGAGGAGTTTTCTTAGCAAATAGTTCTCGTAGCGTATCACCAAAATCACTAAAATTGACATCTACATCTTCAGTACGATTTACCAATCCGTAAATAATTGAATCTGGTAAAACACTAGTTATTTGTCTGGCTAAAGGAACGCTGTTTTGATTTAAGGCAATAATGGCAGGGGCGATAATGGTCATTAGATTGAGAATATTTTACTGTTGCATTTTGTAAAAGAGGTGCAACATTCCATTATCACTGTTAGATAGATTCGTAATCAATCAGTAAAAATGGTGAATATCAATACCTAATTCAGGAACTACATAGAGCTAATTTTGAGTGGTAATTTTTGTTTTTACTTCTTGAATAGCCTGTTTCACTGACCTTTAGTCGAGGGAACAGGCGTACCGTCAACAGTTTGGGTTGAAGATCGAAACACTTATCGATCCTCATTCCTCAGCTTGCCACTGACTCGGCACAACAATCATGGAAAAATAGGGAACTTCTGCTGGATTCACATCTTCGATCGCCACAATTCTTTGATTAGCTGTGGTTGCCTTTTCTATATACTTAGCTCGATCGTATAATCCTAATTCCTTTAACACACCTATTACTTTCTCAAAATGCCTTCCTAATTTAATAAATACAGCAGCATCGGCAACGGCTAATTTGGCTTTTAATACGGATGCTGGCAGGATAGAAGATAGCACCATATAAACATCGTTGCGATAAGTCAAAGGCACTCCCAACGCCGCCGCACTTGCCATCATTGAAGAAATTCCAGGTACTACTTCTGTCGGAAATCGATGGGATAAACGATTGTAGATGTACATAAACGTTCCATAGAAAAAAGGATCGCCTTCGCATAGCACCACTACATCCCTCCCTTGACTGAGATGTTCGGCAAGAGTCTCTGCTGCTATATCGTAGTATGGTTGAGAAGATTGTTCTAATTTAAAAGGGTAATAAAGAGGAACTTCGAGCTGTTCTGGTTTAATGTATTCCAGCACGATCGAGCGTGCTAAACCCTGCTTATTTTTGTCAGAAATTGGATAGGCAACTACACCAGCCGATCGCAATAAACGTAAAGCTTTTACTGTAATTAATTCTGGATCTCCAGGGCCAATACCCAAACCATAAAGACGACCACTCGATCTCATCATATCTCTTTCTCCGTTGCTAAAGCATTAATTGCAGCGACAGCGATCGCACTACCACCGCGCCTACCGTGTAAAGTAATAAAAGGTACGCTTCGACTATCTGCTGCTAAGGCAGCTTTAGATTCTAACGCACCGACAAAACCGACAGGAAATCCCAAAATTAAAGCTGGTTTGGGCGCACCTGCATCCAACATTTCCAACAGATAAAATAAGGCTGTAGGTGCATTGCCGATCGCGACGACAGCACCTTCTAAATGTTCTCTCCAAAGTTCCAAAGCCGCCGCCGATCGAGTATTTCCAATCTGACGAGCAATTTCTGGTACTAGAGGATTTTTGAGGGTACAAATTATCTGGTTATCTGTTGGTAAACGACTACGAGTAATTCCGTTGGCTACCATTTGCGAGTCGCATAAAATACTTGCACCTGCTGCTAATGCTTTTCTACCTGTAATTACCGCAGTAGAAGAAGCTTCTAGATCGCTGACAATATCTGTCATCCCACAGGAATGAATCAGACGCACCGCAACTTGAGCTAGATCTTGAGGAAAACTAGACAAATTAGCTTCAGAACGAATGATAGCAAAAGATTGGCGGTAGATTTCATCGCCATCACGGATGTATTCAAGTGTCATTGCGATCGGGTGTGAGGTGTTGAAAATTAGATGTTTTATAATTGGTTTGCAAAATCTGTTTGATTAGGGCAGGAACCTCTTCAAAAATTACATTGCTATAGAGAAGTTGACCGAATTTTTCTTTTCGATCGCTATCACCGATATAAATGTGGTAGCCTTCAACAGTTCGATCGCCCTTTTGGATAGTAGCACCGAGTAGAGTAATATCGCTCATACTATTTTGGGCGCAGGATTTAGAACAACCAGTAAAATGAATATTGACTGGCTGGTTAAATATCAATCGATCTTCAAGATATTTTGCTAAAACAAGAGCATGATTTTTAGTATCGGTAGCTGAAGATGCACATCCAATATTGCCCGTACAAGCAACAAGCGCGCTACAAGGATGATTGGGCGAGTAAGATAAACCGAGATCGGTAATTTTGGTTTTAAGATCGGAAATTTTTGAATTAGGTATATTTGGAATTAATAAGTTTTGCCAGGGAGTAAGTCTTAGAGTACTATCACCGTAAACTTCAGCCAGACAAGCTAATTGCTTTATTTGTTGGCTAGTTAATCTTCCCAAAGGAATGACTAAACCTATGTAAGACAGTCCTTCCTGTTGCTGATAATGAATGCCGAGATGTCGGTAAGATTGATGTTGCCGCGAATATTCTGAGATCGGGGATTGATAAAGGAGTGGAAAAGATAGATAGCAAGAAATGCGATCGAGAAACGAATCTATTCCCCATTGCTGTAAAATTTGCCGCAAACGTGGCTTTTTAGTATTATCGATCTTATTTGTGTATAAATTCACCCCTTCTAAATAAGCCTGTATCAGCGCGATCGCGACAGGTAAACATTCTTCAACTTTTAGCAAAATACCTGCATCGACAGGCGGTTTATCCTTTTCAACACTCAAATACAAGCGAAAATAAACGTTTGAATCTTCTTTTAGCGCAATCAAGAAAATTTCATTATGAAAATTAGAAATAGATACTGCTTCACCACCATCGAAACCAACACTAAATTTTGATGGTAACTCAGCTAGATGTGGATGACTGGAAATATATTTATCTAGTTCTTTTACCAATGGACGAGTATCGATTACTTGTTGGCGATCGATTCGGGCCGTCGGACTACTCATTATGTTACGGAGACGATCTATCTCTTTATTTTGAGAAGCTAAAGCGATCGCTTGTAAATGTTGAAGAACATCAAAAGATATCTCGTTAATAGCTCTTATTTGCAAGTTAGCACGGTTGGTTATCTGAACGAAACCATCACCCACACTTTCGCTCAGATCGGCGATCGCTCGACACTGGTTACTATTAATGATTCCACCAGGGGTGCGAATGCGATAAATAATTCCATCAAGAGCAGACGTGTTATGAAATAACCCAGGACAGGTAATATACTCAGATTTTTTCAACGATCGATGTTACTCCTTTCCCGTGCGACGCAGGAAATAGATAATAAAGATACGCTTGAAACTGGTGTTCTGACTTTTCAGTTAATAGCACAATTACTGAAATCACAGTTGCGGCACAGCGTCGGATTTTCACCGAACTTTCCCCACTTCAGCGATTTTAGATAGTAACACGATCGGATATCTAAAAATTCTAATTATATTTTTTCTTTGCAAATCGATCGACTCAAGAATGCGATCGCGGTACACAATTAGGATGGCTAATCGATTCTGACGAACAATCTGTAATAGTTTATTTTGCAAAGCAACAACCAGCATTTTTTGAAGAAGAAACCGATATATTACCCGTACCTGAGTTTGCTAAAGAATTACAGTTAACGACAGGAGAATTATTTAATTGGTTAAAAGATTAAAAACTAAAAATTTTACCAATAACCGAAATAGTTGGATCTATTTCCAACCAAAGGGTTGCTCCGTTACACTTGCGAGCTTCAGGTTGATAAACCAATTGTGACGATCCAGCAATCTTGACTTGGTGATAATAATTAATTTTAGAGCCACTTTTGACAATAATTGGGGGCTTATTAGTTTGATGGCGACGATTTTGCTTGAGAACATTTTGGTTGACGTGAACGATCGTTGCTGTACGTTGCAGCAATTTTCTCCATCCACTTTTTGGCCCACGAGTACCAGGCTTTATTTTGGGCATTCCTTTAAAAATTGGAATTTGCCAATATCTACCTACTTTTTTTGCTCCTATAATTCTGCCTTCATAGAGTAATTGTTTAACTCTTTGAGGGCAAATACCCAACAAATATGCTGCTTCTGTAGTACCAATAGTCATAAGATTTACTCTAGCGCTATAGTTTTTTTACATCGAATAAGCAACCGATCGTCTAATTTTAATTTTTTTTAGAGATTAACTCTCTTAAAGGTGGACGAACAAATTCGTAGCTTGCTTTTTTGTTCGATGTGGAAACGTCGGATTTTACAGCCTCGGCAACTTCAGATTTGGCATATGCACAGGAGCGAACTGAATAGAATTCGATCGTGTGGATTATATTCAGTACAATCCCGTGCATTATGGTTTAGTGTTATCTCCCAAAGATTGGCAGTATTGCAGTTTTCATCGTTATGTGCAGCGAGGTATTTACGATTTAACTTGAGGTAGTTTTCAAAAGCTTGTTTTTGATTTTTGGGTTGGTATGGAGTAGGTTTTTTGTTTATGGTGTTGGGTTTCGTCCCTTAACCCAACCTACAAGATCGGCGATCGCACTAATATTTCAGATGAAGATATTCGAGATGATCTTAAAGATATTGGAGAACAAGTTCTTTTTGCCCAGCTACGAGCTGAAATCCCATCCGAATTTTCGTTCAATCCAAATGATATAATCTATGCTCTCGACAACAACTTCTCCATCGGGCACGATCGTATTTTTAAGAGAAACAGAGTCGCACAAAATGCCTTTACTCAAATCGGCACCAGTCAAATCAGCTCCCTTGAAAATGCTACCAGTCAAATCAGAACAGGAAAAATCGACACCCCTCAAGTTGGTATAGTTGAAGTTGCACCCAATAAATTCACCAGCCAAAAGAGAATCTCTAAGATCGGCACCGCTAAAGTTGACACCATTCATAGTAGCGACAGTAAACCTAATTCCTCTAAGGTTAGCATTAGTGAAGTTGGCTCTACTCAAATCAGCTTCTCGCAAGCTGACATTGCTCAAATCGATTCCACTAAGATCGAGTCCAACAAAATTTCTTTCGCCGTGCCGATACCTTCTAAGCAATTCTTCTCTATCCATAACTCAACACCTGAAATAATTAAGTAGTCAGACAAAATTAATTACATAACTATTTCCAAATTCTTTGAGAATTTTTTCGACAGACGAAACAAGAATATCTCAGCTACTGTAAGCATCCATATCCAGCCATTTATATTTAATCAACCTCCACAAAATTTCAATTAAATTCAATTCAGGAGAATAAGAAGGTAACTCAAAAATAGTAACACCTCTTTCTGTCCATTCTTCAAGTCGAGCGAAAAAAGCATGTCGATTTTGTAGTTAAGTTGGAGAATAACCCAACATCCACAAACAATGGTTATTGATGAAAAGCAACGATCGATCTTTAACAACCGAAAATTTCAATCAAAAATGGCTTTCTGTAGTCGGTATTGGTGAAGATGGACTATCTCGATTGAGTTCGATCGCGCGATCGCTCTTCGATCGTGCTGAAGTTATTGTAGGAGGCGATCGTCATTTAGCTATGCTTAGAGAAAGCGATCGAAGGGAAAAGCTGATTTGGACTTCGACCATCGAAGATTCGGTAACAGAAATTATTCGCCGACGCGGACAGTCTATTTGCGTTTTAGCTAGTGGCGATCCGATGTGTTACGGCATTGGCGTTACTTTAATTCGCCGCATTCCTCTGGAGGAAATGACTATAATTCCTTCACCTTCTGCTTTTAGTCTTGCTTGCGCCCGATTGGGTTGGTCGTTTACAGATGTGGAAATGCTCAGTTTATGCGGACGCGATCCAGCTTTACTTAATACTATTCTCTATCCTAATGCTCGTTTGCTGATTTTGAGTGCGGGAAAACAAACACCAACGACAGTAGCGCAAATGTTAGTAAAAAGAGGATATGGCAAGAGTGAAATTACAGTCTTAGAAAGAATGGGGGGCGATCGCGAACGTATTGTTAGAGGAATTGCTGTTAATTGGAATGCAACCGACATAGCAGATTTAAACACAATCGCTGTTAATTGTATTGCTGAAGTCGATACAATCTCTCTATCTCGTTTACCAGGATTGCCCGATCGCGCCTATCATCACGACGGACAATTAACTAAAAAAGAAGTACGGGCAATTACTCTAGCAGCTTTAGCACCATTATCAGGACAATTATTGTGGGATGTGGGGGCTGGTTGCGGTTCGATCGCGATTGAATGGATGCGTAGTCATTCACGGTGTCGGGCGATCGCGATCGAACGAAATAGTAAAAGACTTCAATATATTGCCGATAATGCTTTTGCTTTGGGCGTTCCCCATCTCAAAATAGTTGCGGGAGAAGCACCTATTGCATTAAAAGATTTACCTCAACCAGATACTATTTTTATCGGTGGTGGATTGACTGCTGAAAATATATTAGAAATTTGTTGGGATGCTTTGCCTTCTGGAGGTCGTTTAGTAGCTAATACCGTGACAGTAGAAAGCGAACAGAAATTATTGCAATGGCATGGTAAATTAGGCGGAGAATTGACTCGTATTGCTATTTCTAAAACTGAACCCGTAGGTAAGTTTTTGGGATGGAAAGCAATGGCACCTGTGACGCAGTGGGTAGTAGTCAAGTAGTTATTTGCTCTCGATCGCGAATTTTTCAAATTCGATCGACAAGTCAAGTTAACTAGCAATTTGGGTTATTAGAAAAGAATAGTTCCAATTCCTTAGCGGTTGCATCCCGACTAATAATTTGAGGAGTGCGATCGAAGAGAATAGTACCTATTTTTAAAGAGACATCGGCATATTTGCGAACATAGGTAACAGCTTTTTGACTAATCTTTTCTGCTAGGTAAGCAAACACAGATTCAGCTAATTGTAATTGCATTAGTTTTTGATAAGCAGCATCTGCTGTATTTGCAGCCAAGACAGCTTGAATTGCATCGAGATCGCCACCAACAGAAGCCACTGCACTACTAATAATTTCCAGTTTGCCATCTGCTAAATGGCTAGATGTATTAAAAATACCACCAGCTAGCTTAATCAATTTACCCTGATAACCAAGTAAAAGAACTGAATTAGCACCGCGCAATCCTGCTTCGACAAGCATCGCACCAATCCAGTTACCAGTTTGAACTATAGTTTCTTCTGGAATACCCAATTGTTTGGCAACATTCATACCATTGCTACCAAGACAAAAAACTAAATTTGAATGAATTTTTACTTTATTCTGTAAATTAAGTCGAAACTCTTCTAAATGATCTGCTGCCGATAGGGGTTTAGAAATACCGCTAGTACCCAGTAAAGAAAGTCCTTCAAGAATCCCAAATGCTTCGTTAGATGTGCGTTGGGCGAGTTGACGACCGAATGGCAGAATAATGGAAACCGTTACAGTTTTATCTGTTGGAATCAGTGGTAACAAATTAGCATCAAACAAACGACGAGCGTAACTATAAATAGCAGGGTCACCTGTTATTGTTTTTCCCAATCCTTCACCAGCTTCTAAAATTAGAGCATTAGAGTACGCAATGCGATCGCTCAACTTAACCCATGCCCAAATCGGTGTATTGCGAGTCAGATCTAAATTATCTCCTGGATCGCTGAGAGTAATTGCTAAAACACTTGTAGAATTTAAAGGAGCTAGCTGTTGAATCGGAATTTCTGTATTTTCTGGCAGCAGATCGACAGAAACTACTGTTCGATCGATCTGCATTTCTTTTTTTAAATAAAGTAAGGCAGCTTTAGCAGCAGCGACGGCAAAAACGGGTAAAGTATAACCTGTACGAGCCATTGATACTAATGTCTTAACAACACCTCGACTGTATCATGCTCGGTGAAAGACAAACAAAGGTTGGTGTGGATGCGAGTTTTAATTTTGGGTGGAACGGGAGATGCTTCTCAATTAGCTATTAAGGCTTCTACTCTTCCAGGGATCGAAGTCATTGTTTCTTTAGCAGGTAGAACTAGCGAACCAGCCTTAATTGCCACACGAACGCGAATAGGAGGTTTCGGAGGAACGTCCGGTTTAGTGGCTTATCTACAAAATAACGCGATCGATCTACTTATTGATGCAACCCATCCATATGCCGCCCAAATTTCTTTTAACGCAGCAACAGCAGCTCAACTTTGTGGCATTCCCCATCTAATTTTGGTGCGTCCAGCATGGCGATCGACAAAAGGCGATCGCTGGATTGAAGTTGACAACATTAAAGCTGCTGCGGCTATACTTTCAGATTGGACAAAGCGAGTGTTTTTAACTATTGGTAGACAAGAACTATCTACCTTTAGTCATTTAGAGAATATTTGGTTTTTAATGCGGACGATCGACCCCCCAGCAGCCGATACACCAATCCCGAAAGGTCAATTATTACTGGAAAGAGGGCCTTTTTCTCTAGCAGATGAGCGAAAGTTGTTAAAAAAATATCAGATTGAGGCAATTGTCAGCAAAAATAGCGGTGGTGATGCCACAAGTGCCAAAATTATTGCTGCTAGAGAACTAGGCTTACCTGTGGTAATGGTCAAACGTCCATCCATGCCAGAGGGCGATCGAGTTTTTGATGTTGAAAGTGCATTAGAGTCAATTACCGCACACCAACCCTAGCGGGTATGGTGTGGGCTTGTAAAAGCCTGTTGACCAGACGGCTAGTTCAGCTAGCAGCCGTTAAGACTAAGAGTTAACGTTCGTACCAAAGAATGCGTGCCAGTTCTTTGCTCTACAACTAGCAAGTTAAACAGCTCATTCGGAAAAGGCAGTGCTTGCTAGAAAGTACCGAGTCTTAACACCGTCGAGGCAAACCATACCAAGAAATTGAGAGATGCAGTAATGCGTGTTTTTGTACTAGATAAGAACTTGAATCCTCTTGACCCGACTCATCCAACACGGGCTAGAGAACTACTGAACAAAGGGAGGGCTAAGGTATTTAAACGTTACCCATTCACTATTGTTTTGCAAGACCGAACAGTTGAAAAATCCACGATTCATTCCCACCGAATTAAAATTGACCCTGGCAGCAAAACGACTGGAGTTGCTGTCGTCCAAGAGCAAACAGGGCGTGTTACCAATGCTTTTGAAATAGTTCACCGAGGGCAGCAGGTTAAAGACTCCCTTGAGTCTCGCAGAGCATTAAGAAGAGGTCGCCGTAATCGTAAAACTCGTTACCGTAAGCCTCGCTTCTTAAACCGAACCCGTAAACAGGGCTGGCTATCACCTTCTCTTGAGAGTAGAATCGCCAACATTGAAACTTGGGTTAGACGAATCAGAAAACTTTGCCCAGCCTCTGCAATTTCTCAGGAATTAGTCCGATTTGATTTACAGCAAATACATAATCCTGAAATTAGCGGGACAGAGTACCAACGAGGTGAGCTGTTTGGCTTTGAGGTTAAAGAATACCTACTTCAAAAATGGGATAGAAAATGTTCCTACTGTGGTGTTGAAAATGTCCCATTCGAGATTGAACATATTCTTGCTCGAAGTAAAGGAGGCTCTAACAGAGTCAGTAACCTTTGTATTAGTTGTAACGAATGCAATCAAGCCAAAGGTAATAAGCCTGTTGAAGAATTCCTGAAGAAGAAACCTGAAGTCCTCAAACGATTTTTAGCTCAAGCAAAAGCACCTCTTAAGGATGCAGCAGCAGTTAATGCTACCCGATGGGAGTTGTATAAAAGACTTCAGTCTACAGGCTTGCCTGTAGAGGTAGGTTCTGGAGGTCGGACAAAGTTCAATCGCAAGACTAGGGGCATTGAGAAACAGCACTGGACTGATGCCGCCTGTGTTGGGGTATCGACACCCGAACGCTTACGAATCAACGGAGTTAAGCCCTTATCAGTTAGGGCTAAAGGACATGGCAGAAGACAGCGTTGCGGCACTGACCGTTATGGATTCCCTATTCGTCACGCCCCAGCCCAAAAGTTCTTCATGGGATTCCAGACGGGAGATTTTGTGAAAGCTAATGTCCCGATTGGAAAGTATGCAGGAGTCTATACAGGTCGAATCGCGATTCGGTTCAAGCCAAGCTTTAAGTTAACTACAGGAGGAAAAAGTTTTGACGTGCATCCCAAATATTTAAAAACAATCCACAAGTCTGATGGTTACGAATATGCATCCTAAATCCAAGGACGAGCGATCGTAGAAAGTCGATTAATCCCATCTCACTACTCGTCCTGCTGAAAATGCTTGCAATCGACCATCTGGTAAGCGCAGCAACAATCGCCCCGATTCATCCAGCCCAGTCGCCCGTCCTGAAATTTCTGTTCCCGATAACTCCACCGTAATTTGACGATTTATCAAACCATCTCGCCGCCGAAGTTCTGGTAGTAATGCTGCTAGCCCTGATGATTTGTATGACAAAACATCTATTGCTTGAAGTAAATAGTGCCGCAGTCGCTCTAAAAGTGCCAGCTCATCTACAATTAAGTTAGATACTTGATGTAAACTAATGGCATTGCCAATTGCCGATGCTTCTAGTCCCGAGCGAGCAAAATCCACACGGTGATTGAGTCCAATCCCGATAATAACTCTGGTTTGATGCTGATGAGAAGCTGTCGCTTCGCAGAGAATTCCAGCAAGTTTGCGTCCTTCTAACCAAACATCATTCGTCCACTTCAACTGAAGTTGTTCTTTTAAAATGGGTAGCAAATCTTCCACTGCATAAATCACTGCCAAGCCTGCCGCCAGACTCAGCCCTGGCAATTGCTCTGTCAACACGCGATCGCCAACAAAACTAGCAGTTAATACACCAGGAGGTGAATGCCAGATGCGTCCATGTTGCCCCCGCCCAGAGGTTTGATAACGGGTAAAAATAATATCCCCATGCCTGAAATCGCTCGCTCGCTCTAGCGCCCAGGTGTTAGTACTAGGACAGGTTTCAACCCAATGTAGCCACCAAGGAAGATCGTTTGGTTCGAGATTGCCAGATGGGAGAAATGGTAAGTTATTCCTCATTGTTTTATTAAATTTTTTGTAGCAATTCGCGAATTGCTTCTGCATCTTCAGCATCAGGTGAGATCGCTAAATAGAAATTCAAGTTTTCTGACGCTTGTTGCCATTCACCCATGTGAAAATAAATTAAGCCGCGATCGCGTATTTCTCTGGGATGCCCTGGAAATAGCATTAAGATACCTTCGGTAACTCTCAATGCTCTCTTTAATTCTTGAGTATTGATATAAATAAATTTAAGATTGGTGAGCATTCGCACCAATATTTGTTTGTTGCTTACAGGCGCAAGAAACTCGGGTTTTAATTCTATCGGTTGTCGATCGACTTGTTGATAAAGGGCATTTAACCTTGTTTCGCAATCTTGTTGGAAAAGTATTTCTCCTTTCTCAAAAACATCTACAAAAATTGCTGCGCTTTCAAATTCAGGACGAATTAAAAAATGTCCTGGCATACCGATACCAACCATTGGAAAATTAATTCGTTTGGCAATTTCTAAATAAACTACCGACAAACTAATCGGAATTCCTTGACGCAGATCGATTACATCGTTGAGAAAGCTATTACGAGGATTGTAATAGTCGTTACTGTTGCCTCGATAGCCTAATTCTTCAAATAAATAATTATTGATAGTTTTAATTATTTTGAGAGGATAGTTTTCTTCGGTTCGGCGATCGCTAATTTCATCTGCCATGACATCCAATGCATTAAGATATTTATCGATGTCAAGGTGAGGATATTCTGCTAGAGCAAAACTAAGGGAAGCTTTGGCTAGATCGATAGATTTGTCTTCGCGATCGATCTCATCATAAAATTTTTGCCATCCAAGATTAAAATCCATAGTTGGTTGTTGGTTGTTGGTTTTTTGTCATTTGTTAATATTACAAGTTAAGGTTATATAGCAATTCTGTTTGAGTTGTTAATTAATTGATGAGGACAGGCAATAGTTAATAGGCACTATTACAAAATAAATTTTTCATGAGTCATTGAGAATTGCTATATATAATCAAAGATTAACAAGGCAAAAGTTAATAATTTTAGAAAAATAAATTAAGATCGATATTAATAGAGTCTATATCTAGTATAAAACTATTAGAGCGATTCGCGCTCGCGATCGAGAAAAAATAATAAAGCTTTTAATTGCTAAAGAAAGGTGCAAACCTTAATCTTAAAGATAGTAACGAGTGAATCCCCTTATTGTTAGCTACTTATAAAGGCGAGCGATAAATAGTCAAACTACTGAAAACTAAAGATGCTCAATACTAAAATACATGTTTACTCTTTTGCCCATATTTTTCTGTTTAAATTTAATTCTTGAGCAATACTTAACATTAACTGAATGCTTTCAAAATATTCTTTGATGGGAGCGATAGACAACATATTTTGATAAAGTCTGGGTTCGAATAAATCGCGATCGTATTTAATGGCAATGTAAATTTTGCCTTTAACGAATGAGATATATACTTTTTTATTTATCCGTTTGCTGAAGTCAACTATTTTGCTAATTAAATTAGTCGATAAAATATAACGGGCTTCAACTTGGCTGGTACTATATACTTTAAAAAGTCGATTAAACTCAGAATCTTCTAGTTTTACTTCTTGGCTAGAACTTAAAAATTTGACTTTAGTATAAACATCGTTGGGTACGATCCAAGTAACACCAAGAAATGTTTTATTAAAATCTGCTCGAAAAAATAATCCTTTAAAAATATTATGTCTTGTAACTTTTTGCAAAATTATTTCTTCTCGAAAACGTTTAATATCGAGTTTTTCACCTTTAATCATTCGCTTGACTACATAGGCAAAACCAAAGGTTAAATGTAAAATAGCCACAATAAAGAGTATTAAACTAGCAGTGTTTAAAATTTTTTGATTGTAAAAAGCTTCTGATAAAAAACTGATGGTATTGTTATAACGTTCATTAACGATGCAAATTTCTGACCAATAAATCTGTGTTGTGCCTATTTGTCCAGAAATAACATCATTTTCAAAAATTTGAGTATCATTTACTTTTTCAAAAAATAAACCACTGTGCTTAAAAGCTGCTAAGGTTTTTATTCTTTCATCTGGCGGACAGTAAATTGAATATTTAAATTGTTTGTAGTCGTCTACAAAAGCAAGAATTTTTTCAATGATTTTAATTTTAAAATCATTGCTATAAATATCATGGCAAGAACTATAAAATGCAGCAGAAAAATTTACAACTCCAACTAAAATAATTAATAATATTAGTAAGATAGAGCAATAAGGATTATTATCTAGATATCTTTTGCTGTTTAGTTGTTTTCTTAAAACTTCATATTTTGTTTTTTCACACCCTATAGTATTGTAATAATTTTGACAACTAACTTTAATATCAGTGATTGCCACTTGAAAATTTCGTTTTGCTACCCAAGCTTGTTTCCATTCCAAGCAAATTATAGTAATTCCAGTTACGGTTAAAGCAGCAACAGCTAGAAAAATTGAACTAGCGACAATAATCGCCCTCAAAGACTGTTTTCTTTTAGTTTCAAAATATTTAAGATCGCCAACTAAATTGTTTCGGCAATACTCTTTAAACTCAGCTAAAGTTTTTAATTTAATTTTGCTTGGTTTGGTTTGTTCGATCGCAACTCTATTTGTATGCGAATCTGAATTTGATGTTGTAGAAGAAGTCTCGATCGCAGTAGCTGATGCTAGAGTATTTAAAAATTGCTGTCCCCAAATCTTAATCGTTTCTTGGGATTCACTTGACATTAAAGTGCATAAGGCGATCGCTTTTTCTAGCTGTTGGTTTTGTTGGTAGGCTTTGACTAAATTTCTCAGTGCGTTAAATCGATTGGGATGATTAGTTTTTGTACCCTGGCAAAACTTTTCTAAATTTTCGATCGCTTCTGGATAGTTTTTCTGTCTAAAAAATTGATTTCCTTCTTTTAAAAATTTTTCCGCTTCTTCTCTATTTAATAGTTGTTTGAGTGGAGTTTCTGTTGTTTCATTTTCTGTGGCAGATTCTTGTCGATCGCTTTTAAAATTAGAATTATCGCTCGACTCTCGATCGCTTGTATTATCTTCTAAAGACTCATCACCAGATTTAGTTAAAAGTTTTAATTTTTCTTCCGCCCAAGTTTTAATTTCTAGATTACTGTTATTAGCTAACTTTTCAGAAAGAGAAATAGCTCGATCGATCTGTCCGTCACCCGCATAAGCATCAATCAAACTTATTTTAATCTGCAAAAATCCTTTATAATTGGCATTAACTACAAGTTGTTCGTAACTTTCTAATAACTCGATCGCCTTACCATATTCACCGCGATCGATAAAATCTTTTGCTGATTGTAAATAATTAAATTGTTCTAGCATTGTTTACGCGATCGAAATTTTAGAGTTGATTTTTTAAAGATAATTAAATTTGGTGGGTTACGGTATCTTTTAATAAAATAATTGAGTTACTAAATTTATTCCTTGCCTAACCCACCCTACGGTTACTATTTTCGTTGAACTAATTACCAAGTAATTGACTGACATTAACATTTCTTCTATCTTCTTCCGTTGCTTCAAAAACTCTTTTAGCACGAACATTCATAAATGATGCAACTAAATTATTGGGAAAAACTTCGATCGCATTGTTATATTCAGTAACCGCAGTATTATAAAAACGTCTCGCTGCTGAAATTTGTTCTTCCACCTCATTTAAAGTTTCAATCAATTGATTGCATTGTATATTTGCTTTTAACTCTGGATAATTTTCGATTAAAGCGACAATATTACCGATAGTTCGAGATAGTTGATTTTCTAAAATAAATCTTTGTTCGCTGCTTGCATCGCCAGATACAACTCTAGACCTCAATCTAACTACTTCTGTTAAGGTTTTTTGTTCGTAATCCATATATTTTTTGACGACTGCAATCAAATTAGGAATTAGATCGCATCTTTTTTTTAATAAAACATCAATACTAGAAAAAGCGCGATCGACCTGATTTTTCCTAACAATTATCGTGTTGTATATACCGATAGTAAGAAAAATCAAAAAGATCGAGAATCCGACCAAAACCAAAAAATAAATAAAAGAAGACATAACAATCCGTTGGTATTTAATTTAAAATTGTTGTAGCAATAAAAAAAAATCTCAAAATCGAGCGAGTCAAATTAATTGGAGAATAGACTTAACTACTTTTATATTTCCCAAAATTATTAATAAGATTCCACCTAAAAAATAAAAACGTCTCTGTCTTAATCGACGGAGACTTATAAGTATGTCTTTTTATTATTATTTTTTATAATACTGAGAACTAACAACTAATTTTTTGGTGTTACTCACATTTTTTTAGATGATGTCTGAAAAGTTTAGGATTACGCTGAGAAACAAGTTTACAAGGCAGTTGTGTAGTTTAAACAATTTCTATTAATAATTTTCTGACAGTTTTTCCAGCAACTTCCCAATTAAGACGAGATTGATATTCTTGAAACGAAGAAAGCGCTAATTGTTCGTATTTAGAATAATTGGTAAATAAAGTTTCTATGTATTGACAGTATTCAGCAATCTCGGCATTTTTATCGAAAAGTTTACCATTAATATTATCTCTAATAATGGTGGGAATGCCTCCTACTTTTTTAGAGATACAGGGAACGCCAAAAGAATTAGCTTCACAAAATACAATTCCATAACATTCAGCTTGAGAAGGCAAAATTAAAAAATGAGTTTCTCCAATAATTTGTTCTAGTTGTTTTCTACCTTCAGAAGTATTTTTACTAATAAAGCCGAGAGATTTAATATAATTCGGTAGCGGTTCGTCGATAATTGGTTGACAGCCAACAATTGTTAATTCTGTTTTCAAGCCAGCTTCATTTAATTGCTTGGTAACTTGGTAAGCAATGTCACCGCCTTTTCTAAACCAATCAACGCCAAGAAAGAGTAATTTACAGCGATCGCGCGATCGAGATTTAATTAAATTTCTTATATCGTCTAAATTTCGATCGCATTCTAAATTAGCACCGAAAGGAACTACTTTTACTTTGTCAGGATTAATTTGATAATGTTCGATCGCGCTTTGTGCAGCCCAGTCTGAAGCATAGATTGCCAATTTACATCTTTCTAGCACAGACTTTTCCATTGCCTGTCCGTTTAAAAAACTTTCCTGGCATAAATTGCTAAATACTGGATAAAAGTTAACCATCTCTGCAAAATTAGCATCAGTCCAAAAAGCAATCGGTCGATCGCTCTCAAGATAGGAAATGGGAACTGTACCAGGACTAAAAATTAGGTCTGGATTAATTTCAGAGATTTGTTTTGCTGCAAGTCTGGCATAATTTTTTAAAATAATTGGTTCGCGATCGAGCAAATATCTTTTTTTTAAAATATATCGATAAAAATATAGCTTGCTTTTAAAAAACAGTGAATATTTAGTTGCTAAAGAACCGACATATTCGAGATTAAAGTCGCAATCGCTTAAAGATTTAGCAATATAAGCACCTGTTCCCGACCATTCCAAAATATTGGTAGCATCATATTCGGTAACGTAAGCTATTTTCATGAATACAACTCCTGACTTTTGAGTCTCAGCACTATTAAATCAAATCTACCGTTAATTAATTCGATAACAAATTTTATATAAATGCTCTCGATCGCGTTTCTAGTTTTAACATTAAAGAATATTTCTCTTTTTTTGAGGCGTGCTTTTCTGAGGCGGAAATATCTGAGGTTTCCTCAGATATGTCTATCCGCCGTGAAGTATCCTCAGAAAAGTGTTGGCACGCCGTTGAAAAAAACTATAGCGCTAGAGTAAATGAAAACAACAATTGGTACTACAGAAGCAGCATTTTTATTGGGTATTTGTATTCAAAGAGGCAATAAAGTTTAATTAATGTTTGCGGTCAAAAGAAGACTAAAACTAAATAACAAACAGAAAACTCTGATGGCACAACACGCAGGTTTTTCCCGCGTCGTGTACGGCGCGCCAAGGCAATAATGATGCCACCTCACGGCGGCAAGACAAATCTGAGGAGACCTCAGATTTTGCCGCCTTAGAATTGACGCGCCTTACAATTACGGTCTTTCTTTGTTCTGGTCTTCAATGGACTGCAAGGCTTCAGACACTAAACGATTGTTAGCAATCAAAAAGTGTTTGACGAATGTAACTAAAAAGAAAGTTGATTTTAGTTGGATGAATCGGCTTTCTTCTCGTGTCTATCAAAACGCTTTTGTTAATTTGCGTTCCTCATTGTCTAGATGGAGGAAAGGGCTAGCTAAAAAACCAGTATTTAAACAAAAAAAACATGGTCAAAGTTTTACCGTAGATTCAAGTAATGGCAAGATACTTGTTAATCATGGCAACAAAATTAAAATACCTACTCTTGGAACTTTTAGATTAGCCGAACCACTAAAAGAAAGTTATGTTTCTCAGACATTTACGCTCTGCTATAAAGCTGGAGAATGGTATGTTTCTTTTGCTGTTGAAGCTTTTCGAATACCACCTATCGTACATGAAGTTTATACAAAAACTGGGCTGGATTTAGGCGTTTCTTGTTTTGCTACTTTGAGTGTTCGAGATTAGTTTATCGACCTGAAGAGCGCAAGTGTAATGGCGCAGTAGTTTGGTTAGAAATCGAACCAAGTATTCCAGTAAAAACTAGAGTTTTTGCTTAATGATAGTCTCCACCCGATCCATATTTCCAAGCATCCAACCAACGATGGTAATAATATTGCTTTATGGGTGAAAGATTTTTTGTAATTGGTCGAACTAGTTTACCAACAGGATACAAACCAGTGTAAAGAGCGAGATTAAAAAAATGAATGCTCCAATTGACTAAAATTTCTATGCCAACTTGAGGAAGCATTGGTAAAACTAAACCTGGATTGACTAGAGGCAACGTTTTCGCCAAAGGTAAAAATTGAATGACATCTTGTAAGAATGGTTTGAGTACGTCATCCCCCAATTTTTCCATCACTTCAAACACACCATTCATTAAATTATTAATGCGATCTCCCGTAGGGAGTGCTTCGTAATCTGGATTTATTTGGCGATCGATGGGAACGCTCATCGTTCTTTGAAATAACCAAGTTACCGAGATATTTGGTTGATAGGGTTGCAATAAATTTAAGCTATCGCCATTTAAAAAATCAATTTTTAATGCTTCGTCGATACCTAAAGTAAGTCGCTTTAAATGTCTTACCATCGCACCAAAACCACCAAAACTAACGGGAGATTGTGCGCCGCTACTATCGCCGATGGGAAGAATGCGATTCCATTTTGTTTTTAGAGGGCTATTGCGATAAGAAGGAAAAAAACCAAACAGAAATCTTTCGAATTTTAATTTCGATAATTCTACATTTTGATATTGAGGAAGAAGACGTAAATATTCTTCCATAAAAAATTCCAAACTAAAACGTTCTGGACGAGCATCTAAATAAGTAAACATATAAGTCGTTCGTCCATCTCTTGCTGGAAATGCTTCCCAAAAATATTGACACTGATTTTGAATGGGAGTGAAAGAAACAATTAAATCTCCCGTCTCATTTTGAGGATAACCTTTAGCACAACTACCGACGACTAAACATACACCTTCTGGTTTGTCGCCATTTCTTGCTTGTTTGCTAATGGTCGAAAAATGTCCCATAGCATCAAGAAGCAAACGCGTTTTAAAAATATTTTCTCCAGCAACGAGCGCAACCCCATCGGGATGAACTGTAGCTGAATTAAAAGGAGTTTTTTCAAATAACTTTCCACCAGCTTCTAAAAATTTATTCTTTAAAGTTTCTAATAAAAAAACTGGATCGACACCAATATTTAATATGTCTTTTACCCAAATATCGCGTTCGGGAACAAAACTAACTCTAGCGGGATTGTATTCAGTTGCGATCGCTGCAAGTAATTCTTCTTCTGTCAGTAAATCTAACTCTACAAATACCTTTAACTCTTGACGAGAAATATTCCATTCCTGATCTCTTCCACGTAAAATTCCTCGTTCGACGATCGCAACGCGCCAACCTTGTTTTTGCAGTGCAGCACCGATTAAAATGCCTAACGTACCGCCGCAGATAACTACATCCCAATCGAGATTTCCTAAAGATTCTTCGCTTTCTTTGACAACGTTTGAAACTGGTATTTTACCCGTTTTCAATTCGTGCCAAAGTTTATCTGCATGACGCAATCCTTGCAGTGTATTGCTTGGTAATATTTGTTCGGTGATAGTCATCGATCGCACAAAAAGTTGGAAAGAATTGATTAGTATATTGATTAAGATGACACAGAATTATATCTAAATACGCTCGACAAATAGTACTGCAGTTCTTATCTAACGGACAAAATTGACTTAATTAAGAGCGGAAGTTTCTCGATCGCACTTAAATTATCATGCCGTAATTACGCTTGTGAAATTTTTCTTCTGTTATGTGAATACCCAAGTTTGACAAAAAGGTAAGCCAAGCTTGGGTATTATCGTGCATGTTATCGACAATCGTGCCGTCCATGTCAAAAATAAAAGCAAAAGAGCGATCCATGAATAAAAAAACTCATAAGAGCATTAGCCACTTATAAACTAATACGTTGAAAAAATCATTTTGACAAACCCTTGAGTGCTTGGTTTTTGCAAGACAATACCAATTCGAGTAAATGCCAAACCTTCTTCATTAATTTTTTCTGGTTTAAGTTTCCAAGGTGCTGAAGCCACGATTTTGACTCGCACACTTTTTTGCTTACCCGTAAGAATTAGCGTATTCGCATTTTCCTGTTTCCAAGAACCTAGTGTGGTTAATGCTGTTTCAAAGTCTTTTGGGGTATTGTAGGCAAAGCGATCTTCAATAGCGATCTGTGCTGAATTATTCGCAGTAGCTCGATCGTGTGTCATCTGACGCGTTAACGATCGCAATCCATTTACTTTATAAGCACGACGCATATCGATTAACATGGAATCTTGCTTTTGTGTTTGCCATTCTTTTAATATGGGTATATGGGGCAACTGATTGGCTTGTTGTTGTAGATTACCCGCAACAACAGGAACGGGATGACCATAGGAATTGATGGCGCGAATTGTATAACGGTTTTTGTTAAATGTTTTCGCTGAATAAACGGTCTTACCCACATCTCCCGTTGGCTGTTCGTCGTCAATAGCAATAGTATAACTACCAATATCATTGTGGCTGTGAGAGGTGTTTGCGCCTATTCCACCATCCGCCCCTTTATGACCACCTGCTTTGATCGTAATCGCCAGATCGTCTCCTCGCGAAACCATTACTCCTTCGTTGGCAAAATAGTAACCAAGCTGTTCTGCTTTAGAATCGTAGGCTGGTAATGATACTCCTGTAGTCTCTGTCACTGTTTTCGATCGAGCAAATGTAAAGGATGCTTGTATCAATTTCTTTGGTAGAGAGGCTTTTGAGAAATCGATATTTCGATTTAACCCCCATACATCATTTAAATAATCTAATATTCGCGAGTTAGTTCCAGTCTCATGACGTATTTTTGCATCGCCAAAAGCAGCCACATTATTTGGAAACATTTGAATTCGCATGGCATACAATGCAATATTGCGTTGTTTCAAAAGCTCATTTGAGGAAGTATTGCGACCATCGGGTGCAAAAAGATCGACTTTGCCGTTTGTATTTTCACTCAACAGTTCGCGCAAAAATACATAGGGTGGAAAACCATAGCTCCAATAACTTTCTCCTTCTGGGGCATAGCCATCTTTAGAAAAGCTGGCAAGGTAGTTGCGAATGTAATGATTGCCCGCCGCAGCAAAAACGGCTCGCTCTTGTTTACTCGGTAGAACGGCAAGTGCCGCGCCAACTACACCATTAAGACACACAGCGTTCCAATTATTAGTTCCTGTAAGCCAGGCGTTATTTTTGTTTTTGCCTGTCTTCAAAGTTTGTTCCATGGGATCGAATATACGTTGGCGAAGAACAACCATCATCTGTTCGTATAGCTCTGGCGACAGAGATGACTTGAGTAAATACATGGTTTGGGCGATTTCATAAGCTACAGTCGCCGCGTTTAGATCGATTAGATACTTACCTTTTAACCCGCCAAGATTCGGATCGTGTGCTGGCAATATCCATGTTGGCTGAGTCATCAATTCACGGAGTGTTTTTTCTATCTCAGGAAGATACTTACCTTTCCCTTGCACGCATTCTGCTATAACCAGAGGAGACAAGCGATCTTGACGATCGTGCATCATGTCTTCGCCTTCAGTACGATTGCCATCTTGTTTATATCGCAAGTATGCTTCGTTATTCCAGGCTGGGAAAGGTTGAGTGAGTATCTTATCTGCTGTAGATACAATTTCTGTAGAACGCGACTCAAGACCGTTCGTACCCCAACGATCGCGCTGGCTACAATTGGGGCCTAACCCATCTGGTTTTTCGGGCAATAAATTTTGCATGCGTTGAATTTCCCGATTTTTAAGATCGAGGTATTTGGTCTTTGCAGCTAGATAAGTTGAAGAAGATTTTCGATGGCTTCGCACTCCCTTCATGAGATCGCTTTTTGCGGCAACAGATTCACAACCTGGAGTCATACTAGTTATTATCAGCGCAGCCAGAGTACAGTGGGCAAGCAATTTTTTGACAACGATCGATCTGTTCATGTCTAGAGTATTATCTAATGGGTTGATTGGGGCTAAAACTTGCGGCTTCAACTATATCAACACACTCAATATTTGTCCTCTGGAAAAAAGACCTTTTTTTCAGAAATAATTAAAGTTAGCAATTAAACTAAATTACTTAAAGATTGCGATCGATCGATAAATTTATTCCTAACAAGTTATTTGAAAAGTCTAAAATGTCATGCTGAATGGAGTATAGCGATCGGGAAGCATCTCGTAGATTTGGCTCAGAATGACAATTTATAACTTCTATAAACTTTTTAAGCATTCTCTGAGAAATTATAGTTATTGATGAGCTAATCTTATTTCTTTTAAAATATTTTCTGTTTCTTCATCTATAACCGATGGTGATACGGTATATTTAATAGCTATTTATACTAAATTTTTAATTTTTTCAACATCTGAATATTCTTCTTTTAAAATCGATAAAGCTTCTCGATATTTTTTTAGCTCGATATATTTATTGCAAATATATCTAATTAATCCATCATATTCGTGTTTTAAATCTTGCTTGTATGATTTTTGGATCTTTTCGTCGGTAGATTTTCGTTCTTGAATTTGCTTTTTAATTTTTTGTGACATTGCTTGTATTTGTTCTATGATTTGAACCTTTTGTCCGATATCGCTATGTTTAAAATAAAGAAAAACTATGTCTAACAATACAAAAATTTGGCAACTAAAATCGGCAAGATTTTCTTCGTTGAATAAACCTGCATCAATAATTTTATGATGTATTGTAAGACTTAGTTGAATAGCTCGATCGATAATTGTTTGAGCTTTTCGATCTCGATCTAGTTTAATGTATTTATGGTATCGAGTGCCAAACATATAAACAAGTAATTCAGTTTTTAGATCGGGTTCGATCTCATTAGTAAAAGATTCAAGAAATTCGCTCGCCTCGTTATATTTATCTCGTTTTACTAATAAATAAGCTTTGATAACTCTAGGATCTGGTTGATTTCTTTTCCTGATTTTATTCTGTAAATCTTTTTCTTCAGCAACAATTTTTGAAGGTAAAAGTCGAGCGACAAGATCTTGATGATTTGCTTCGATATAAACTTTTGCTATTTTTCGGAAAACATCTATTTGTTTGATTTTATCATTAATATGATTAGCAAGATTTACAGCTAATGCTAATAAAGATAATGCATCTCGATCTTTCTCTAGTTTAAAATATTCTTCAGCTATATAAACTAAAACCTCGCTTCGATAAAAATTACTATCCCAACTTCTAGTTTTTTCTAATATTTCTATTACATGTGAAATTTCCTGAAAATCTTTTTGGTTGACATAGTATTTAACTGCTAACTTACATAACTCGACAAAGCGACAATCATCAATACTATTTCTGAGAATATATTTGATTTTTTCTGGCTGTTCGTTGTCACAAATATAATAACAAATAAGTTCTTTAAGTAAATCTCTATTAGTTGACCAATTCTCTGGAACATAATGGTCTTCAATTATATAATTGACTTTTATTGCATCTTTATAGAATCCTGCTTTGGCAAAGCTGAATCCCAAGTCAATTAATGTATCGATTCGATCGTCATAACATAGCTCTTCAGCATACTCTACAGCTTGCCATATAAACTTTTTTCGATCGAATCCACCAGCAGCAAAATCTTCATTTAACCTCTTTAAAATGAGACTACATTCTCTAAAATCTTTTATTTTTTGAGTAGCGATTAAAGCTTCTTGTAAAATTAATTCTGCTTTATCGTACCTTCCTACATTCATGTATAAATGCGCTAGTTGACGTAAGATATCTGATTTAAATCGATCTTCGATCGAGTCAAGATATTCAGTGACTCGATCGATAGTGTCTAACGTTCGATAGTAATCGCTATATATACGCTCTACTTTAAATAAAAGATCGATTCGATCGAGGTAACTTTCAATTAGATCGAGACGTTCGAGGATGAGTTCGAGAATTTTTAAAGCGCGAACGCGATATCCCAACCGATCGCATGCACTAGCAATAATAATAAAAGCATCATTGCGTTTGGGTTGGTTTATTCCTTCAGCAATATACAGTGCAGTTTCTAATAACTGAGAAGAAAAATTATCGATCGCGATCGCTAAGCATTCTCTTAAGCTTGAATCGAGCAATGAACAATCTTAGCCAAAGTTTCTTTGTGGGAATAAAATATTAGACATAGATAGTAACTGCCGCAAATCCAATCTGAAGGCGTTACGAGGAAAGCAACATGAGTGAAGTTTCTCCCAAGTACATCTATCACAATCTTCGTTTGCTCGATCGCGTCGATATTGTCACCAGTGCCACCTATCGGCAGCAAGCCCAAGAAATACTAGCCAATCCAGAAATCAGTCAAACCTGGAAAATGGCAATTGCCAATCGTCTCTATCAAGCTAACCGTCAACTGGAAATGATGGCAGCAGGTAGCGAAGACAGCTATTAATTAAGTAGGGAGTAGGGATTAAAACAGCCGAGTAATGAGTAATGAGTAATGAGTAATGAGTAATGAGTAATGAGTAATGAGTAAAAAATTTATGACTTATGACTTATGACTTTTCCCTGTTCCCTGTTCCCCGTTCCCTATTCCCTTTATTGCAATATGTGAACCGATCTAAAGATTTTTATTAAGAAAGGAACTGACTAGATTTTCAAGTTGGAAGATATATAAGTAACTAGAGTTACCAACAAAGTCTCTAGTCTGAAGTATCTTTGTCACTTTTTAGGCCATTCCTTCTCTAATAATGAACAGCAACCAACTCCCACCAAAACAGGGCCTATACGATCCGCAATTCGAGCATGATGCTTGCGGTGTTGGGTTTATCGCGCACATGAAAGGAAAGCAGTCGCACGCGATCGTCGAGCAGGCACTGACCATACTTTTAAATTTAGACCATCGCGGCGCTTGTGGTTGCGAAAAAAATACAGGTGACGGAGCGGGTATATTATTGCAATTGCCCCACAAGTTTCTCAAAAAAGTTGCTGCAGCAGAAAATATCGAACTGCCAGAAATAGGATATGGCGTTGGCGCGATTTTCTCTTCACCAAATCCAGCCGATCGCGAGATCTCCCGAAAAATTTTTGAAACCATTGCCGCAGAAGAAGGTCAAAAAGTTCTCGGCTGGCGCGATGTTCCTACCAATAATAGCTCGTTAGGAGAAACTGCCAAATCGAGCGAACCTTTTATGGAGCAAGTATTTATTCATCGCTCTAATCAGATTACCGATGATTGGGCGTTCGAGCGAAAACTATACATAATTCGCAAACGTGCTTACAATGCCATTCGTAACTCGCATATAGATTCTTGGTGGTATCCTTCCAGTCTTTCCTGTCGTACTCTAGTTTATAAGGGTATGTTGATGCCCGTGCAGGTAGGCGAGTATTTTCCCGACCTTCAAGATCCAGATTTAGAGAGTGCTTTGGCGCTAGTACATTCTCGCTTTAGTACGAATACATTCCCCAGTTGGGAAAGGGCGCATCCTTATCGCTATATCGCCCACAACGGCGAGATTAATACCTTGCGTGGCAATATTAACTGGATGCACGCACGACAGTCGCTGTTTGAGTCAGAATTATTTGGCGGAGATATTGAGAAAATTCGTCCAGTTATTAATGTTGAGGGTAGCGATTCGACTATTTTTGATAACGCCCTAGAATTATTGGTATTGGCAGGGCGATCGCTTCCCCATGCGATGATGATGATGATTCCCGAACCTTGGACTGCACACGAGTCTATGAGTGAGGAGAAAAAAGCTTTTTATAAATATCATTCCTGTTTGATGGAACCTTGGGACGGCCCTGCTTCGATCGCATTTACCGATGGCAATTCGATCGGTGCGGTACTCGATCGCAATGGTTTGCGTCCATCTCGTTATTATGTCACTAAAGATGACTTGGTTATTATGGCATCGGAAGCGGGAGTATTGCCGATCGAACCCGAACGAGTGGCATTGAAAGGACGCTTGCAACCAGGAAGAATGTTCTTGGTCGATCTTGAAGAAGGACGTATTATTGCCGACGAAGAAATTAAAGGTGAAATTGTCAGCGAACATCCCTATCAAGAATGGTTGGACAAGCATATGGTAGGGTTGGGGCAGCTTTCTGAACCAAAAAATAACGAGTTTATAAATGTAGAGACGCGAAATTGCTCCTTACAGGAGAGCTTCGCTTTCGCGTCTCTACCAACCATGATTCAAAGTCAAATTGCTTTTGGATATACTTTTGAAGAAGTAAGAATGTTACTCGCACCGATGGCGCGGGATGGTGTTGAAGCAGTCGGATCGATGGGATCGGATACGCCTTTAGCCGTGCTTAGCGATCGCCCGAAACTTCTTTACGATTATTTCCAACAATTATTCGCTCAAGTTACCAATCCGCCGATCGATTCAATTCGAGAAGAAATTGTTACTTCGGCAGAAACAACGATCGGTTCGGAAGGTAATTTACTCAAACCAAAACCAGAAAGCTGTCATTTAATTGAGTTAAAAACACCCATTCTCAAAAATGAAGAATTGGCAAAACTCAAATATCTAGATGAATCTGGATTTAGATCCGTTACCGTTCCAATTTTATTCGATCCTAATAATGGAGTAAAAGGTCTGGAACGAGCAATCGAGGGGATTTGTAATAAAGTAGATCGCGCAATTTTTGAGGGTTCGAATATTATTATTTTGAGCGATCGCGGTATCGATAAAAATAATGCGGCAATTCCAGCCTTGCTAGCTGTATCTGGATTGCATCACCATTTAATTCGATCGGGTACTCGTACTAGAGTTGGTATCGTTTTAGAATCTGGCGAACCAAGAGAAATTCATCATTTTGCTACCTTAATCGGTTACGGTTGCGGTGCGATTAATCCCTATCTAGCTTTTGAGACGATCGCCGACTCGATTCAAAATGGATTGCTAGTCAATATCGATTATGAGACTGCAATTAAAAATTACATCAAAGCCGCTACTAAAAGTGTCGTTAAAGTAGCTTCTAAGATTGGTATTTCAACATTGCAAAGCTATCGCGGCGCGCAAATTTTCGAGGCGATCGGACTCAACAATTCGGTCATCGATAAATATTTTTCTTGGACGGCATCCCGTATTCAAGGTGCTGACTTAGAAGTTATTGCTACTGAAGCAGTATTGCGTCATTCTAATGCTTTCCCCGATCGCGAAGTTAACGGTCATACTCTCGATGTGGGGGGTGAATATCAATGGCGTAAAAATGGCGAAGCACATTTATTCTCTCCAGAAACCATTCATAACTTACAAAAAGCGGTAACGACTGGTAAATACGAAATTTACAAACAATATGCAGATTTAGTCAACGAGCAGAATCAAAAATATTTTACCCTGCGTGGATTACTAAAATTCAAACAACGTCAGTCGATTCCACTAGAAGAAGTCGAACCGATCGAAACAATTATGAAGCGCTTTAAAACGGGCGCGATGAGTTATGGTTCGATTTCCAAAGAAGCTCACGAATCCCTGGCGATCGCGATGAATCGCATTGGTGGAAAATCGAATACGGGTGAAGGTGGCGAAGATCCCGATCGCTATACTTGGACGAACGAACGAGGCGATTCAAAAAATAGTGCCATCAAACAAGTGGCTTCGGGACGTTTTGGCGTAACTAGTTTGTATTTATCTCAAGCAAAAGAAATACAAATCAAAATGGCGCAGGGAGCAAAACCAGGTGAAGGCGGACAATTACCAGGTAAAAAAGTTTATCCTTGGATTGCCAAAGTGCGTCATTCTACTCCAGGTGTCGGTTTGATTTCACCACCTCCCCATCACGATATTTATTCGATCGAAGATTTGGCAGAATTGATTCACGATTTAAAAAATGCCAATCGTGAAGCACGCATCAGCGTTAAATTGGTATCGGAAGTTGGAGTAGGTACGATCGCCGCAGGTGTAGCTAAAGCACATGCAGATGTGGTTTTAATTTCGGGATTCGATGGCGGTACTGGTGCATCGCCACAAACTTCGATCAAACATGCGGGATTGCCTTGGGAATTAGGTTTGGCTGAAACACACCAAACCTTAGTACTAAATAACTTGCGATCGCGCATTGTCGTTGAAACCGACGGACAAATGAAAACGGGAAGAGATGTTGCGATCGCAGCGTTACTCGGTGCGGAAGAATTCGGCTTTTCGACTGCGCCATTAGTAACCCTCGGTTGCATTATGATGCGCGTCTGTCACTTAAATACTTGTCCTGCTGGTATCGCCACTCAAGATCCTCAATTACGTCAGAATTTTATCGGCAATCCCGACTATACGGTGAATTTCATGCGATTCATCGCCCAAGAAGTTCGAGAAACCATGGCGCAGTTGGGTTTCCGTACTATGAATGAAATGGTCGGACGTACTGACGTATTAGAAGCCAAAAGTGCGATCGCTCATTGGAAGGCGAAAGGAATCGATCTTTCTCCCATTCTCCATCAACCTCAAGCTAGTAAAGATATCGGTCGTTACTGTCAAATTCCACAAGATCATGGTTTGGAAAAATCTTTGGATATGACCGTGTTGTTGGATTTGTGTAAGGATGCGATCGCTCAAGGCGAGAAAGTAAAAGCTACCTTACCAATTAAAAATGTCAATCGCGCTGTCGGTACGATTTTAGGTAACGAAATTACCAAGCGTCATTGGCAAGGATTGCCAGAAGATACCGTTCACTTACATTTTCAAGGTAGTGCGGGACAGAGTTTCGGTGCATTCGTACCCAAAGGTGTCACTCTCGAACTCGAAGGCGATGCTAACGATTACTTTGGTAAAGGACTTAGCGGTGGCAAAATTATGCTGTATCCGCCCAAAGTTTCTACATTTGTCGCCGAAGAAAATATTATCGTCGGTAACGTCGCGCTTTATGGGGCTACTTCTGGTGAGGTTTATATTCGTGGTATAGCAGGAGAACGTTTCTGTGTCAGAAATTCGGGCGCGATCGCAGTTGTCGAAGGCATTGGCGATCACGGTTGCGAATACATGACTGGAGGAGTTGCGATCGTCTTGGGTGAAACAGGACGTAATTTTGCGGCTGGTATGAGTGGTGGTGTCGCTTGCATTCTCGACGAAAAAGGAGATTTTGCTACTCGCTGCGATCGACGAATGGTGGAATTGGAAACTTTAGATGGGGAGGATATAAATACTCTTCGTCAGGCGATCGAGAAACATGTTGAATACACCCAGAGTGAAAAGGCTAAAAAAGTTTTATCGCATTGGGAAGAAATGATTCCGAAGTTTGTTAAGGTAATGCCGAGGGATTATAAGCGGGTGTTACAGGCGTTGAAAAATGCTTTGGCATCTGGTTTGAGTGGCGATGATGCTTTGACGGCGGCGTTTGAAGAAAATGTTCGCGATGTTTCTCGGATTGGTGGTAGTTAGATTGGCGATCGAACCTTTGTAGAGACAAGGCGCGTCAATTCTGAGGCGACCTCAGAATTGCCTTGGCGCGCCGTGCGATATATCGCGTCTCTAACCCATGAAAAAAGTCCACAGATAAACACAGATAAACGCAGATAGTTATTGTTTTCTGGTCTTACTACGACAAAATTTAATTCAGACAAAGTAGAGTTATGAAAAAAATCGTACTTTTTATTTCTGCCTTAAGTAAGTTCTTGGGCGCGTGAAAATCCTCGAATTGATTCAGACATCGATTTGATGTTTTTAACGCCTAATACGTCCAAATTTAGAAGTAATGAGACGTGGATTGATGAGATTGACTGGGAAAGTATGGGTTCAAATTGAGAGGATTGGGAAGATGAAAATTATGGTTTAGTTTGGTCGCGTCATATTTATCTTAGCGATCGAACAGAAATCGAATTTAGTTTTGGTCTACCATTTTGGGCAGCGATCGACCCTTTAGATTCTGGAACATTAAGCTTAATCAAAAACGGATTTCGAATTCTTTATGACCCTAAAAGTTTACTATAAAGATTGCTAGATAAAGTATCGAGTAAACACTGATTCTATGAAAAAAGTCCACAGATAAACGCCGATAAACGCAGATGGTTATTATGTTTTGTTTTAGTACTTTCACTTTAGCATTAGATTCAATTGCAAATGTTAATGTCTTATGACTGGCTCTTGCTAAGTGTTCTTTTCCCTACTGGCATATATTATTTGCAAGCTGGACAGAGTTTGGTTCGACAAAGAGAAAATATTGATTTTATTATTGTTGAAAATAATATAAATAATCCTTCAAATTTATTTTTAAAGCTTGAAAATTTACTTAATAATAGAAATTTTACTTTTGCAGAATTTTTAATTAAAAATGGTGCCGATCTAGATACTAGAGACGAACATGGTCAAACCCTTTTATCTAAAGCTATGTATCAAAAAGATAATCTAGATGTAGTTAAATTTTTAATTCAAAATGGTGCTGATGTTAATGCAAAAAGTAATTCTGGTCGAACTCCGTTATTTATAGCAGTAACTCATCAAAATATAGATGTTGTCAAACTGCTAATCAAACATGGTGCAGATGTCAATGTTATAGATAGTTCTGGTATAAGTCCTTTGTATTACCCTATTATTCATGGAGAAATAGATATAGTAAAATTACTACTCGATAATGGTGCAGAGGCAAGTCCTAAATCATTTGATGGAAGTCATCCTCTAGTTCCTGCTGTTGCTAGAGGACATTTAGAGCTGACTAAACTATTAATTAAACATGGGGTTGATGTTAATGTTAAATCTTATGATGGTGTAACTCCTTTATTTAATGCAAGAACCACCGAAATGGCTCAATTACTAATCGATAATAGAGCAAAAATTGATATCAAAGAAAATAGTTTTGGTCAAACTCCTTTATTTAATGCTGCTGCATGGAGAACAATAGAGCCAACAAAAGTATTAATTGAAAATGGAGCAGAAGTCGATGTTAAAGATAATGATGGCGCAACTCCTCTATTTTTTGCCGATAACAAAGATATCGCACAATTATTGATAGATAATGGCGCAAATGTTAACACTAAAAATAAGTATGGTATAACCCCTTTATATCAAGCTCTTTGGTCATATAGAGAGGATGTTGCCAAGTTATTAATCGATCGTGGGGCAGATGTTAAAGCTAAAAATACCGAAGGTAGAACTATGCTCTTTGAAGCTCAAACAGAAGAGATGGCACAACTATTAATCGATCGCGGTGTCGATGTTAATGCTAAAACTGAAGATGGATTTAATGCTTTAGCAAGAGCTGTTGGTAAGGATAATATTAATGTAGTTAAGCTACTAATAAAAAATGGCGCAGATGTTAATACCAAACATTCTTATAGTAGCGGTCGTACGGTAACGCCTTTATCTGAAGCTATTGAGAAAAGAAATCTCGATCTAGTAAAAATATTAATGGCTAGTGGTGCAAAAATTAACATTGTAGGCGCGATACCTCCTTTAGTTGTAGCGATAATAGAAGGTGATGAAATTATCGTACAGCTATTACTCGAACATGGTGCCGATCCTAAATATTTGGAGTACGAACACCTAGAACAATTTCTGCATAGTCAACCTCCTTTTGAAAAACAAGAAATTAAAACATTTATCACAAACAAAAAATTCAAAAGATTTATACAACGTAAATAAATCGGGATAAGTATAAAAATTTACTAGAAAAATTATTCGATCGAGCATTAAGTACACACCAATAACATTTATATATCTGTATTTATCTGTGCTCATCTGTGTTTATCTGTGGACTTTTTAAAATTAGAAAAAAATAAACATATTTTAAATATTTGGTACGAACATAATATCGACTAAAAAGAAAAAAAATATTAATTATCAACTATCGATCGCATACAAACTTAAATTAATAATGCAAAAATAATTAATTTTCCGATCGACCAAGGAAAATAAATATAATATTCAGTTCAATTCCGTTTGAATCATCGAGCTAAGCAATTACATTTTTAAAAATTATTTAGCGA
>JBOFLQ010000261.1:0-13296 GCA_051657945.1 Xenococcaceae cyanobacterium | reverse complement strand
ACGCCTCGACTGCTTCTACCGTAGGCACTCCAGCTTTTAGCGTTTACAGTGCGACCAAAGCTGCCGTGCGATCGTTTGCCCGTAACTGGACACTCGACCTCAAAGAGCGCAAGATTCGCGTCAATGCCATCAGCCCTGGCGTAGTTCCTACTCCTGGTTACAATCTTATGGGATTGAGTGAGGAACAGGTGCAGGGATTTGTGGCAAGCCAGGTTGACAATATCCCCCTTGGGCGGGTGGGCACAACAGACGAAATCGCTAAGGCGGTTGTTTTCCTTGCTTCGGATGATAGTAGTTTTGTCAACGGTATTGAACTGTTTGTCGATGGTGGTATGGCACAAGTTTGAATGTGCTTGTAAAAGAGGTGTAGATGGAATTAAATGTAAGGCTTGTGTAGATTGATTGAGGTACAACACCCAACTAAAAAAGGAGAGTAGTGGCAATGACAATTCATCAAAACGGACTTTTTGTTCGACCGAATCGAGGTCGTTCTTACTACTTTGGTCAAGACCTCTATACCTTCAAAGCAATTGGTGCAGAGACAGGGGAAGCCTATGCACTTTGTGAAGTAATCGTTGCTCCTGGTGGCGGTACGCCGACCCATCGGCACACCCGAGAAAATGAATCATTCTATGTTCAAGACGGAGAGATTGAATTCCAGCTCGACGATCGCACCCTTGTTGCAATGCCTGGAACCTTCCTCCATTCGCCCAAAGGTCAGCTTCATCGATTTACCAATTCGACCTCTGTACCTGCATGCGTTCAAATTTTAAAGGAATACACCATGAAAGTTTTGATTCGAGCGATCGTCAGTTTTTTCGTATTTATTGTCGATGTCGTCTATGGCGATCGTTCTTACCCTCGGTTTTACGTACTGGAAACTATCGCCCGCGTTCCTTATTTTTCTTATCTATCGGTGCTGCATCTTTACGAGACGCTGGGTTGGTGGCGCAAAGCTGACTTGTTGAAGGTTCACTTCGCTGAAACCTGGAACGAATTACATCATCTGTTGATTATGGAATCATTGGGAGGCGATCGCCGTTGGCTCGATCGCTTCATCGCTCAACATATTGCAGTGTCTTATTACTGGGTGGTAGTGCCACTCTATATGTTGTTCCCTAAGTATGCTTACTACTTGATGGAGTTGATTGAAAATCATGCTTACCATACTTATGACGACTACTTAAAAACCAATGAAGAGCAACTGAAAACTCAACCCGCCCCCCAAGTCGCAATCAACTACTATCGAGATGGCGATCTTTATATGTTTGAAGAAACTCAGTTTACCTTCGATCGTAATTTTCGCCGTCCAAAAGTGGATAATCTCTACGATGTGTTTGTGAATATTCGCGATGACGAATGCGAACACGTCAAAACAATGGAATCACTCCAGCTACCAGAGGCGCGGCAAACTTTTAAAAGTCCCCATACGGTTTTTGAATTGATAGCTACCAGTGCAGATAAAATTGACTGACTTAGGCTGCAACTTCGACATAAGCTGATGAGGTCGTAGGTTTGGGGATTTCTAAACTCTCCGCTTTTAATCCATCAAGATGAAATTCGATCGCTTCACGCATATTCTGTTCGAGTTCTTCGCGAGTTGCTCGAGTCGAAACACAGCCTGGTAAATCAGGAGAATAGGCAGAATACCCAGTTTCTGTTTTTTCAATCACAATTAAATATTGCATCATTTCAAACCCGCTTGTTTCAAAATGCTGTCTAGTGTTCCTACAGCCAAATCATCACTCAGTTTTCCCGGTACAGTTACCAAACCTGATTTAGTAGGATGTTTGTATTTGACGATAGCTGCCTCGCGTTCGAGCTAAATACCACCCATCTTGTTCAATTAGTTTGATTATATCTCTAACTTTCATGTCCTAAGTTTAGGCGATCGCGCTTTAGTAGCTCGGATTTTTCTTGAGGAGTTCGACAATTATTTTAACTGCAAAAATTTTTTATCCCACATCAATGACTGGAATTGTTAGATTTCAATAATATAGAAAATTTAATGGCTAAAGTGAGCGGCAGCAGATACGACTGAAATGAAGCGTAAAATATCTATACTTTTTTATACTGTCCGCTGCACTGCATTGTTAGACTGCAACCATCTTGCTACTCAAGTAAGAATTTGACCAAGCTCTCGAATATTAACCCGAACTCGCGTTACCTGAAGGGATGGAAGAGGAATAGATAGCTTTAATTAAACAGAATTACGATCGCATTCTACTCGGCTCAAAAATTCGTCCAACACCTGCAGAAATCTTTCTGTTTCTTCCAAATGAGGCATGTGAGAGCTGTTTTCAAACAGTACCCACTCTGAACCAGAAATGCCTTGCTTTAATTTTTCTACACAAGCTGGGGTTACTTCATCATATCTACCAGACAGCAGCAGTGTGGGTACAAAAATTTCACTCAAGCGGTTTTCAACATTCCAGTCGATGATTTTGCCAGCACCCCGAAACTCTGTACCAGCTTTGCTATAGGCTGTAGTCAAACAACTTGGCCAAGGGTTTAAACGACAAAGAAAATTATGGTTAAAAACTTCTATAGCCTGTTTATATTCTTGGTCTTGAGTTGTCCCTGCGGCTTCATGCTGCTGAATAATCTTTTGGACATCTGCGGGTAGATCGTTCATTAGGTTGTAAGCTTCAGTGACGAATTGCTGAATATTGGCAGGTGTACTAGCCAAAGTTAGACTCGCTAAACCAGTGGGTTGAGAAAGAGCGTGTTCTAGTGCCAAACAACCTCCCCATGATTGTCCAAAAAGATGAATTTGCTCTAAGTTTAGAGCACTGCGAATGGCGACAAGTTCATCTTTGAAGAAGTCAATGGAATATAAATCTGCATTTTTTGCACGATCGCTATTTCCACATCCTAGTTGATCGTAGAAAATAATCCGCCTTCCCGTGTCAGCAAGTGCCTCTAATGGTTCCAAGTAATCGTGGGGTATTCCTGGTCCTCCATGAAGACACAGCAGAGGTAGCTTGTCAGGTTCTTCTTGATTCGGTTGAATAATTCGATACCACACCTGATGGTCACGAAACGAGATGAAGCCCTCAACGGCGGAAATTGATGACTGTTGATTCATACAAAAAGCAAAAGGTTACAAAAAGTATTCATAATAGCTTGATTTGTATATTTAAAACCTAAATCCGAACTGATATTTTATTAGCAACTCAGCGGTCTAACTAGTTATTATACGGAATTTTTCCGTATAACTACCTTGTATGAAGTATTTAAATAGAATTTTTCAAAAAAATATTCCAAATTTGAACTAGCGTACAGGCAATTTCCGTATAGTTACCCGATCGGGGTTTATTAACTAGAAAATTTCCATATAAATCTATTTAGATTTTATTCTATGGAACAACGAGTGATTATCGGGTGTTTATCAACTTGTCATTAAACTATTTTATGGTATCGGTTTGCGATCGACAGAAAGTTTGCAATTGCGTATTAAATGTATCGATTTTGCTCAACAGCAAATTATTGTCCGCAACTATGAGCTACCTCAGAGACTATACTAAAATTTAATGTCAGAGTAAGAATAGCGAATTTCGATCGCAACAACCCGCATTTTTTGAAGTAGATACTGATGTTTTACTTGTACCTAGTTTTGCTCGAGCTTTTCAGTTAACTTTAGGAGAGTTATTTGGTTGGTTGTTAGACTAGTAAAAGCGATCTCGAATATTGAAAGTAAAATGTCTCAACTGCAATATTATGTAGAAACTAACGATATTCTAATTCTAAAAGCATTTCAATTACTTCTTGTATATTTTTCTGTTTAGCTTAGATTTTTCGTTAATCTTTTATCTTTTATTTTTGCCGAAGATCCTGTATCTAAAATTCTAAAAATGTACTCTCGATTTTCTTGCATAATTTTAATCAAAAACCGTAATGCTTCATTAACAGCATCATCAAAAGATATTTGATGTTTAGACAAATTTTTTTCGCTTTGTTTTTATCCCAATCAAATATCATTATGCCTTGCTTGCGATCGAATTATAGCTCTGTGGTGATGCCCGATTCACCCTTCACTTTGGAGGTTTCAGTTTCCACTCAATCCACTGTCTATAAGTTTGAACTTCTGTGGGTGCATCCAATATCTCAAATTGCAACTCTAGATCGGTCAGTAAATCTAAAACTAATTCCTCATATTCCTCTTGCGTAATCTCGAAAGATTTCCATGAACAACCCCCACTCATTCCAGCATCATATTGAACTTTTCCGTTCGGTAAAAGCCCATCAGAAAAAAACTCATTGGGTACACCGTACTTCAACAAGTGGCTCAACACATGAAAAGGTGGGATATATCGGTGTAACACGTAGGGCATTGCAAATAGCAGATCTTTCAGCGTTCCTCTTACCCAAACTCCGCCCGCACAATGCATTATATAACGCTTGAAACGCAACTCCCTCATTGAGCTATCGCCTCGCCGTTTACCTGAAAAAAACGTCCCAAACTACAATTGAAGCCGCATAACGATCGAGTTGAGCCGCCGTAGACAACCTCGGATATCCAACAGATAGCCTATCGGGTATCGGCTCCAACGACTTGTTATCTCTCTTTGTGGTGGGATTGCAGATAAATTCATACAAATCAAAATCGCTTAAGTATCTCTCAACAGTTCAATATCCCTCATCGGCGGAGCACCAAACATACGCGAATATTCACGGCTGAACTGTGAAGTACTCTCATACCCCACTTGGTAGGCAGCAGAGGACGCATCGAAATCTTTAGCCAGCATCAGGCGACGCGATTCCAACAATCTTAACTGCTTTTGGTATTGCAGCGGACTCATTGAGGTGATTTGCTTGAAATGCTGATGGAACGACGAAGTAGACATCCCGACTCGTCTTGCTAAATCCTCAACCCGCATCGGTTGGGTAAACCCAGTCTTGATTAGTTGGATAGCTGACGCAATTCGCTGCATGTTACTACCCGGTGTCGCAATTTCGCGCACGGCTTCCCCTTGCTCACCAATCAATAGATGGTAATAGAGTTCGCGAACCATCATCGGTGCCAGCATGGGGATATGCTGCGGCGTATCCAAGAGCTTGACTAGACGAAGAGCGCAATCGATCAGTGTTGCATCAGCGTTGCTGACCGATATGCCTCGGACAGACTTCTCTTTATTAGCTGCACTAAGATTCATTTGGGCAACCAGATCGCATAGTTGCATCAGGTCTAAGTTGAGCTTCAGCCCTAAGTATGGCCGCTCGGGTGTCGCCTCAACCACACATCCACTCAGCGGTAAATCAACCGAAACAACGAAATATTGCCCTGCGCTATACGAATAGGCTTCCTCACCCAGCAATGCTTTTTTTCGTCCCTGAATGACAATTGCTAGAACCGGTTCATACACATGATGTAGTCCAGGAGATACTGTATCCGCTCGCACAAATTCCAAGGACTCGATCGCGGTTGGATGGAAACCGTTGCCCTTGGTATGCCGCATCACCTGTGTCACAAGTTCTTGATACCGAGCGACGGTTTCTACCCCCTCAAGAGCAGCTTTGCCTATAGTGTTGTGCATTACATCCGTTGCGTCAGGATGAAAGGTTTCGACTGTCATATTAAACTCGATTCACTAAACGCCTGATTTTTCGATCGTTATAGAACAACTTAAAGCGGTCTCCTTGGAGAATTAGGCAATCATCGAATAGGTTTGGGCATTTGAAATGTTGAATCGAGTTCGTAGAATGAATGCATCTCAATAAAGGAACGGAGGTTGAATTAACCATGGCAAAGACGAAAATAGGAATCCAGTCGAACTCAAAGCTTTTATCGCGACGCTCAATGCTTGCCGCAGCGGCATCTGCCAGTATTGGCGTAGCTGTTGCTGTCAGCGGTGATGGTGATGCCGATCCCAGTGTTATGGCACAGGCACCCCGCTCTAGCGGAAATGGCAAGGGCGCTCTGGTCACTGGCTCGTCGCGCGGGATTGGTGCCGCGATCGCCAAACGGCTCGCGCGCGATGGCTTCGCGGTAACCGTCAACTGCGTCGTGAACCGTGACCTCGCTGCCGCAGTTGTGCGTGAGATCGAAGAAGCTGGCGGTCGTGCTATCTGGGTGCAGTCCGATGTCAGCGACCCGGCTGCGGTCAAGCGTCTGTTCGATGCTCACGAAAGTGCCTTCGGCGGTCTGGATGTAGTGGTCGCCAACGCTGGTATTATGCGCTTGGCACCCTTCCGCGAGATGTCTGATGAGGATTTCGATCGAGTGTGGGCGGTAAATGGCAAAGGCAGCTTCAACACGCTACGCGAAGCGGCTCGGCGCGTGCGAGAGGAGGGTCGGATCGTTGCCATGTCGTCAAGCATTACGCAATTACGCACAGCAACCTATGGTCCCTATGCAGCGAGCAAGATGGCTCAGGACATTTTTGTGAGCTGCTTGGCGAAGGAACTGGAAGGTCGGCGTATCTCTGTCAACGCAGTGGCTCCCGGTGCTGTGAACACCCCACTCTTCACCGACGGTAAGACTCAGCAGCAGATCGCTGGCTTCGTTCAACGCACTCCGCTCAAGCGTCTTGGCGAACCGTCGGACATCGCCGCTGTGGTTGCCACGCTCTGTAGTAGCGACGGCATCTGGGTGAACGGACAGACCATATTCGCGAATGGGGGGATCGTCTGACGATCGAAACAGAAATCAGAGGCACAGCCATAGGTCGCGTGATTGTTGCATCGCAAAGATTTAGGGACAAGCGCAAGGCTACCGACTGCCGTGGGAACCGCATGGCAGGCGCTTGTGAAATGTTTTTGGTGCAATATTTCAGCTTGAAGAGGGTCGAGTAATGAGTAATGGAGTACGTATAATGCTGCGTCGATATAGATATTTGATTTCTTTAGCATTCTTGGTCTTTTCGCTCATAGCGCTAGGTTTGCCTGTGCTCAATCAAGCACAAAGCCGGTTGCCATATTGGACTATAGCTGCACCCGCAACGATCGCTCGGCAAGAACTCTATCCAGAAGTTTTAAACGGAAAAATTTACATAGTCGGCGGGTTACTCAACCCAAATACTCAGTTCTCGGCTCATTTCGAGGCTTACGATCCTGCCCAGAATGCCTGGACAGTATTAATGCCTTTACCTGAAGCCCGCCATCATATTACGCTATCGGCAGTGAATGGTTTGCTCTACGGTGTTGGCGGTTTCACAGGTGGATTTCCAGATTGGCGCGCACAGCCAACGATGTTTATCTACAATCCGGCTGCTAACACTTGGAGCAAAGGGACTGACCTACCAGTCGCTCGCGCAGAGGGCATCTCCGCAGTAGTGGATAACAAGATCTACCTGGTTGGTGGGCGCGTTCGAGCCACTGAGAATGCTCGACTGTTCAACGACCATATCGACAGCGTGCGTAACGAAGTATTCGATCCGATGACTAAACGCTGGTCAACCCGTGCCGCTGCACCGACCGCGCGCAACAGTGCAGCGTCGGCTGTCATTGATGGTAAGATTTATGTGGTTGGGGGTCGCGAGTTTTCCAAGAATGCTGATGGCACGACGCAGCAGATGAATGTGCCAAATCTGGAGGTCTACAATCCCAAACTCGATCGGTGGGAGACGCGATCGCCGATGCCTCAAGCTCAGGGTGGTTTGGCTGCAACCGCACTCAACGGCAAGCTTTACGTTTTTGGCGGCGAACAGTGGGTTCCGGAGCAAAAAGTTTTTGCCCAGAGTTGGGTGTACGACCCAAGCACCGACGAATGGAAAGCACTGCCGCCCTTGCCAACCCCACGACATGGATTGGGAGCATCGACAATTGGCAACCGAATCTTTGTGTTTGGTGGCGGAACGAAAACAGGCGGAAATGCAGCGACAACGATGCACGAAGTGCTAGTATTACCCACCTAGAGCGCAGTACTGCGCCAAATTAAGGGAAATACTCACTTAGATGAGCGAGTTATGTAATGGTCAAGACTTAATCTAACAAAAGGAAGTTAGGGGACAGTGACAATCGGTGTTAGAGAAGTGTTAGTTGTTTCAGTATTTTGTGTCTGAAGATATTGATGTTAATGAAATCATTGTTCGCCCGATAGCAAATGCATTCTAAAGCATTGCACATCCCTCATCACTCGTTGCCGCCTTTGCTGCCGCTGGCAATCTGCCACAACTAAAGATTCACGCAGGCTAGGCGCTCAGACTTGGCGTGAAGCAGGACGAACTCAAAGAAATCATTTACCTAACGACGGTGACGGCTGGTTTTCCACGTTCTATTGATGCGGCACAAGCACTGCGGGAAGTCTTGACCGCGCCATAGAAGAGTTTCAGCCAAGCATTTGGCACTTTGAAAAATGGCCATGTTCATGCCAAATGACCCACTAGAGGCGATCGCACAATATGCAAAGAGTAAGTTCGATCGCGTCGATGTTTTGATTAACAATGCTGGAATCATGCCGCTATCCACACTCGACAAACTGAAGGTTGAGGAATGGGATCGTATGGTTGATGTCAACATTAAAGGTGTTTTGTATGGAATTGCAGCGGTACTTCCAATTATGAAAGCCCAAAAATCGGGTCAGATTATTAATCTCTCTCCAATTGGCGGACACCCTGTATTTTCTACTGCCGCTGTTTACTGCGCCACCAAATTCGCAGTTGGGGCGATCTCAGAAGGATTGAGACAAGAAGTGGGTGGCGATATTCGAGTGACGGTGATTTCACGGGAGTAACTGAGTCTGAGTTGGCAGACAGCATCAGCGATGAAGCTGCTAAAAAGGAAATGCAAGAATTCCGCAAAATAGCCCTTCCGACTGAGGCGATCGCGCTATCGATTCTATTTGCTATTTCCCAATCTGATGCTGTAGATATCAACGAAATTATAGTCAGACTCACAGCAAGTCGTTACTAATAAAAAGGGCGATTGTTTTTAACCGCTAAACAGCAGACCTCTCCAAAATTCAGGATTTGACCTAGATTTTTCAATGGTTTTAGACTTATTTTTCGAGAGGTCTACTAGATAAAACGCGATTGTAGACAAAGAAAAACATCTTTCAATCAAATCAAAAATTTTTCGTATCACCTGAGACGCACTGGCAAGATAACTATTTATTAGACTGAAACTTTCTGGATATTAACCTTATATAGAATGAATTTGAGAATTTTTCCGTATATCAACCCTATACAGGATGATATCAAGAAACTTTCCCTATATTTCACGGTGATATCCTAACTTTTTCTGTATATCATACCAAATAGTTATAATATCAAGAATTTTTCGGGATATCATTCCAAGTCAAAACTTCCTAAAAAACTGCTTGAGGTGGTTAGCGATGTTATTCGTCTGAGGCATTATTCGTACAAAACTGAAAAAAGCTACGTCAACTGGATTAAATAAAAATTGTAATTACTTGAATCCTTGGCAGCGATCGCCTTTCCTAAAATATGAGCTACCTCAGAGACTGTACTAAAATTTAATGTCAGAGTAAGAATATCGAATTTGGAGAAAACTCATGACAGCTAAGGAAATTAGTCAACAAACGATCGATATCGTTAAATCTACTGCCCCCATCCTCAAACAACAGGGTCAAAAAATTACCACTCGGATGTACGAAATCATGTTTCACAACCATCCAGAAGTGAAAGCACAGTTCGATCTGTCCGCACAAGCTAATGGTACTCAACCAGCTAAACTTGCTACCGCAGTTTATAGCTATGCAACTCATATTGACGATCTCGAAGCATTAAAAACAATGGTAGAAAAAATCGCTCATCGTCACGTAAAAACCCAGGTTTTACCAGAACAATATCCTATAGTGGGGGAATGTTTATTACAAGCGATTCAAGATGTTTTGGGAAATGCAGCAACGGCAGAAGTTATGACAGCTTGGACTGAAGCCTATCAAGCATTAGCTGAGGTTTTTATTAACCGAGAACAACAAATCTATAAAACTGTTGCGTAAAAATAATAGTTTTTGGTCATTTGTTAGTGAAGGCTTTTTCAATAAATTCTCGTTCATCCTTGAGATTCTAGAGATCGTATTCACCTTCGGCAATCGCCTCCAACTTTGCCCAATCTAACACCAGAATCTTACCGCCTCGACTGTAAGTGACGATCGCACCTATTTGCTTGAACAGTCGTACACATTCTTCATAAGTAATCCCAATGCTACGAGCGATCTGATAATGGGAAAGACGCGATCGCAATCTTAATCCTTGCTCGATCTCGTCCGTTCCCTCTGCGATCGCAGCCGTCTGAATGAATTGCGCCAAGCGCACGATCGCTCGTTCCGAAGCCAATCCATGTACGACTTGATGGAGATTCTGAAGGCGATCGGTGAGTACTGCAATAATCTGTAATGCTATTTCTGGAGTTTTTTGAATCAATTCTAGTAAAGCAGTACGTTCAATCGTAAGAATCTGACAGTCTTGCTGTGCTAATACAGTTGCAGGGGCGAAACCATTGCCAAATATTGCAGGTGCAGCAAATAATTCTCCTGCGGGTAACGTCCGCAAAATCGTTTCTTTGCCTGTAGAAGCGGTTTTCTTGATTTCAATTCTGCCACCGAGAACAGCAAAGAGTTTAGCGGGCAAGCGATCTCCCTCATGTAGAATGATTTCCCCACGTAAATATTGCTTAACCACAGCATTAGTTTGTAACTGTGCGAGTCGATCCAAATCTAGCTCAGAAAAAAGTAGGATTTGCTGTAGTTGTTCGATCGTGACTCGCATCGTTGAACTGCCCCGATCGAGCAGACTTAACTTTTCCTTCGATTTAACGTTTTCTCTGACAACTATGAGCTAGCGCAGAGAAATTGTCGCTCGAATTATATGCGTTATGACAACAGTTTAAGGACAATAAAGAGTATCAAGAGTATTTCTTCCTGTGACAGGATTTGTTCCCTTGGCGATCGAACACAATAACTCTTCTGCATCTTCACGCATCAAAGCATTGGTAAAATCTGCACCATCGACGATCGCGCCATTAAATTTAGCATTAGTGAGAAAAGCACCTTCTAAAATGGCGTTAGTAAGGTTAGCGCGAGTCAAACGAGTTGATTCTAAGTCGGTGTAAGAAAGATTAGCACCCTCAAAATTTACCGAATCTAAATTAGCACCAAAAAATCTAATGCCTTTGGCGTTAACATTGTGAAAATCACTATTACGAAGATTGGCGTGATCGAAACTAGCGTCAGTTAAATCCTGATTGGAAAAATCGCTATCTACCAAAGCGCGTTTGTTGTAATCGATCGCACTTGCTGGGGGTACGAAAATGTTAAAAGCAAGAATAAATGCCAGAAAAAAACTAAATACGAGCGAAATAAACTTTCCGCTAGCATAATATTGCTTATGATTGAGATCGTTCATACTTACGCTTTAGATTGCTCTGTTAATAATTAAAAGATTTCTCAAATATCAAAAAATTATCGAAAAATTGGCTTTAAAACCCCGTCCTAGAAGGACGACTTTTATTTTAACTTAACTTATAATGCAATATTTATAACGCAAGTTGGCTGGTAGAACCAAAAATTCCCGTACTCATCTGAGTCGGCGAGTGTCAAGCAACTCCTCCTTTGCTAGCCTTAATCACTTTGGCGGGAACACCAACGGCGATCGAATAAGGAGGAATATTTTTGCTGACGACAGCACCAGCACCAATTACGCTACCTTCGCCAATAGTTACTCCATCTAAAACTCTAACACCGCAGCCCAACCAACAATTATCTTGAATTTCAATTCCTTCGCATGAAAGCCCGTACTCTCGATGATTGTTGGCGTAAATTCCCGTTTGCGATGCAATTAGGCATTTTTTACCTATTTTAATATGCCCTGGCCCTGCCATACAAATATAAGGCCCCAAATAAGTAAAATCGCCGATTTCAATTAAACAATTATCTCCCACTGCGTTAATGTCAACGCCGCGATCGAGACAGACTTTATTACCCAAACGCAGTCTGCTACCAGGCGATTTGAAATTAAGACGCACGTCGCGAAGAATTTTCACCTCATCACCAACTTCGATCGCACTCGCGCCAAGCACTTCAATACCTGTTTGAAAATAAGTCGCTTTACCCATACAGGCAAAAATCATGCTGTATATTTGTCGCCGTAGTAAAATTCCTAATGGACTCGGAAGCCAGCCAAATCCATTAATAATAATTTGCTCGATCGCACGAGAGTTGATTTTTTTAAAGTATCTAGATACGTCAAAAAAAACTTTGGAATTTGGGACAATCGCGATTATTCAATTAAGATAACTTAACAATTTTTAGCGATGTCTCTTTAGAAAAACAAGTTTCGCGATAACAATTTTGTATGGAGTTAGCTTAAAAATGATAAAAATTGTCTTTGAGTTCAAACTCTGACACTCGATCGATTTTCAACTATACAGTCTTCGAGTAGATGTAATTTTTCTTTGGGAATGAGAAAATTATTGATTTCGCCAAAATCATTTAGAGTAAATTTTCCATCTCGATAACCGTACAAGCAATAGTTAAGTCGTTTGAAGAAGTTGTGAACATCGCTATCTTTGTTAACTCCTTCGATTAAAAAAATTGGACGGGCGCGATCGATCGTTTTTTTTCCACCCAATAAAACATGATGCTCGAACCCTTCTACGTCCATTTTGACAAATTCTGGAGAAAGATTAAAGCTATCTAGGGTTTTAACTTTCGCTTGAATTCGTTTAATTTCTAGTTTGCTTTCGTCAAAAAAGGAAACTCGTTCGGAATTCAACCAATTTCTAGCTTCATCGTATTCGAACGAACCCAAAGCCGTCATTTTTCTACCGTTGTAGATAGGATAGTAAAAATTAAGGGTGTTCTCTTCATCTCCCAATCCCAATTTGTAGTATTGAAAATTTTTGAATTTCTTTTTAATCTTTTCTAAGTAGGAATAGTGAATCGGATTTGGTTCGAAAGAAATAACTCTAGCGTTCGGTTTAACTAAAAAAATTGACAGCGCTGACATTCCTGCATTAGCACCGATGTCTAGAAAAAGCTGAGGTCGTTTTTCGCTAAGGAATTTGAAAGCATTAAAATCGTCTTCGTGGACTTTCTTCAAATAAAAATTTAATAAAAAGCTATTTTTGATGTGATACAAAAAGTCATAGAACTTGGGGAAAGAAAGAAATATAGATCTGAGAAATTTTTCCATGACAATTGCTGGAATGTAATTTGTGCAATGAATTGCCAGATACAAGAAGGGTATTTAGTTTGATTTTTTCACGATTAGTGTTAAAGATGATACATAATAAATGTAAAAATATGAGTAAAAAACTCAATAAAATTGCCAAAAACTAGAGAAAATAGTTTGATTTGGATAAATATAAAATTTTAAGTTTTGTTTTGCTTTT
>JBOFLQ010000260.1:0-28128 GCA_051657945.1 Xenococcaceae cyanobacterium | reverse complement strand
GATAATTTTGTTTTCCTTTTTTCTTCCCGTTTTTATGAATATGACTGGACTTACACTCAGGACATTGCATTTTTTTCTAATTTGGCTTTTTTTAGCGATCGCACATTAAAAAAATCATACCTCTATTCAGCAACGCCAGATTTTTTTGGTGTTATCTATGCTCATAAATTAAGAGTTTCTGTTGGGGATTGTATCCGCGATCTTGAAATAATTGCCAAAGCTGCAACTCCAGAAGAATTAGCCAATCGAGTTCAATATTTGCCCTTGTAATAATTTCTTTGAGATCGCGATCGCCAATCGCAATTATATTTACAAGCGATCGCAACTATCTCAGTGCCGTTAAAACTCAACTCGACTTTTTAAACCGCAACTAAATTACAAGCAATCTGAAGATAATCGAACATCGATCGCGATCGATTTTTAAGATACTAAAATTACTATTTGGCTCGAATTAACTTGCCGATCGATTGCCCTAATCTCAGCAAACACTAATCTTTTAAATCCAATAGCTTAAAATATAGTTAAATCTAAATAACCATTAAAGGTACATCTAATCTCAACACATAATTACAAAGTAAAATTTGAAACGATTTGCATTGGTGGCGTAAACTATAAAATCCGAAGCTTACTTAATCTCCAACAGTTTTCAGATTCAAATGGGGAAGCTCTGCGACTTGGAATATCCTCAGCTATGTGGGCTTTATTTGGACAGATATGGCCGATGAGTCAGATTTTGGCTAGAGTAATGCTTCAAGAACCTCTTGAAGGAAAACGTATTCTTGAAATTGGTTGCGGTATTGGTCTACCTAGCATTGTGGTTAAGCAACTCGGCGGAGATATTAGTGCTAGCGACTACCATCCTCTTGCTAGGTCTTTTCTTCTTGAAAATACGATTCTAAACTCTTTAGCTCCCATAAAATTTGAAACTGGAGATTGGAACACTGCCAACCTTAACTTGGGAAAGTTTGACCTAATAATAGGCAGCGATATTTTATACGAACATCAACATATAAAGCTGATATCTTCATTTATCAACGAGCGCTCTAGTAATCGAGTGGAAGTTATAATAGTCGATCCTGGACGCGGATCTCACCGTGCATTTGCCAGAGAAATGGAACGTCTCGGATATACGCATTCTTGGACTGACTTAAAAAATTATCCAAATGATGGTATCAAGCCGAAGGGATTCATTCTTCGTTTTTCGCGTCATCATAATCTAGAATTTCCTCAATTATACAAGTGCGATCGGCTGCAAAACTTGTAGGCGGAAGCCGTGCCGTCAGGCGATCGAAGATCGCTTGACCAAAAGTACTCTCAACGTCTATCTTCAATTACATAAACATCAGGACGACTATAACCTTTTTGATTGGGTTTGTGCATCGAGACGGAAAGGGCAGATAGGCGAAACTTTCTAGCGATCGTTCGATGGTAAGCATCAATACAAGCCGTATCTACACCAGCCACAAGAGAAGACAGTCCCAAAGTTGTGGCTAAGACTTCGCACTCATCGATTAACTGCTCATATGCTTCGGCCGCTTTGGCTGCTCCCAGCTTAACATAGCAGGTTCCCGATGCAGCTTCCGATCCCGCTCCATAATGACAAATAGCAAATCCGATTAATCCCGTATCATCCCAGACAAATAAAGTGTCTCCAAGAGAGCGTTGTTGCACGAGGAGAATTTCCGATCGCCAATCTAATCCTTCATAAATCTTGTCCGTTAATTGATAAGCAGCATTTAAACTCTCTGCTTGTCGATCGCTCTTGAGTTGAGAATACCTCTGTGCTTTTAGGGCTTGTAATTGAATCGATGGGATAGCTTTAGTAAATAAGGCAATTAAAAATCGGGGTTCGGCACCAAATTTTCCATAAAAGTAGATATGTTTGGGACTGTTAGCATGGGTACAGAAAATAATCTGTTGGCTGCCCCATCGATCGAACTTCGACCAAGAGGCACTTATCAATTGAGAACCAATACCCCGATCCCAATAATCGGGATGGGTAACGATCGGTCCAAACCCCGCACAACTTCCCCAATTAGTCACGATACTAAAACCAATCAGTTTTTGATCGGCTTTAGCTGCGAAGACAGATAAAGGATCTCGATACCAACGGGAGGTATATTCAGCGCCATTGCCAAAGTCCATCGGTTCTGAAAGTCTCAAAAAAGTACCGAAGCAAAGCCGCAAGAGTTTTTCGGCTTCTGGCAGCTCGTTTTCTTGCAGTAAACTAATCTCAAAATTCATACTTTTCTATCTCACCTATTCCTTGACTCGATTCGGAAAGGATATTTCAAGCACAACACACCCGATGTCAGTTTTGAATGGGCCATGAATTTCACCAGGTGGTCTACTTGCATAATATCCGCTATCTAACCACAGATCGAAAGCTCGATCGTAAAGACGGCCGCTAACTAAGAAAATTTCTTCGGGATAGGGATGGCTTTTCGCACCGAATGGAGTAGTATCGGCACCAGGATAAAACCGAGTTAAACGGGTGTATTCGCCAGTGTCTTCATCTATACTCAGGGTTAGTTCTTCTGCAATTTGTTCGAGTCCTTCGATCGGTCGCCATTTTTCTCGGTTTTCCGAATTTAATGGGTTCCAATAAGTTATGGTGGATTTCGGCATGATAAATAATTATTTCCGATTTTTTTAGATTAAATCTCGATCGATTACAAATTAGTTAACGTTTTGCTGGTTTTGAAAGCATATACAGTTTTGCGATCGCATCAAAAGAATTAACTCAGCAAATCTTAAGCAATTTTTATCTTACTTCTTAGTTAGGTCAGTCTTCTAATAATCATAGAAAACAAGTTAGATGATTAGATTGCCTTTAAAGGAAGACAATTATGAAACGTTTATTAATCAAGGTTAGAACGATCGAATGAGCATTAAAATTAATAGAATCGACCATTTAGTGCTTACTGTTGCCAACATAGAAAAAACCTGTGAATTTTATGTTCGCGTGTTGGGAATGGAAGCGATCGTTTTTGGCGACGATCGCAAGGCGTTGCGTTTTGGACAGCAAAAAATTAATCTTCATCAAGTGGATAAAACGTTCGAGCCAAAAGCACTACATCCTATTCCTGGTTCGGCCGATCTTTGTTTGATTGCCGATAATCCTTTGCAAGAGGTTATTTTACATCTGCAAAATTGTGGCGTAGAAATTATCGAAGGTATTGTCGATCGAACAGGAGCAATTGGCAGGATCGAATCACTCTACTTTCGCGATCTCGATGGTAATTTAATTGAAATATCAAATTACTTAGATCGACTTTTTTAAAACTTTTTAAACAATTTCTAAGCGATCGCTTCCTTCAAATTCATCTCGCCAGAAAATGATTTTTCGTTTCCCAGAAAAAAATATTTCTAGCTTGACTCCACTAATACCTGTTGGATTGACTGAGGCAGATAAAACTTTTGAATTTTTTAATCGATAATTTTTACTTAAAATGTAATAGTTGTCTGACTCATCAAACTCTTCAAAATCAGTGCGATCGAATTCATTATAAACTTCCCAAAAACACGCACCAACATCTAAAAAACATCTATACCAATATGTTTATTCAAAAAATTTAAACCAGATTATAAATGGTTCTAAATTCTTGCTTTCTTCATTAAAATTTTCGAGACAAATTATTTTTTCGACAGTCTTATTTTTGATTGCAATTATTTCACCGCGATCGTCTTGAAATATTCTCATCTTCAACCTCAATTTTGAAGCTGAGGTTGCTCCAGTCTACCTAAAAGTTGAGACTGGAGAAAATCTTATTAACTATCGATTACACTAAAGCAGGTTGCAACAGCTTGACATTAGAAAAACCAAAATCTCTGGTTACTTTCTCGCCATTTTCTTCAGTAGTAATAACTCGGCTAGTTAATAACCAATAATCGCCTACTTTGTCGTAATTATCTTCAAAATCGCTCAATCCGCCTTTAGGTTCTCCTGTTTTCGCGTCATGATAGACAGAATTGTAACGGTGAGAGAGATAGCCCTCACCAGTATCATGACTGGTAAAAGTGTCGATCGTCACGACAACACCATGAATGTGGCGGTGAACGTGACAAACTTCATTATTGCGAATTTTATAGCGATCGCCTTGGGCTTTTCCACCCATTAAAAGTTCGATCGCGCCAGTCTCATCGGTTGCGCCATAGCTAAAAGTATTTTTAGCATGAGTTTCATCAAAGCTTCTACGAATGCGATGAATAGCAGTCTCCCAAAGTTGACCATGAATTTCTTTTTTTGCTTCCTCGTTTGCTACCTCAAACACCTCAGCACTGAGATCGGGATTAACGCATACTTTACCAGTAAAAACCTCATCCCCACGCTTAAAGGTAATATCTGCGGTGTAACCAGGAAAATTCTTGTCCCAAGTATATCTGTTTTCATAGGCAGCTCGCATCAGTTCGCGTGCTTCGATTTGTTCTGACATGCAATAACTCCTTGTTTTTCTATATTATTTAGTTTGACAGATATTTTGTTCGTTGCATGGTTCATGGTTCGATCGCGCAGCCTACACTCCCTGCAATCGCGCTTAACAACTCTTAGTAGTCAACCAGCAAACTTATTAAACGCTCAATGGTAAGCTAGCAAAAGCGCTAAAAAATTTTTAAAAAAGATCGATTAAAATCATGACGGATTCTCAAGATTTACCCTTATTATTAAGGGCTGCTCGCGGCGATGTTTTGGAGCGTCCTCCTGTTTGGATGATGCGTCAAGCTGGTCGCTATATGAAAGCATATCGAGATTTAAGAGAAAAATATCCTTCTTTTCGCGAGCGATCGGAAAATCCTGAAGTAGCAGTTGAGGTATCTCTACAACCTTGGAAAGCATTTCAACCAGATGGGGTAATTTTATTTTCCGATATCGTTACACCTCTGCCTGGAGTGGGTATCGATATGGATATTGCTGAAGGAAAAGGCCCGATTATTTATTCACCCATTCGCACTCAAGAGCAAGTCGATCGATTACATCCCCTAGAACCCGAACAGTCTCTTCCCTTCATCAAAACAATTTTACAGGCGCTACGACAAGAAGTAGGTAACAACTCCACAGTATTAGGGTTTGTTGGTGCGCCATGGACTCTTGCTGCATACGCTGTAGAGGGAAAAGGTTCGAAAACTTATTCTGTGATTAAGAATATGGCGTTCTCAGAACCAAAAATACTCCATCAACTCTTAGCTAAATTGGCAGATGCGATCGCTGTTTATACTCGCTATCAAATAGATTCGGGCGCTCAAGTAGTACAGATGTTCGATTCTTGGGCAGGTCAATTAAGTCCTCAAGATTATGAAACTTTTGCTCTACCATATCAACAAAGAGTGTTTCAGCAGGTTAAAGAAACACATCCAGATACACCATTAATTCTTTTAGTTAGCGGTAGTGCGGGTTTGCTAGAGAGAATGACTCGATCGGGAGCCGATATAATTAGTGTAGACTGGACAGTCGATATGGCTGAGGCACGGCAGAGATTGGGTCGAAATATGAAAGTGCAAGGCAATCTCGATCCAGGTGTATTATTTGGTTCTCAAGATTTTATTCGCCATCGCATCCTCGACACGATTCGTAAAGCAGGTAATAGCGGTCACATTCTCAATCTCGGTCATGGCGTGTTAGTAGGTACTCCCGAAGATAATGTTAGATACTTTTTTGAAACTGCCAAGCAAGCCGATCGCCTATTAACAGTTCATGCTTAAAGTAGGGGTTAGGGGTTAGGGGTTAGGGAATAGGGGAGGCGTGGATGGCGAGGTTTCCGAGGCGGCAAAATCTGAGGTTTCCTCAGATTTGTTTAGCCGCCGTTCGCCATAGTGAACGCCGTGCTACGGAACCGAGAAGCAAGGAAAGAGAAAATAATAACTTTTGCAACTGTACGCAAAAATCAAGTTCTTCATCGATCTTATTTTGCGTCTCTACGACTTTTAGACTTTATGTACATTGCTTATTCCTAACCCCTAGCCTAAGCGCCTCTATTCCCTACAAGCTTGGCGTAAACATAGCCAATTGTTTCTGATAAAACTGTACGTATGCCTTCACTTGAAGCCCACCATTTTTTGGGGTTGTAGGAAACAGAGGGATGAGCGATCGCCCCTAATGCAATGTTAGATGGTAGCACGCGCCGATACAACAACCAACTTCTGCGAGTATGAACGTCATAGGAGTAAAGATTTATCGATTGGATTGATAAATTTGATTTTGAGAGCCATTCCTCAAAAGCGATCGCCGAAGAAAAAGTGCGATCTCTTTTGGTTTCGGTAGTAGAAACTGGTACTATTTTATGGCGATCGGCACCCAGGGCAATCAAAGTAGCGGCGCAAAGTTGGGCAAAATTTTTGTATTCAGATAAAAAAGAACCGCGAAGTATGGGTGTTCCTGTGGTTACTAAAATTTGGTAGTTACCGCGTTGGAATTCTGCTAGCGCCCCTGCTATAGGTTCGTCATCAAGCCAACCTTCTACAACTAAAGCATCTGCTGCTTGGATTGGTTGGGAATAAGCTAAGAATGGTTGTATGTAGCTCAAACTAAAAGAAAAGACCGAAATAATAATTGCTAGAAATACGCCCCATCCTCTTTTAGTCAATGACCATTTCGGTCGATATTCAACTAAGCCGAAAATTTTTTTGAATTTCGGTTTGCTATATTGCTGTCGATCGCCATACATACAGATATAAACTACCCTACCCTGCTGTCGCAGAGGGTAGGGTTTTCAGTAGCCCTGTACTTAGATCTAAACCTTTGCTGAAGATATCTAACATCCGATCGCTTTAGCGAACAAGCTAAGTACGAACCTCCAGGCGAGTTTATTGTCGCCCCAATAGCCGCTATCATTTCTGCGCCGTTCAAGTCCGCATCAGACTTACTACCGCAGTGACCGCAGGAAAAACGTTTGCCACTGCGGTAAGACTTATCTGGATCTGGATGGATATGGAAACATTTAGCACAGGTGCGGGAAGTATAGGCAGGATTAACAAATATAATCGCTACGCCTTTTAAACAAGCTTTGTAAAGCAAAAAAGAGCGTAGCTGATAGAACGCCCATGAATTACTGCGTCTACGTTCCGTTCTTCCTCGCCACTGAGTATTTGTGCGCTCACGTATCCCTGTTAGATCCTCTAATGCAATTACCTGGTTGTTGGTGGCGGCTAGACTCACCAACTGACGGCTGATGTTGTGATTTGTCCAAGCCTGAAAGCGTTTCTCTTTGCCGCTTAACCGTCTCAACAGTTGTCTGCATCTTCTGCGACTACTGCGCGTGCCTGTGCTGGCTTTTTTCTGTAGAACCGCTCTCAATTTGGAATAACAATCGCGAATTTGGGTTATCTGTTTTCCGCTCCAGTTGTCTCCTTCTGACGTATGTGCAATATCAGATCGTCCTAGATCGACTCCTAGCACCTTGTCTGTAGAGGGGGGTGTAGGCGTTTCATTGTCTAGGTTGATATTTATGTAGTAGTCCCCTTTGTGTCGTTTTACTAAGGTAGCTGAAGTTGGAACTTGCCCTTTTAGTTTGCCACGCTGGAAATTCCCAATCAGCAGCTTAAACTTTTGTCTGCTATGCAACAACTTTAAACTAACCGTCCAGTTCTTCTCGCAGAAGCTAAAGATTCGAGCATCATATCCTGCCGATGTGGGAGCAAAGCCTTTAACTTCTTTCCCTCTATCTCTTGCTGTTTTACGGTTAGAACAAACTCGTCTGACAGCTTGGATGGCAAGATTGGAAGACAAACCAAACTGCTCTCTAACTTGCGCGTAAACCAACTGCTGCATGGCAGTACGGTTAGTTAGCTTTGGTGGAGTATTAGCGTTTATCCAAGTGCAAGCAGCAGCAAAAGCCTCTAAGGTCGCATCTATTTCTAGTGCGACTTCAGGCAAGGCTTCAAGTTTACAGGCTACTGTAGTTACTTGCATTTGGACACATAAAACATCAAACTATGAATAGCATAGCATGGTTTGGCAATCTCCGTTCCTCCGATTGCCGAGGCGTGGGGGGCGAATTACTTCGCCCCATTGAACGCCGCCGCGCTCTACCTCCCCAGGCTGCTACGCGGAGCCTGGGGACTCCCGCGATTTAGTTGAATACCTTTAAGCCGAAGCAGAACGTTGTTGCTTTAGATATTCAAACACAGATTTGTCGCCGATATCTGGGACAATTGGCTGAATTAGCTTGCGACCTGCAAAAATAGTAAACAAAATTGTCCACAGGGCAAGCATTACCTGTTCGACAGAATTTGGGAGAATACCAAGCAAATGCCCCACTAACAAAAATGGTACTAAGGGAGTCAAAAATTTGGTTTCAATGCGATTGAAACAGAAAGCTTCTTTAAAATAAATACCAGTTAGCGCGGCAAAGGTAAAACCAACTCCCAATAAAGCGATCGGCTGGTTGTAAACAAAAAGTGCCAAAGGTTCGCTACTTTGCCAAACGAAAATTGCTGCGGAAATTGTGCCAATTATTAAAAATAATTGCAGCACTCTATGCAAAAGAACCAAATAGATATGGATGGCATACAAGCTAATTGCCAAACCAAGAGAAAATGTGAAATATAAGTAGGTGATTGCTTGTAATACCGTTGGTGTAGCTCCTTGAGAAAAAATCAAGTTACTGGCAATGGCAAAGCTGACAGCAGCAATTAACAAACCAGCACGATAAATAATTACGCTTTGGCGATCGCTTTGCTCGATCGTATATTTGCCAAATTGTCCCGTGTAAACTTGTGGCTCTGCGTTTTGTATCATAACCTTAACAACCTTAATTGTTGCTCCTAATCATAATCATAAATTTAGTTATCCTACCAAAGCCGCAAAAATAGGGAGTAGCAAGTAGCAAGTAGCAAGTTATTTTTGAATGAGTGACTTTTCCCCTTTCCCCTAACCCCTATCCCCTACTCCCTAGCCCCTTCATTTGGAACAATAATCTATACAATTAAATGCCTGTTTGCTAAAAGCAATGGTTGGATGAATTGCACATTTTACATAAGGATTATCATGAAAAAAACGACAATTATAACAAGGTATTTTTGAATATTGAACCAGAAAAAATAGTTTTTTTGTTCCTGTTTTTAAGCGCTCGAAATTAAAAGATAGCAGAATTACAGTAATTGTATAAATAATAAGAATTAAAGCTAAATTATCAAATCCCATCGAACTGTCTCGAACAGATTCAGTTAGGGGTAATTCTTTAATTTCTATGTTGGGGGTTGTGTAGAAATTATCGTCTAATTTTTCCTGTTCGTATAATAATTCGTTGGCATCCATGACATTCCTTTAGACAGATAGACAAGTGTAGGTATCGCGGGCAATAATTTGGGCTTCATTTACAGCGATCGCGTAGGCATGAATTTGAGCGCGATCGGAACTTATTTGCAACCAATCTTCCGTAGAGACGCGAAATTTCGCGTCTCTACCTTGGTTGCGATCGGAATCTAAAATCAACCCACACCAATCCATTTCCTGACAAATGCGATCGCGCACCACAGGATTATTTTCGCCAATGCCACCGCCAAAAATAATTGCGTCTGCGCCATTGAGGACGGCAAGATAAGCGCCTATATATTTACGAATTCGATAGCAAAACATCTCGATCGCCAAAGCTGCACGAATGTTACCCTGACTTTCTGCCGTTAATAACTCGCTCATATTCCCAGAAATTCCCGATATTCCCAACAAACCCGATTTCTGGTTCAATAATTCTTCAACAACTTTGACGCTAATTCCTTCTCGTTCTGCCAAAATACTAATTAAAGCAGGATCGATATCACCAGATCGCGTTCCCATCATCAAACCTTCGAGAGGAGTAAAACCCATTGAAGTATCGATCGAATGACCGTTAGCGATCGCGGTAGCAGAACAACCACCGCCTAGTTGTAGGGTAATTATTTTAATCTGCTCGATCGATTTATTGGCTATCGTGGCGTATTTTTCCAACAAATATCGATGAGCTAAGCCATGAAAACCATAGCGTCGAATTTCGTGTTTTACAGCTAGTTCGTATGGAATAGCATATCTAGCTGCTCGATCTGGCATATTACGATGAAAAATAGTATCAAACGTCGCCACCATGGGAATTTTCTCCCCCACTTTTTCGCGTGCGGCACGAATTGCCATTAAAGAAGGAGCATTGTGCAAAGGAGCTAAATCTATTATTGCTTCGAGAGTATCAATGAAAGTTTTGTCAATTAAAATAGGTGAGACAAAGCGATCGCCACCATGAACGACTCGATGACCGACTGCTTCAATTTTGGAGAGCAGATCGACACTTTCCAACCATTGCCAAATTAACTCGATCGCTTGAGCATGATGAGCGACGGGAACTGTTTCATCTTTGAGATTATTATCTTTGTCGATGAAAAATTTAATCTTGCCCTTTTTGCTGCCAATGTTTTCGACTTTGCCTTCAGCTAACTTTGAAGTTGCATTGGCTCGATCTTGGTTAACCTCAACAATTTCAAACTTTAAGCTAGAACTACCGCAGTTAATGGCAAGTATTTTCATAATTATCGTTTGTTCATGGTTCAATGGGCATCGGGCAAAGTCAAAAGTCAGAAGCGAGGGCGTAGTAATGATGTTTCCTGCGGCACTTTTATTTCGGAGGTAACGGACGTAATCGTGCCTTCAGAACGTAAGACCGCCCTCGAAGAAGTCAGAAGTCGTGACGTAAAAAATTTATTACTCAATGACGAGTTACTCCCTATCCCCTATCCCCTATCCCCTATTAAACGGATTGAATCTTTTTGTTTTCTAATCCTTCGCGCGAGTGGTCGAGACGTAATTTATTTTGAGGTGGTTGGCGCAATTGTTCGGGAGTTTGTTGACCGACAGCGCCTTTGGCAACAGTAACGCCGCCATCTGCCAGCCAAAGCGCGCCTGTAACGTAGCTAGCTTCATCGCTAGCTAAGAAAGCACAGACATTTGCCATTTCTTCTGGCGTACCGCGTCGAGCCATTGGCGTGCCGTTAATAAGCATTTCTTCCATTTGAGCATCCATTGGCCCTGTTTCTTTGTGCGTCCAAGCAGTGTCGATCGCTCCAGGACAAAAACAGTTGGCGCGAATTCCATATTTAGCTTGTTCGACAGCAACGCCTTTGACAAAAGAGTGCATCCATCCTTTTGTACCGCCGTATGCAGTATTATTTGGCTGTCCGTTAAAACCAGCTTCCGAACCCGCACAGACAATATTACCTTTACTTTGTTGCAGGTGCGGCAAGGCATATTTTGTCATCAAAAATGCCGAACGAATATTCATTTTGATGGTGGAATCAAAAGCATCGATAGGATACTGTTGTGTTTCTCCATTGACTAGATATACGCCAGCATTATTAACTAAAATATCTAATTTTTCGTAGCGATCGATCGCCGTTTGTACGCAAGCACTAGCACCATCAACTTCAGAAACATCGCCCAAGTGAGCAGTCGCTTCGCCACCGTATTCTAAAATCGAGGCAACGACATCTGTGACTGGATCGTCTGGCAATCCGTTGACAATAACTTTAGCGCCTTCTTTGGCAAACTTGTGCGCGATCGCTTCTCCAATGCCAGTACCAGCACCAGTAACGATCGCTACTTTTCCTTCTAAGCGTCTGTTCATAGTTTATAGTTCATTGGGCAAAGGGCATCGGCGGCACTCTGTATTCCGAGGAAACCTCGATCGGCCGTGCCTTGGCATTGGGCATTGGGCAAAGTCACTCATTCAAAAGTAATAATTTGCTACTTGCTACTTGTTCCCTATTCCCTAATTAATTCGCTGTGCGATAATTAGCATCAATCCAGCAACGAGGTAAATCTTCGCCAGAAGGAAAGACTAAACTAACTTTTTCAAGATCTTCGGCAGGCTGTTCTTCTTGACCTTCTTGAATACTGCCTGAAATAGTACTTTTAGCAGGATTAATTAAAGAAGTAATGTCTTCAATTTCAATTAAATTTCCAGTTTCTTTTTCTTGTAACAACATAATTTTGAATAAACTCTCCGTTCATAAACAGTTTTAAAATTAAGTTTTTGAGCAATTGATGTTTGTACCTAAGACCGCTCTGATAGAAGGTTGAACTTCTCCTCGGTAACAATAAAGTGAAGGAAGCGATAAAAACTTCACACCATCTTTTCCTCAATATTTACTTACTGTTCGTAGCTCTGACATCGCTCTTCTTCGAGGTACGACAATGGAACACAGCGGCATAACTTCCAGCCAGTAAGTTATTTATGATTACCTTAGCTAGAATAACAAGCCATAAACTCGATCGAATCGCCCTAAAGACACAATCAAAGTCGAATCTCTCTCCCTTTACAATTGATGAATTTAAGTCTGATGATAGAGTTTTCTGGCAAAGAGTGAAAATTAAGCTAGGTGTGTTTGTAAGTAATATTTGAGAAAGTTTTTATGTCTCAAGATACTCAGAATCCTCAAGAAACTAGCTCTTCAACAGAAACCGATCGCAAAGAAAAAGAAGAGACAAACTCAAAAAAAGAAGGCGAGATCTCGCCCGTATCTCAATCTAATTCTGGCACTCACAACAACAGCAATAGTTCCGAACCTATGGACGAACCAGAATAAATTGACACTCCCCCGCTAAAGAGCGTTGAGTGTCTGAACGACACTCGCGCTGCTTTTAGCGGGGGATTCTTGGTTCAGCGAGTCTCCGTTAAACAGCAGGGTTGCACGGCGCTTAAAGTGACGAGGCAACCTCGTCACTCGCCGCCTTCCCAACCGCCCAAGAGGGAGTCTCTCCCCAAGCGTAACTTCCGCAATGCCCTTGCGTAATCAGTCCTTTTTTCAGAATATTGATACTGGCTGCAATATCTCTATCTTCGATATATCCACATTCACAAACGTGGGTACGAGTTGAAAGAGATTTTTTAATCCTAACTCCACAATTCGGACAATCTTGCGAAGTATAGTGAGGTGGCACAGCAATAGTTATCTTGCCAAACTTCCAACCAAAATACTCAACCCATTTTCTAAACCCGGTCCAACCAGCATCAGATATGCTTTTTGACAATCTTCGATTCCTAACTAGATTTCTCACATTTAAATCTTCGTAGACGATGCAATCGTTAGATGCACATACGCAACGCGCTACTCTCTTGGCGTGTTCTTCACGTTGTCTACTTACTTTTAAATGCAGTTTGGCGTAATGCTGTCTAGCTTTGTGGTAATTCAGAGATTGACGAACTTAATTGTAGCGGGGGTCTTCTTTTTTCATTTAAGATAAAATGAAACAGACGCGAGCGCTCGCGTCTGTTTTGCGTCTGTACAGAATGCGATCGAAGAACGATCGCATATTTATTACCAGATGCGATCGCCGTTTTCATCTACGCGCGCTTGACGAATGACATCTGAAATTTCTTCAGCATCTTTGACGTGATGGAGTGCTTTCTTTTCGCCGTCAGGCTCATCAACAATGAAGTAGGTGGGTACTTTAATATGGTCTCCAGTAATATCTGGAACATCAACGGCAATTTGTTTTGCCTTTTCTTCGATGGTTTGAGGTTCGTCAGCAATGCGATCCCCAGGGTTAGCAGTCAAACCTCTTTCTTTAGGGCTTAATTTTCGATCTGCTGGAATTGCGTCTTTTGCTTCTGGTGGTATTTCTTCAGAGTTAACTGGTTGTGTTTTAGCTTTTTCGATAACTTCGTTGATTTTGTCTACATTCTTTTCCATTACAATCACCTTTTTTTATTAATTAAATTTCGCTTGAATTTTAAGATTTACCAGTTCTTCGATCGGCTTAAAGAGCTGGTAAATCTTAAAAAATTTAACGACTGCTTATGCTAAACGATTAAATTGCCAACGATAATAAGTCGATCGCCCCGTTAGGTTTATTTAGCTTTCGATTTACGATCGCAACAATATAATTAAGGATTTTTTAGTTGTTTTGATTGTTTTTTTGCTCTCGCCCGCGTTTGTGAGAGTTTTTCCCACCTTCGCGACCGATTTCAGCCATATGCTCGCGATCTTTGCTTACAGCTTCACCACCTTTACGACCTGCTTCGCGAGCTTCTTCAGATGTAAATTCGTGCGCCGTACCTTTTTCGTGAGCTGCTTTACCGCCTTTACTGGCAATTTCGCGCTGTTTTTCGGCATCCATGGATGCAAATCCGCGTTTACTCGTATCTGCCACAAACTTTCTCCTTACTAAATCGATCGACAGCAAAATTCAACGGACAATTGGCAAGATTTCAAACTATTTCAAAATCCTTGTGTAACCTATATTTAATTTAGAAAATTGCCTGAAAAAGAGCTTCTTCCCAAAAGAATAGTTTTTGGCTTCAAGCTAGAGGAATAGTTTATTTAAAAACAGACTATCGAGTGCGCTGGAAATTTGGCAGATGAAGAATGGCTGAGTTTGTTTTTCCCATTGCAAACAAACTCATCCATAAAACAACCCGTAATCATTCATAGCAAATTCGATCTCAAGCATAAGTCTGTTTTTGGTTTTAGGAACTGTAGCTTTGTGAAAACAGTAAAAATCTTCAACGAAGCCAAAACCAGCTTTACCACAAATAATTTCGATTTTGTCTTTGCCATAGAAGTCAACGATCTCTCGATCTTCTCTTTCTCTAAGTAAAGAAAATTGGTACTGCAATTTTTTGTTTTTATGTGAGCCTCTAACGCAAACATGAGGAGCGCTGTTCGTGTCTACATCTGTTAAGTAGAACATAAATTTAATAAATCGGTAGTCTTCAAGATCGTAATGAAATCGAAAAAATCCTCTTACCGACTCGCTTAATTCTTGTTTGGTTGCAAAAGTCCACCACATTCGACTGCCGATTAAAACAGGATCTGTCTCTAAATATTTGGCAGCGACTTTCCATAAAAGGGGATCTTGTTCGAGCTTTGCGATCGCTTCACACTTTTGGGAAGGATTGAAATGATGGGCGCTAAAAAAGGTTTGTTGATGTTGCTTTTCTGCTCGATCTTTTTCGCACAAATAAAAGCTATATTGAGAATTGGCATTACCTAAATATTTTGCCGACTCGGCAAAATTAACGATTTCTTTAACAGTTTTTTCTGGTAATTTAATATTTAAACACAAACCATCAGTATGCAAATTTTCGACAATTCGATCGGGATTTAATTGGTTAAATAGAGAAGTTTTTAGTGCGTTATTTAGATCGGAATGAGGACGTTTGAGAATAAAAATACTCAAAGAACGCAAAATGGAAATGCGAGTAACGCAAAACATTAAAAGCCAAAGATGATTTTGAATACTTCCCTTTAAATATTGTCCAAATCTGCGTTGTATTTTTAACCACAAACTTTGAAAAGATTTGATGGGAATATTCATGCTAGTCGCTCGATCGCTTTGGCGATTGAATATTAATTATCCCGAATCATACATGATTATCGATTTTTTTTTAGTAAACTAATAAACATTTTAAGTAATAGTAAGCTTTAAAGATTTTTTGATAAGTATTTATGATTGAATTACGCTCGATATCTAAATAGTACAAGCTTACGATCGATGAGTAATATTATCTAACTAAAACTAATTGGATAATGTTTCTTGATAAACAAATTTAATTTGTCGAGCAATTTTATCCCAGGCATAATTTTCTTGAATGTAAGCTCGACAAACTTCACTATTCGGTAATAAGCGTCGATGGCTAAGAGTCTCTGTAATACCTCGAGCCAACTGTTCTACGGAGCAGCCTTCAAACAATAAATCTTCCCAAAAAGGCTGCAATATTTCTGGTATTCCTCCCACTGGAGTAGCTAACACGGGCGTACCAGCAGCCAAAGATTCGATGACAATCATACCAAAACCTTCAAAAGAGAGAGTCGGTACTACAGAAAAGTTAGCCGCACGGTAAGCTAAAAGTAATTGTTGCTCGGTAAGATAACCTAATAAATGAACGTGTTCGCTCAATTCTAATTCTTTAATCTGTGCTTGTAAGGTTTGGGCTAATTCACCTTTACCAGCAATATATAAAAGAATATCTGGATGATAATGTCTGACTTTATCTATGGCTGCAATCAAATTTTCTAGACCCATGCGTTTAGCTAGCCGTCGCACGCAGAAGAGAATGGGGCGATTTTGATTCCAGCCTAGTTCGGTTCTGGCAAGAGAGCGAGAAGACGAAATATTGAACTGCTCTAAGTCTACACCCCCAGGAACAATTCGGATGCGATCGAATGGTATTTTATATTCTTGGTGTAAAATATCGCGGAAAGCTTGAGAGAGGACAATAAAGTTTGTCGCTCTTCGATAAGTTATTTGTTCTAATGATTTTTTCAAGAAAGTGTTAAGCGATCGACTACCTTCAACGCTGCTCTCTAGCGCCCAAGGACCATGAAAATGGATAACCAGAGGGCGATCGCCAAAGCGATCGAGCAGGGGAAAAGTGTATAGAGCAAAATGAGAAGCAATCAAATGATAATCATTTATCGAAATCAATCGATCGTAATATTGCCTAACTCTAAACCAACGCTGCCATAAAGGTGATTCTGGAGTAGCAAATGCTTGTACACGTCCGCCCGAATCGAAAGCTACATTTGCCGATCCTACCACCAAACCATTGGCTTCAACATCAACTTGCGGTAGATAGCGAATACAGTCGTAATAAACGCGATCGAGTCCGCCCGATTGTTCGGGAAACCAGCCTAATCCTATTTGCAGAGTTTTCATTAGTTATTAATAAATATAAGTTTTGCCTTAGTTTTAATTTTGTCTAACTACTAATTTTAAGAGTTAGATGATTTCAGTCATTTTGCCAATCTTTTTTGAAATGGTTTGATAAGATTTCTGAAAATTCATGTTAATTAAAACACACAATAGCTAAACTTTTGTGGTCATTATTATTAAATGGCGCAATCGAAATCGAGCGAGACAGGTTATGAAATTCTTTCGGCTAGTTATTTTGGTAGTAACAACTCTATTAATTACTGTTAATTGCACGAGTACTGTAGCTCAAAACGTAGTTACTCCTTATATAGATCCCACTCATTTAACGGCTGCTCCTTTCGGTTGGTTTTCCCATTGGTTACAACCTTGGCGTGCTTATTTAGAAACTATTCCTGCTACAAATTTTATCAACGGTATTGGCGTTAATTGGAATTCCGATCGAATCAAGAATTTACCATTGGTAGCAGAAATGCTAGCCAAGCACGGAGTTAAGGTAACTCGCGTGGAGATTCCTTGGAATAATATTGATTTCGATAATGAATCGCAAATATCCCCCCAAAACGCAAGCGCGCTAAAAGAACTACTGACGATTCTACAACAACATCAAATACGTCCTTTAATCTTATTAAACGCTCATCAAGGCGCTCCCTGCCCTGTCAAGTTTTTCGAGCGTAAAGTCATAGCTAATGCTGCTACTGGTGCGAAAGAAATCCAGTTAAACGATGTCAGCGAACTACAAATAGGTTACAGCGGTTTATCTAACCTAAGCGATTACTGGGCAGCAGAAGCTTTAATTACCAAAATAGAGGGCAATACTGTTACTCTTTCTAAACCCTTGCCAAAAGAAATCACAGCAGGGACGAACGTAGCGATGGCTACTCTAAAATATCGTCCTTTTTCCGTACCTGGTAGCGAAGACTATCAAAAATCGATCGCTGGTTGGCAAAAGTATGTAGAAACTGCTACTAAATTTGTTAATGAAACGCTAGCAAGTGCTAATAGTCAAGATCGAGGTTTCGATTTAGAAATTTGGAACGAATTGAGTTTTGGATTTCATTTTTTAAATATTAATGACTATTATGCCGATCGACCCTATCAATACAACCAAGATACGATCTGGGATAACTTAATCGAAGTAACTGCTAATTATGTAGCTGCCAATTCCTCGCAATTTCCTGGTGTCGGCATTACTAACGGTTTTGGTAATACCATACCTTGGACTGCTTCTTCCAAACAGCCACCACAAGTTAATGGCATTAGCAAACATCTTTACAGCAGTACGCCCAAAAATTATCCTCAAGACGAACCCAAGGGTGGCATTAGAGTGAATATGCTTCGTCAAGAAGATAAAGCAGGTTTCGTTCCTACTTATCGCGCTCAATTTCCTGAATATCCAGCCACAGTCTTACAAACAGAAACAGCTACTCGCGATCTCGCTCCCATTACTACCGATATTTATGGCACCAACCACGGACGTTATGCCAGAATGGTTAATGGTCAGGTGCTACCTACTCCAGTATGGATCACTGAAGCGAATATCGACCCTAGTGAGGGAGATCCTAACATTAGCAGCGATCGCGCTTTGGCAATTAAGGCAAAAGCAGCAGCTCGTTATTTTTGTTTTTTTCTTAATAAAGGAGCAAAACAAGTTCAGTTATTTGTAGCGGCAGATTCTGACAAAAAGTATGGTGTCCTTCAAGATAATTTCTTGGAGTATGCCGCTGGTGCAGATGTTTCATATCCTAATGACGATCGCAGCTACACTTCTCCAACCTTGATGGTTACGAGTAATCTTGTCAACAAGATGAAAGAAAAATTAGATAGCAATCTCACCCAAACGCGATCGCTAGAAGTGGTTTCGATCGCTGATACTCACAATCGTTTTCAATTTGCAGGGAATGGCACGGTTCAATATCCCAATCTTTACAATCGAGATGTTTTTACTTTTCTTCCCTATCAAGTTAATGCGAAAAGATTTGTCATTCCTTATTATGTGATGACTAGAGATATCTTTAAGGACATGACAGCCGAGGAATACAATGTCACTATTAAAGGAGTCAAGAAAAAAGGTATTTCGATCGCGGCATACGATCCAATTAACAATCGATCCGTTCCTATCAAAATGATGAAAAATCGACAGGGAGCAGACACAATTTTGTTAAGTTTGCCTACGGTGGATTATCCTTATTTATTAATTATCGAAGAAGCTTAATTGTAGGGTGGGCAAAACCCACCCTACTCCTACCATCTGGACTGCGGGGTACTCCCACCAGACCGCTCTTAGCGGTTGGTGGTGAGGGGGATAGCAGGTCGGTGAGGAATCCCACCTCTGAGCGATACCATCAAGCGAAGCTCTTGGTAGAGAAGGGGTGGGTGACGAATCGACAATTATTCTGCGATTTCACTTTGATTTTCAACATATTTCCTAACTTGTTCGACAGTAACGCCGCCACAACTTGCAACAAAGTAAGCTCCAGTCCAAAACACTGGTTTACTATAAATTCGGTTAACAACATCAGCAAATTCTTTACGGATTAATCGACTAGAAACAGTTTTGAGATTATTGACAAGCTTACTAATTTCCACGGTCTAGCTAGAACTAGACTGGCTAAATCGATATTAGATGTGGCTTGGGGCGCATTCTTGAATATATTGCAAGCAGTAGCGGTAAAACGCGGCAAGCATACTCAATTCGTTGATGCTAGAGGTACGAGTATCGATTGTTTTAATTGTGGTGAGAAAGTTGTTAAAGATTTATCAGTTCGAGTTCATAATTGTCCGAATTGTAAAGTTAGTATCGACAGGGATTTAAACGCTTCGCTGAATATTTTTCAACGGACGGTAGGACAACCGTTTGCTGCTTGTGGAGGCTTAGTGGATGCACAGCCTGTGAGACAAGAACTCTTATTCGTGAGTTTAATTCGACACCGCTACACCGCTTGCGGTTAGCGGTGGGAGTTGTCACATTTCTGACTAGAGTTTTAACTTGCGGACTGCAAGCTATCAGGTAGAGAAAAATAAATAAAATGCTTTTTGACAACTAAAGTTTTTTGTCAACTTATTTTTACAAGCCGTTACAATTTTCTATTTGTGTCTATTTTGCTATGGCAACGAAAAATAAAGCTTGTAGAGGCGTTTTCTAAAAATAGACACACGAATTCTGCGAATGCATATTTTTATGCTACTCAAACCCTAATGATTTCGTCAATAACCTCAAAATTTTCGGCACGATTTTTGGTCATTTGAGCGCATGAATTTATATTAAGCAAAAAATAATATTTAAATATTAAAACTAAATACTACAAACTCAAAGATAAGCTTATCTGTAATAAATTTAACAATGTGGAGAATAGGATCTGTTTCTAAATATCGAGCGGCGATCGACCACAATTTAGCATCTCGTTCTAGTTTTTTAATCGCCGCACATTGTGCTGAGGGATTGACGCAATGCCCTGTAAATAAAGTATTTTGATAATTTAATTCTGCTTGTTCTCGATCGAGGTAAATAAAGTCCCAAACACAAACCATCTTTTTTCAAACTATTTACAGCGCGATCGACATCGAGATCTGAAAAAATTGATGCTTGTCGGTCAGCTTTAACATCGTAAAGACGTTTGGAAAGCAAAAATCAGTTATTTTTATGGTTTTTGCGCTTCAACGGGCAGGTCTTAAAAATTTTAACTCGAAAGTAGCTTGATTCGGTATTTTTAATTACATACAAAAGCTGAATTTGGAAACGATTGTAATCAAAAACACGGAAATTTTTGAAACAAACAGTTAAATTCTTGAAAAGAAACTGTAAACAAACAACATCTATGTCAATTTCGAATATTGTTGCCCAATAAAAGCGATTTAGATTATGAATGTGTTTCTAGCAAGAAATAGGAAATGCTATTGCAGCAATTGTAAGTTTGATTCAATGTAGTGGCAACAGTGAATATTAGTTCAAATTGAGGATTTGAACTAATTTCCAGCGCTAATCGCTAAGATTCATCGACATAATTAGCAGTAAAAGAGCGATCGAGCAAAAATTTTTTTTAGTGAATTGTTTAGCTAAACTCTGAGCCAGAGTAAATCAACAAAATAGCGATAATTCTCGATCGCTATTTTTTGAGCGAAATTTGGAAAACTTTATCGTTCTAAAAACTAATCATATCCCCACCTCAATTATGGATAAATTAGATATCAATCGCTATTACATTTATATCAACCAAGATAAACCAGTAATTTCGTGGGACATATACGACGAAACTCCACCACTTCCCGAACTTAATTGGATTATCTATCTTTCCAGAGCATTGAGAGTAATGGAAAAAAAACTTCAAGTCAAAGGATTAGTCTTTTATATAACTTGGAAAGAAATAGATAAACTACCATCCTACGGAAAGAATGTCGTGGTCGTGATGATAGGTGATGAATGGTGTCGCATTCCCATTTATTTTCATAAGGTATTAGCGATTTTTAAATGTTACGGCACCGATCTATCTTTGGGAGGCAATCTTTTATTAAAGCCTTCTTATCTTAACTTGATGGCTTTAATTCAATATTTGAGAGTTTACACTCTTCGTTTACCTGGAATAGTCAATTATTGGTGGCAAAATCTAAAAAAAGTATTGGCAGGGAAAGGCAAACTATCACCTATTTATAGCTTGCCTTTGGGTTATTACAATCAATTAGATTTACCAATTAAACCGATATCAAAACGAAATTACGATGTTTTTTTTGCTGGTAGTGTAGTTCATCGCAGCTATCCTTTTTGGTCGTTGAAACATTGGTTAGTAACACCAAAAACTCTTTCTCGCCAACAAATGATGGTGCAACTAAAAAAATTCCAAGAAAAACGTCCCGATTTTAAGCTTGAATTATCCATCGTACCAAGCTTTTTTCAATCTCATCAAGGTGGCAAGCAAATCTACTCAGAAAAGATGATGGATACCAAGATTTGTATAGTTCCTCGAGGCACTTCTTTGGAAACTTTTCGTTATTTTGAAGGGATGCGTTATGGTTGTGTCATCATTGCCGAAGCTTTGCCTTCAAAATGGTTTTATGACAATTCTCCTGCCATTCACATCAACGATTGGGAGCAGTTGGGAAAAATTTTAGAGCAATTATTAGACAATCCAGAATTAATGCAACAGAAGCATCAAGAGTCTTTGTTATGGTGGAAAAATATGTGTTCTGAAGCTGTTGTTGGCGATTACATAGCAGGTAATTTAAATATGTTGCAGCCAGAACCTAATTATGAAATGGTTGCTCGATCGAATTAATAAATATTTTAGAAAAATTAATTTTTAAAGCTATGACAATATCTAATCAGTGGTTCAAAAATATAGTATATAACTTGCTCTATAATCGCGTCATGAATTTGCCGCTGAGAAAGTTCGCTAGTATATTTTATCCACTTATTAAAAATATTAGTTATAAAATGCCAATTGTTGGCACAATTTCTCGTAAATTAAATAATGGCAAAAAGATGTCGATCGATTGCAATGACAATACTTTAATTAGCACGAGTTGCTTTTTTGAAGGTGTTTATGGCTTTGAAAATGAAACTACAGTATTAATGGAAAAGTTATTACAATCGTGTCAAGTATTTTTTGATATTGGGGCGCACGTTGGTTTCTATTCCTTATTTGCCGCGCTAGAAAACGAAAAACGCAGTGTTTACTCGTTTGAGCTAGTTCCTAATATTTATAAAAAATTACAAGAAAATGTCGAATTAAATGATTTAAATAATATACATCCAGTTCGAGCAGCGTTCGATCGATACGATGGAGAAATTTCGATGTATATTCCTGTAGATCCCTACCATCGAGGAGATAATATTCCTACTATTTCTTCCACATCTTCCGAATTAAAAAAATCAATCGATAACGTCACAGAAGTAGCAGTCAAATCTTTAACTCTAGATTCATTTGTCACTAAGAATAATATCGACAAAATAGATTTAATTAAAATAGATACTGAAAAAACAGAACCTCAAGTTTTTGAAAGAGCTAAAAACGCGATCGAGCGAGATCGACCGATCGTTATTTGTGAGGTTTTACCAGGAAGAACAGAAAATTTATTAACTAAGTTTTTTACAAATAGGAATTATGAATTTTTTCAGATTACAGATAGTGGCTTAGTAGCTAAAAATAAGATTGAAGGAGATATAAAGTATAAGTTTTTGAATTACTTATTCATTCCTCAAAACAAAAGGTTGGATTTACAAAATCGTCTCAAATTAGAAATTCGTTCTAACTAAATACTATTTACTTTTGACATTACACAATCAAATTCGATTATTCTCATATTCTTCTCGTCACGACATACAGGAATTAAATCGACAAGCTCGAATTGCATCTGATTGAGACGCTCAATTGATTCTAAATAATTGGGTGAATCTTGATAGAGTGGAATTACCGAAACTTCAGTTTGTAAAGCAAGTATTTGGTTCGAGTACACTCCAAGCCCTTGCAAAACATTCCAGTCGTAACCCTGAGTGTCCAATTTCAAGTAAATTCTAGTTGAGTTTTGTCGATCGATTAACTCTTCAAAAACGCTATCGATTCTTTTAATTGGTACTTTTTCTTGTTCTTCAAAGTGAATTAAATGCTTTTTTCAATAGATTTTTCATAGTTTTACCTAAGTGAATACAAAACTTTTAAACTTTAATTGTTATCGAATAATTCCAACAATTTTGTAAAAACAAATTGTCGATCGAATTTTTTGACAACTAAATTTCTTCCTCTCATAGCACTCTGAGTAGCTTCATCTGGGTTATCTAAAACCATTTCTATAGAGCGAGCTAATTTATCTGCATTGCCAACAGGATAAGTCCACCCAGTTTTACCATCGACGATCGTTTCTCTCAAACCACCTACCGCTGAAGCAATAACGGGTACGCCACAGGAAAGCGCTTCGAGGGGAGAAAAACCCAAACCTTCTTGACGAGAAGACTGTATGCAAAGGTCGCAAGCTTGATAGTCTAGAGGTAATTGCTTGTGAGGATGAACCGCATCGGTAGCAATAACGCGATCGCCAATGCCGTATTGTTTGGCATCTTTGATAAATGTTTGATAGCCACCACTGCGATGTAGCAGCCAAATGTCTCGTCCTTTATCTAACAAATTTTTAAAAGCAATTAATAGAGTTTCGCTATCTTTTTCGGGTGCAACGCGACTGCTGAAGAAAATCAACGAACCAGTAGTAGGTAAACCCATTTGTGCCTTAATGGCTGTTTTTGGCTCAGATGGAGGTACAAATAAGTTAGTATCTACACCGTATAAAGGTATGGAATGTATTGGTTTGTTGCCGCCGTGGGAACGAACGACATCGGCTAAATGTTGGCTCAGAACAATGTACTGTTGTCCCAAGATAGCATTGAGACGGGCGATCGCGCCTAAGGCAAACAATTCGTGCGCTCGAAAAGGTTTATTCGCTGAGGGATAAAACTGACGACATTGATAATATGCTTCGGTAGGACTGCATACTAACATAGCGGTAGGAGTACTAGTTAGACGATGGGCGAGATTAGCCCCTACAGCGGCCATACCATAGCCTTGAGCGATGACAAAATCAAATTTATTTTTCTGTTGCTTTAAGTAGTTACAAACAAACAAGGCATATTTAGAGCGAGAATCGGGGCCAAAAACTGTCTCGATCGCCATGGCAGGTGTTTGGCTAAAAGTTGCGATTCCATCGTTGAGTTTTCTAGCAACAACAGTTAGATTGCATCTTTCCCTCAATCCTTCGACGAGACGAACATCAGTTCCACTTTCAAGCACAAAACATAAATTTGGTAATGTCATCGCTAAAATGAGAATTAATTGGTTTGTTGGAGATTTTGCTCTACGGCATCGCTAGAAGCGGCTAAATCTTGCTGTAGTTTTAGTTGGTATTGATGTTTGTGAAATTTACTTGCAGCCAATCCCAAGCATAAAAAACCCCACAGTAAGATACCACTAACACCGATAACGGGAACGTTAACTGGTAATCTGACCAAAGAACTGGCTACTACAGCACGAGCCGCAAGAATAAAATTGTCAATACTGCTTGCGGTGGATTGAAAAAGATTGAATACTAGCAAAACTAGTCCGCCTACATAAAATAGAGTTCCAAACCATCCCAACTGAGTTAATAAATTAAGCAAAACGCTATCGTAACCAGTACTACCAATTCCAGAACCCATAAAATTTTGTACCGCTTTATCGCTCACTTCTTGGTAAGTTGCTTGGCGATCGCGCGCGCTACCGTCGCTGGAAATGTCGGAAAAAGTTTCAAAACGATCGGTAATTGGCTGAGCAAACGGTTCGATGGTAACCAGAGGAATCATCAAAACCACCATAGTAAATAGAGTGGCGATCAAACGTATTTGAAATTTACCGCGCAAAGAAGTAGCAAGAATTAATAACCCTGCAAACCAGCCACCCCAAGCAGATCGAACAGTTGACAGTAATAAACCCAAGTATCCTGCTGCCATGGCAGGGACTCGCAATGCTGCTCTACTGTTGAATAACAATAGCAAAGCAGCGATCGTAAACGAGGCATAAGGTTCTCCAGAATTCATCGTACTCCAAACGCGCATTCCCATGGGTTCGGGTTTCCCTTGACTGGTAATCATCCCAGATTCTACCAACCAAAATTTATCCCATTCTGGCGCTACCAAAAATTGAATTACTGCATAAATGCCTGTAACTAATACGCCCCAAAGAAAGACTGTTTCTAAATTGCGACGATATTTGGGATAATTGCGCCAGTTAGAGTAAACGTGATAGCCAAACAGTACTGGTACGAACCACTCTAAAGAATCGATTCCAACTTGTAGGGGCGAATCGACATAAATCATCCCCACGATAAAACCGTAAATAACCCCTAGTAATGACAAAATACAGGGTAAACTATCGAGCAGATAAAATTTGGGTAAATTTTTTAGAACGGTCAAAAAAGTGACAAAGGTGACCAAAAAAGGAGTTAAAAGGATCGGACTGGGATCGGTGAAGTCACTGCGATAATCTGCCAAACGTCTAATGAAAGGCGAGATCAACCACATCCACCAGCTAAAACCAAGATAGAGGATGGGATAGCGAAAATAAAGAAATACTCCGACTCCCAAAGCAGAAACTGGAAAAGCAAAATTGACGAAGCTACCTGCCCCGACGGTGATACATAATGATGTCAGTGAAAGCAAAGCCAAGATCGCCGCCCAAGCGGGAGCTGGTTCTAGGGAAAATGATATTCTTTTTTGAGCAGTGGATACTTGTTTCCTAATATCGCTAAACATCTTGACTTTTTCTCAGTTATTAGTAGCTTGCCGTAGTTTGGTTGACTGTTGTTTGGTTCTTTGATTCGATCGCCCGCTCGAATAAATTGAGGTAGTTTTGTGCCGTATTCTTCCAACTGTAAAGTTCGGCAATGCTTCTGGCTGCTTTTCCCATTTTTTCTCTGAGGGCGCGATCGCCTCCCAGCTCGCTCAATGCTGCTGCTAAAGCTTTAACATCTTCTGAGTCAGACAAAACTATACCGCATTCGGGCTTAACCAATTCGGCAGCACCAACTGTTTGTGCGGTAATAACTGGTAATCCCGAAGCCATCGCTTCTGTAATTACCAAGCCAAAAGGTTCGTAACGCGAAGGAAAAACTAAAAAATCGACGGCTTGCATAATTGCATCAACGTCGCGGCGAAATCCCTGAAAATGTACTCTGGAAGTTAAATTGAGTTTGTTTGCCAATTGGGGATAGGGACTGCCTTCAGTACTGCCCACTACTGCTAGGTGCAATTCTGGCACTTCTACCAAGGATTTGAGTACTGTATCGAGATTTTTGCGGTTTGTTTGAATGTCACCGACAAATAGCGCTAGAGGAACGTCTACTGGCAATCCTAAAGATTGGCGAGATCGCTTATTTGGTGTAAATTCTTCTGTATCCACGCCGTTGAGAATTACTTTAATTTTTTCTGGCGCGACACCAGTTTCCATGACTTCGGTGGCAATTTTTTCCGACACGGCAACGATCGACTCGGCGCGATCGAAAGATTGTTTTTCCCAGAAGGCATTCAATGCTGTAAAAAACCACTGATACAAACCATACAAATCCCGACGGATGCGAAAAGTATGAGCGGGTGAGCGCAACCAAGCAGCGTGAACGAAATGTACGCTGTTAATATCCGCGTCGGTTAGAGCGATCGCGCCGTTAACGTTAACCAGATCGAATTCTTGACGATGTTGGCGCAGCCATCTTGCATTTTGCCAAGAAATAGCAAAATTGCGGATAAGTTGACCTGGTAGTTTAGTTTCGGCAATCTCAATCCAATTTACTTGTGGATGCTGCCTTAATTGCCAGTCAATTTCTCTTGCCAAAATGGTAACATGATGACCCCGACGCACTGCTTCTTTAGCAATTTCGTAGTTTGCCCGTCCCTGCCCCTCAACTTTAATCGCCGTATGCGTCACAATACATATTTTCATAGTTCATTGGGCGTTGGATAATTACTTTTGACTTTTGCAACTGTACGCGTAGGCGAAGCCGTGCCGTTAGGCTCAGATCGCGTCTCTACGAATGCGTGACTTTCCTAACTCAAAATTGCCCACCAATGCCCTTGCAAAGATGCTAGTAACTTTTGGGTTGCTAAACTTCCTTGACGGGGCAAGAAGCGCAGCCATTGTACTAAACCAAAAGCATCTTGAGTGCCTACCAAAACCGCCCAAGTTAAAAAAATCAGACGACGTAGGGGAGAAAAGTGTTCTAATAAACTTAGGGTTTGATTGTGGACGGCGTTACTCCAGGCAATCTGGTTAAAATTTTGGCGTTGGTCTTCATCAAAACGTTGTGCGGGATAGTGATCTACTGCAACTTCAGGATCGTAAATCAATTTCCAACCAGCTCGTTTGAGAGCTAGAGAAAATGCCAGTTCAAAATGAACTTGAGCGCCCGTCCCTTTTAACCTTTCGTCAAAGCGCAGATCGCCGATCGCGCTGCGCCGCCAACTCATATTTACTCCTTTGATTAAATCTACTTCACGAGCTTTTCCCGTACCAATATGATGATTGCCAATAACTCGTCCAAACCACTGGAGACGACCAACTAATTCGGTTTTGTTAGTTTCTCCTGGCTGCCAATCTTTACCGCCCACACCAGCAATTTTGTCATCTTTTAAAAACCAGTTTTCGATTTTGACCAACCAGTCTAAATGAGGTGCAGCATCATCATCTGTAATAGAAATAATATCTCCCGTGGCGCGATCGATTCCTGTATTCATGGCGGCGATTACCCCTGGAATGGTTACAGTTGCGCTAAGCAAATTTATTGACGTGCGATCGAATTTTTCTAAAAACTGCCAAGTCAATTCGTCTGTATCTCGTACGACGACAATTACTTCATCTGCTTTACGAATTTGCTTTTTGAGAGCATTCAAACAACGCTCTAAGTCTTGCGGACGGCGATAGGTGGGAATAATAACCGAGAGTTTCATTTATAGGGGATAGGTGCTAGGTGATAGGGGATAGGGGATAGGGGCGCTTAGGCTAGGGGCT
>JBOFLQ010000259.1:0-12256 GCA_051657945.1 Xenococcaceae cyanobacterium | reverse complement strand
CTAAATTTTCACTAACGATCGCCTGAGTACGATTATCTAGAGCGCTAGTAGCTTCGTCAAACAGAAGAATGCGAGGTTTCAACACTAGAGCTTTAGCAATAAGTAAACGCTGTCTTTGTCCACCTGATAAATTGCCTCCACCTTCACTTACTACCGTATGCATTCCCATTGGCATCGCTTCAACATCATCGGCGAAGCCTGACATTCTGGCAGCTTCCCAAGCTTCATCTAAACCAATATTTGCACCGCCAGCCAGATTATCAAAAATAGAACCAGACATCAGCTTACCAGCTTGTAAGACTACTCCTAGTTGTCTTCTTACCGCACCGACATCCAAACCAAATAAATCTTGACCGTCATAATAGACACTTCCTTCTTCTGGAGTTTCAAAACCGAGTAGCAAGCGGAAAATAGTTGACTTACCGCTTCCAGAACCACCTACTAAAGCAATAAACTCTCCAGGTTCGGCTTGAATTGAAACTTTATCTAAATTTAGCGGGCCATCCTGACGATAGCGAAAACAGACGCGATCGACAGTAATTTTTCCCGTAAGTTTACCAGGATCGGCCTTATCGAGTGAAACTTCTGGAACGGTTTCGAGAATAGGCTGGGCGCGTTCCCACTGGGGTAAGATTTGAAGCATATCAGTTAAAGTATTACTGACATCTGTCGCACCACCAATAAAAGTTTTAAAAGCAGAATCAAACGCCATAAAAGTACCGATAGTCAGCCCCACTTGTCCCGTACTTTGCGCTTTGCCGATCGATTGCACGACAAAGAAAAAAAGTACTCCAGAAACAATGGTCGGCAACACTGTATTAAACACTGCCACTATGTCTTCGATCGCTTGGGTACTCAATTCAAATTTGATTTGCTTGGCATAATTTTTACTCCAAAAAGCAAAAGCGCGTTGTTCGGCACCTGTTGTCCGTAGTTTAGAAATACTGTCGATTAACTGTACGGTTAACCCGAAGATATTTCCTTCTATCTCTAGTAAAGGTTTGACTTTACGTACAATCAAAGCACCTGAAACACTAGTCACAATTATCGAAATTATTGCAACTGCAACAGCAATAAAAGCTAATTGGACGTTGTAATAAAACAAAAGTGCCAGATTAAACAGGGCAAAAAGCCCCGTAACTAGTTGAAGTAAGGTATTACCGCCCAATTTTTGACGAATTTCACCAACGGCGGAAACACGAGAATGAAGATCGCCGATCGTATACTCGCGGAAAAATGAAACTGGTAAATTGAGCAAGCGATCCCAAACCGCCGATTGGGTTGAAACATCGGAAACAGTTTCAACTCTCAGTAAAGAAAAACCTTGATTCAACTTAAAAAAGCTCGTACCAAAGGCAGCTACAAATAGTCCCAATCCCACTTGCAGTAATAATCCGAGATCGCTGTTGGGAATGGCACTATCCATAATAATACTAGTCGCTTGGGGCGTAACCATACCTAGTAAGGTAGCTGCAATACCAGTCAAAATAATTACAAGTAGATCTTTACGCAAACCCTTAATGGCGAAACCGAGTATGTCAAAAACTTTAAGGACGCGATCGGGTAAAGAACGATAAAAACTATAAGCTACGGGGGAGATAGTTTGAGCCAGCTCGGCATCTATTTTAGTACGTTGCTGAGTAACGGGGTCTAACAATTCATAGCTAGAACCTCCACGAGGAAGCAAAGCTATTGGTTGTTCGTCTGAGAGAGTATAACCCATCATCGCGCCACAATCTTCTTTCCACCAATCATCTCGCAGTAAAACTTGTCGCATTCGCAATCTTGAAGAACGGGCGATCGCCTCTAAAGGTTGCTTAAAACGCTTTAAGTCTTCTGACTTGGATGGCGGGCGAATGGTTGCCCCCAAAGCTTTGCCAACTGCACCGACGGCTACTAATAATGGTGTGCCGTGAAGGAAAAAATTCATCGCAGTCGGTGCCAGGGGTGCGGCTAATTCGCCGATCGCTTCCTCGGTAACTTGACGGTTGAGACGATCTTGTAATCTCAATCTTTCTAATTCTTCGAGGCTTTCTTGTTTTTTCTTGAGTTTGAGGCAGTGAAGAAAATATTGATGTAACTGAGAAATTCCCAAACTTAAAGCATCTGCATCGGCGATCGCACTAGTAATTTTAGTTTGTAATTGAGTGTCTGTCTCTGTTTCCAACCACATGCGATCGCTAAAGGGAAAAATTACCGATGTTGACGTTAAAATCATTTCGGGCAATCCCATCCAGATAACTTTTCCTTGTTTGATATCGATCCAGATTATTTTTCCAGATTCCGATCGAATTTTTTGCTCTTTATCTAGAGATAGTCGAGCATCTCCTCCTAATTTTTTTTCAGATGGGAAAGAATCTAGTTCGGGAAGCAAATTATTAAATTTGTGCAGCCAATTTTCTACTAAAAACTCAACTTCTTCATTTCCAGTTGACACTAGTTTTTGCCAGTGTTGCCACTTAACTTTTAGTAATTCTGTTTTGCCGATTGGTACTGCCAAAATTTGTAAGTTACTTGCATTGAGGTTGGCAACAGTGCCAAATATCGCCTCGCCTACTTCACAAGTAAACAGATAGTGACGATTGCCAACGGGAACGCCATCTTTTACCGTGATTGAAAACAATGCTACCGCACCAGAATGCACGACCCAAACTTGCTGGGGATTATTTAATACGTTAGTGTTGCTACCATCGACAGCAACTATTTCTCCCAATAACTTAGTATTTCCCTGGTAATTAATCATTTTAAAGTGCTCCACCTTCACTACCAATTAATCGTGCATAAACTCCTTCCTGTTGCCACAATTCATCGTGAGTTCCTTGTTGTACGACCTTGCCACGTTCTAGAACGATAATTTGGTCGCAGTCGCGGATCGTACTCAATCTATGGGCGACGACAATACAGGAACAACCCCGCCGACGGATATTGCGATCGATAATTTTTTCGGTTTCTGCATCTAAAGCACTAGTAGCTTCATCCATAATTAAGATCGAAGGATTATTTACCAAAGCACGGGCAATTTCTAAACGTTGCCTTTGACCGCCACTTAAATTGGTCGCACCTTCTCTTAGTTCGGCGTTATAGCCACCTGGCATAGATTGAATAATTTCGTCGATCGCCGCATCTTGACAGGCTTGTTTGAGGTCGCGATCGGATACCGTTGTATCCCAAAGAGTCAAATTGTCTCGAACAGAACCTTCAAACAAAAGAATATCTTGCTCGATCGTCGTCAGAGAATTGGTCAGAATTTGATGGGGAATTATTTGCTTGGGTTGACCGTCAAAACGAATTTCTCCCGACCATATTTGGAAGATGCCGTTAATTAGTTTGGCAATGGTCGATTTTCCCGAACCACTACCGCCAACTAAAGCAACTCTCTGCCCTGGTTTAATAGAGAGATTGAAGTTTTTAATTAAGGGAGGGTCGAGAGGGCTATAGCCGTAAGTTAGATCGCGTAATTCGACATAACCCTGCAAACGAGATATGACTGATGTTCGTGCATGAGCATAATAAGTCAAACCATCAACTTTTCTCGCCTGTAATTCTGGATCGATCGAATTTTGTAAAACGTCGTCCAAACGAGTTAATTTACCTTCTAATTCTTGAAGTTCGCCGCCAAAACCAACTAGATTGGTAATTGGTTCTTGAAAATTTTGCATCAAACCCTGAAAAGCAACAAACATACCAATACTCAAGTCGCCACTCATAATGCGCCAACCTCCCACAATCAACAAAAAAGTTGACGAAAGCGAAGATAGCAGTACGGGTAAAATAGAAATGGCTTGGTTGGTCACGCCCATGTCTTGCATGGAATTAGCTGCTTTGGTGTAATACCCCGACCACTTAGCAAAAAAATCAGATTCCAAACCAGATGCCTTAAGCGTCTCGATACTTTGAAGACCAGAAATAGAAGTACCAGCAGCTTTACCATAATCTTGCATCAATTTTTGATTGGCATCGACGCGCTGACGGGATATCCATTGCAAAGTAAAAATATTAATTGCAGCAAAACAGACTACTAATAAAGTTAAAATCCAGTCGTACTGAACCATCAGCAACGCATAAAAAACGACTGTCAGTGAGTCGATCGCAGTTGTGGCTAATTTTCCAGAGAGAACTTCGGCTATTTCGTCGTTGAGCTTAGTACGATTGCTTATTTCTCCAGCAAATCTCTGAGCGTAAAAACTCATCGGTAAACGCAGAATATGCCAGAGAAAATTACTGGACATCCCCACAGACAGTTTAATTTTCAAGCGACGCAGATAACGCAACCGCAAAAGAGTTAATGCACCCTGCGCGATCGCGGCGATCGCCATGGCAATTAATAATGGCCTGAGCCATTGTTCTCGTTTATCTACTAAAATTTCATCGACAAAAATCTGATTGAAAACGGGAACTATCATACCCACAAAGGTAAGCATTAGTCCCGCGATCGCCGCATAAATTAAAGCACCAGGAGCAGATTGCAAACGCACCTTTAAAGCTGAAAACAAACTCGGTTTACGTCCGCCTTTGCTAAACTCCGAACCAGGTTCCATTACTAGAGCAACACCAGTATAAGCTTCGTCAAATTCTTGAAAAGAAGCCTTACGCGGGCCACTAGCTGGATCGTTAAGATAGACACCGTCTTTAGCAAATCCTTCAACCACTAAAAAATGATTGAAATTCCAGAAGACAATATATGGAGGTTTAATATTTTTTAATTGCTCGATATTTTTTTTCAATCCTTTGGCTTCCATACCATATTTTCTGGATGCTTTAAGCACGTTAGAAGCATTAGAACCATCGCGAGAAACACCGCAAGTTCGACGTAGTTCACTTAAGGGGACGATACGACCGAAATAGCCCAGCATAATCGCCAAAGATGCAGCACCACATTCGACTGCTTCCATTTGTATGATAGTTGGCGTTTTTGCTCTTGTCTTACTATTGCGCAATAGTTGCTGTAAATATTGCCAAGGTTGAATCGACGTAATTGAAGATGTAATTGAAGAAAAATTAGTAGATACCACTTGCAGACCTCAAAATCGGTAAGACAAATGTAATGGGCGCTCTATCTTCTACTTTGACTCTCGCTGTAGAAGTAGTACCAGGAGAAATTTTCATTTTCGGGCCAGCAGAAGAAGACCATTGATAACCGCTAAAAGTGTTGGGATTGCTCTTCAAAGTGCTGACAACTTCGATTACTCCTTGTTGTTTGTCCGAGATCAAACCATTAACCATTTCTGAGTTTCCTATCACCTTAGAAGCTGCTTCTTTACTAATAGGAAACTGGGAAACTTTAGTAACTTCTCCAACTATTCCGCCAAATCTCTCTCTTTTAACGGTTTGAGGTGTCACTTGAATAGTCATATTAGGTTCGATCTTTTTACCCTCTTCTACAGGAAAATAAGTAATTGCCACCATCTTGCTATCTTCTAAATTATTGACATCAATATTGGCAATGCGCGCTCCTGCTTCGATAACTTGACCTGGATTGACGGTAGTTTCCAGAATACGACCGCTATGTTGGCTGATAATTTTGCCGCTACTATCTCGCTCTAATTTGTTTATTTCGCGTCCGACTTCTTGAATTTCTTTGCGCCGGTTAGTCGAACTTTCCAAGTCTTGTTGGGCTTGAGTAGCTTTTTTACTATTTAATTCTTGTAATTGAGATTGAATATTTTTAATTTCGTTAAGATTAGAAAGATATTGCTTGAGTGCGTCTGCTTCTTTGGCATCGAGTTGTGTCAGTTGAGCTTCAGCTTCATCGATACTAGCCATACCATCTTGGTATTGTTTGCGAGCTTCCAAAACCGTATCGTCAGCAATTAATCCTTGTTTGAGAAGGTTTTTGCGCTTTTCCCATCTAGCATTGTAAGTGGGTTGCATTTCTCTTAAGGTTTTTAAACGGTTGTTAAGATTGACGCGTTCGCGCTGTAGCGATCGCACTCCTTTTTCTTGTAATTGTGGTGCTAGAGATTTAACTATCTGCAATTGATTTTCTAATGCCTGTCGTTGCTTTTCCAGCGATAGACGATCGCGCTCGAATCTTTGCTTTTGCAGAGAATTAGCGTCGCGTTCTTGCTGTTGTAATTGGGCTAGCTTTTCTCTAGCTAGTTGCAACTGCTTGCGAACATCCATTTGGTCTACAGTCGCTAGCACATCACCTTTACGAACGATGTCTCCCTCTTTAACATTGACCTTAACCAGTTGTCCCGCACTTTTGGCTTGTAAGGGAATAACTTTACTAGGATAAATTGTTACTCCTCGACCTTCAATGGTGACGGGAATGCTTCCAAATATACTCCAAATTAAGGCTACTCCCGCTATAGTTCCTAAAGTAGCTAGAGATATCCAGCTTTTAGGTTTGATTACCTTCATCAATCGATCGAGTTGTTCGGGTGAAGATAAACGTTCTAGGGATTCTTTACGAAAAAGATCGGGTTTTTGTTTGACCATATTAATATCCTCTTTACTATCGCGAATGTTCTAAGATCCAATCAAATCTCGCTCCCGCTAGGGTCATGCGATCGAGAAAGTCGAAACTCAGCTCATCTTCATATCTAATTTGTTGTTTTAAAGGTTCATTTTGACGATGAAAACGTCTACCGTAGCCAAATCTGCCGACTAATTCTTGCAAGCGATCGGCTAGTAAAGTCGAAATAACTCGATAAAAGCGACTGGCAAAACCATAGTCTTGTTGTAATTTGCTGGCAAAATGCTGTCTGGCGACCGACAAAACCAAACAATCGTCGATCGCCTTGACGCTGAATGCAGGTAAACGACCATCGAGAAAGGGAGTTTCGCCGATAATTTCACCTTTCGATAATCTGCCTATTTCTATTTCGGTGAGATTTAGTTCGCTAAAAGAAGCAAATAATTTATTTAAAGGATTGCGTCCGCCTTCAGAAAAGGTCATTGCCATTTTGCCATTGAGAAGAATTTGGATCGCATCGATCGGGCAGCCTTGTTCGAGAACCAAAGCATCGGCACTAATTTTTTGACGACTGCCTGTATTTACCAACCAATCGACATCGCTATCATGCAGTTCTCCCAAAATAAACAATACATCTGGGACTGTCTGATTGGTAACTAATTTTCGACTACCGAGTTTGACGATTGTTTTTTCCAATCGATCGGCAAACATAATCGCGATCGCGCGATAGAAACGAGCGGCAAAACCGATGTCTTGTGCTAGTTTATTAGCTAGAGCTTGTCTGGGAATAGATTGTAATAAAGATCTTTTCATTGCTTTAAGAGAGGTCGCTTCGGGACGAACACCAACTAAAGGAATTTGTCCGACTATTTCTCCTATCGACAATTGAAAAAGTTCTATACTTGGATTGTCTGTGCCTTCAATAGCCGCCAAAGCACGAGCTAAACGATTGACTTTACCTTCATTAGTGTTGCTTTGAGGTTGAGAAACAGTAGTAACGAAGTTTCCTTCGATGAGAATATCAACTGTATCAAATCTTGGGCTTTCTCGATTGATGACGGTGCCAGCCGCGATTTCACGAGGATGACTATTAGCAAGAATCCAATCAAGATCGCTTTTGTTTAATTCTTTAAGTAAAACTTCTGTCATAGCTTCAAATAGGAAACAGGGAACAACGGCACTAATAATCTGAGGAGACCAGCAAGAGCGGCACGGGAGGAGGCGAGATCTGAGGTTTCCTCAGATCTTTTAGCCTCCGTCTATCGCCTACAGATTCCGTGCCTTGGGAATAGGGAATAGGGAATAGAAAGCTAATTTGTTTAATTAAATCTGCTTAATTTATGTTTCAATTGCGTTTATCTGCGGTTCGCGTTTATCGCTGGTTTACTACTTTCGATCTATACCGAAAACCTTCTAAACTATTTTGCAAACGTATGTGCATCTCATCAGAGGCGAGTTCTTCGAGAGTTAAATCACATAAGCCAGCGATTGTTAAAGCTTGCTCTCGAGCGAGTTCGGAAGGAGAAAAATATCGAGTGTTAAAAATCTTTGTACGTTGGCGATCGAAACATTCTAAATTTTTGGCTGCTGCTTTAACCAATGCTTGCAAAATGGTAAAAGCGCGATCGGAAAGTGGCGGTTGTCCCCGATAATTTTGCATTCTGCCGCCTTCACGATAGTGAGAAGATTCTAAACCCAAAAAATGCAAGAACCAGTCAGCCCGATAATAACTATTTACTGCAACAATTCCTCGGTAATCGGCAATTAATTCATCGAGCAAATTATTTTGCATCGAGTTAAATAGACGACGAGTAAAATAGTGAGTAGATTCGTGTTCTAACCTAATAGTTAAAGATAAACTGAGCCATAAAGATTCTGACATTCCAAGTGCGCTAGCAGATACGCCACTATAAAATCCATCGCTGGCAATGATAAATCGGTCTTGGTAGAGTTCTTTTTGCTTAATTAATCGCTGAAATTCTTCTTGCCAGGCTGCTTCTGTTCGATCGCCAGTATTTTGTCTGTGCCATTGTCTTCGATAGCGATCGATGCGATCCCAGTTATTATAACCAGCAACCAGACAAGCTCCCATAGAATTGGGTATGGTTACTGGTTCGTTACGTTTGGTTAATGCCTGCACCAAACTAACAAAATCTTCTCGATCGCCAGTAAAGATCGTAGGAATTGCTCCTGCGAGACTGGAATATGTTTGTAACTGAAGTTTTTCTGGTTGTTTTAAAATTAAACCAGTTGCTTCGGCACAATCTTTGGTAGCAACTCCTCTAAGAGTAGCAGCACGATAAGCCGAACTTTGGCTAATACCCTTTTGGATAGGAAATTTTAATTGCACCAAAACAGATTGTAAGGTTTTGAATGCACCTATTGCCGACGCTTCAGATATGTATTCTTCCCAAACAGGTAAATGCGGTTCCGATCTCAAAGGAAATTGGAGAGAAAAATTTAAACTGCTGCGATTGGGCAAAGCCCACGCTACACGATCTCCTTTCGGTCGTGCTACGCAATCGAAAATATTCTGATTGTAATCCAGCAGTTCGTCTATTTCTAATGCGCTAGCACCGAAAGCGGTTAGTATTTCAGTACGAAATTGTCGATTTTTCATTTTACCTAAATTATTAAGAAGTTGGGTTTAAAGCCTCGTTTTTTTACAACGTGGGAGTTCGATAAATTGTCAATAATTAAAACGAGAAACAGGTTTAACTCCCATTCCGCCAACTAAAACTTTTTCTTGCTTGCCGATAATTTCCCGAGCAACATCTGTAACCACTCTAGTAAAAGGATGATCGCAGTAACGCAAACAGAAGATATCGCTACTAGCAAGCTGAACTAATTCTTCAGAAAGAGGTACGATACCGGCGACAGAGACATTGTATGTATTTTGCACTTCTCGTTGCAGTACATCAAAATTATGAGTAGATAAGGCTTTGTTAACTAACAGCATCGTTTTCGGAACTTCTAACTTGCGAGCGATATCGATGGTGACAGCAGTACCTTGATAATCTTGACGATCGGGACGAAGAATAACAACAAGAACGTCAGAAATAGCGATCGATAGTAAGGTTTCTTCATTTAAACCTGGGTGAGTATCGATTAATAAATAATCGAGATTCAAACAAGACAAAAGTTCTTGAAAACCATCGTTCAGTCTCCCTACATCGTAACCTTCACGAAGAATGCGAGCGATTTCACCAGCTTTAATACTAGAAGGAATCAGATATAAACTCCCTTCGCCTACATTTGCTCGATTATATTTTCCGTGACTATTACTATAAACATTACCATTGCTGTAAACATTAGACATTCCGTGAAGAACATGACTAACATCATAAGCAGTATCTTGAATTTGACAGTAGCCCCAAAGATAGTCATTAAGGGAATATTGAATTTTTTCTTCATCAAATCCAAAGATTACATGGATACCTGGTGACTGAATATCGGTATCTACAATACCAACCTTTTTGCCTTGAAGTGCCATTGTTGCTGCTAGATTAGCAACTACGTTAGATTTGCCAACACCACCACGGAATGAGTGAACAGAGACAATTTTTTTATTCACGATTTAATCTCCAAAAATTACATACAAGAAACTTAAACAATAGAATCAAAAATCAAAGTTTCGCAAACAATTGCGATCGATTTTAGAAAAAACTTAGCGCGATTTTTTACCATTAATAATCGTCAAATTAGGGACTTTTTTTAGTTTTTGTGCTTGTTCTTGCAACCGCTCCATATAATCCATATTTGGGTTACTATTATTTTCAGCGCGACTTTTGAGTTTTTGCGCCTTTTTTTGTAGTTCTTGAAAGTATTCAGTTCGCGTAACTTCTGCCACTTGACGCTCTTTTTTAGCCTCGTCAACCTCGATTTGCATCGACTCCCGTTGTCGTAAATTTTCTTCTCGTGCTTTGATTTGTTGAGCCATGTGAAGAAAAACCCTGACCAATTTCCCAATATCATCTCTAAAACAAGAAACTTTAACTAAATCTTGAGGTTGAAAAATGTCTTGTTCTAATTCTCTTGCTGCTTTGGTGAGACTGTGAATTGGTTTGACAATATTCTTGCTAAGGATTAGTGCCAAAACCGTCGCGATCGCAGCAACCAAAGATAAAGCCAAAATGTTTTCCCAAAACAGACTAAAAATTGATACTGTCGATCGAGTTTTTGGTTGACTAATCGCTAAAGTCCAAGGCAGCATCTTCAAAGAAGCAAAACCAACAGTTCGTTCTTCTCGATCTTTTGAGGAATAATAGCTATCATGACCGTTGCCTAGCAAAGTTTTGGGGGGTAAGGAGACTAAACTTTTATCGGAGCGCGATCGATCGGAAAAATCGATGATTATGCCCTCGCGATCGACCAAAAAGGCGTAACTTTTAGAATCTTCTAACTTAATCGCAGAGATCGCCTCCTCGATCGTCTGCCCTTTAAGTTGGACAACTACCACTCCCACAATTGCGTTAGTTTGGTTTTTAATTGGGTCGGAAAAGTAAACAGTGGGACGTTTACTTGTTGCATCGATCGTTATACTAGAAATGTAAAAATTTCCTTGCGCTGCTTGTTGAAAATATTCCATAGAAGCATGGTTTCGATCGATTAATGAGCGATCGTTAGCAGCAAAACAACGACCGTTTAGATCTAATGCATAGACAGCATCATAATCTGGAGAAGAACGTAAAATATTTTCCAACCTTTTTTGAATCGGAGGAGATAGAACTTTTTGTTTATTAGCATCGCTAGAACTTAGAAAATCTATCAAATTACTATCGCTACTAAGTTGAATTGTTACTTGCTTAATATCAAAGATCAGTCGATCTAAATGATTGGCATAACTAGTAGCAAGTAATTTTAGTTGACGAATTTCTTGGTTTTCTAAGTTTTTAAAATTCCCGAAGGAATTGTAGTAGATAGATAAACTCATAGGAACTAAAGCTAATGAAAGCAACACTACCAAAAATTTAGTTTTGATAGGCCAAGATGAAAATTGAAATACACGCTTTAAGCTTTGTGGTTGTAAATATTTAAGTTTTTTTGTCAGACTCCGCTTAATTTTTCCCAAAGAATGATTTGAAGATGATTCTCGATCGCTAAAATCTGGAGACAACCCCCAAAGTCCCCAAGAGATTGTTTCTATCACTGTCGGAGTTAATGAACTTAATTGAGAACCATGAACGCTCGAAACATTATTTAAAACAGATTCCCACTCTTTTCGCGTAAAACTATAACCAGCTTCCGCAACTATAGCGAGAAATTTTTCGTTACTATTAGCATTTTCAAGTTTTTTTCTTAAAACTTTATCCGTCGTAAGTCGGCTGTAAAATGCTTTTGCACTTTCTATAGACATAAGTTGTTAACTCGATTGATGTTAATAACATATTGATTTGGGGAAGGTCTATTAACTAGGGTCGATAATTTACATCATAGAGAGAAAAATTATTTCCCACAGTGCATAATCTTTGACGGAAAAGTATCTTTTTTTGATTTTGTTTTTAAGGTTTTTAAACAAGAAAAATTAAAAAGCAAAAAAGGTCAATTTGTCGCTTTAAATATGTCAAGGCGATCGCATTTGAGGTTTGGTAGCATTCAAGAAGTAACTTGAATAGCGGAGTAAAACTATTACACAATATCTATTCGAGCGCGAATTTCACAAAAAGAAGCAGAGATTGAATTTCAACAACAACCCGAACTTGGCGTAAAAGTAGCGAAGCTGATACCAGCCGCCATCTAACGCCCCAAAAGCTTGCCCCGATTAAATTTCATGTCTTTAAATCTCTTTAAGCAGCATCGAGTTGTAATCGTTCATTGAGATCCAAGCGAAAGGTTCCA
>JBOFLQ010000258.1:0-26863 GCA_051657945.1 Xenococcaceae cyanobacterium | reverse complement strand
AAACCTTGTTCTTTTAGCTGCAATACCATTCGATAAACTGCCTGTGCTTCTAGAACGGCACTTTCTAGAGGGCGAACGTAATGATGGGTTTCTGGTCGTACCGTGCGCGAAGTACTGTAAATTGCTTTATATACGCCAGCTAATTCGCCTTCTTTACGATTAGTACCAAAAACAACTTTATTCTTCGGATCTTTGGCTAAAGCAACGGCTACATGACGAAATTGAGCTGGAAAATTAGGATGTAAAAATAAAATATTCATGAAAAAGGGGTTAGGGACTAGGGGTTAGGGGATAGGGAAAAATCAGTTATCAGTTATCAGTTATCAGTTATCAGTTATCAGTTATCAGTTATCAGTTATCAATTATCAATTATCAATTGTCCACTGTTTTATAATCCTAATCCCTAGTCCCTAATCCCTAATCCCCTATCCCCTATCCCCTGTCCCCTATTTCATAATTCTCTACCAAAATACTGATATGTAGGTGTAGAGTTTATAAAAACAAAGCATGACCATTCTTAGAGAATTAGGAAATATCCTAGTAATGCTCGGCTATCCAGTCTTGCTGTATTCAAACCCGATCCTCGGTGCTTCGATGAAAACTGTAGGTCATGGTTTTTTGTTTACTTATTTTCTAAAATATCCAACTTGGGACATGCTGACTTCGATCGGCTTTTTCTCGACTATCGATTTTATCTACCTAATCAAATCTATTCGAGAATCAAAAAAAAGTTAAAAGTTAAATTATTTACAATAAAGTATCAAAATTTACGATAAATATAGATAATAGCGAATAGTTTCTCGTTTGGTTCGCGATCGCTCGAAACTTGGGAGGTTACCGCAGCATTTGAAACAAAAAATGAGACATTACTTCTATAAAGGTTTTAGCCGTTTGTACTCATCTGTATTCGCTATAATGGTGCAGCCTCAAAGAGCGATCGGCTAACTTTTACAAAATTTTTTAACTCTGCGAGGAACTATAGCCTTATAAATAAATACGAATAGATAGATAAAATTGGGAGTAAAAACATTGAAAAAAATCGAAGCAATTATCCGACCATTTAAACTAGACGAAGTTAAAATCGCCCTCGTTAATGCTGGAGTTGTCGGTATGACAGTCTCAGAAGTACGTGGGTTTGGTAGACAAAAAGGTCAAACGGAGCGTTATCGCGGTTCAGAATATACAGTTGAATTTTTGCAGAAACTAAAAGTAGAAATTGTCGTAGAAGATGCTCAAGTCGATTTGGTAGTAGATAAAATTATTGCTGCTGCTAGAACGGGTGAAATTGGCGATGGCAAAATTTTTGTTTCTCCTGTCGATCGAATTATTCGCATCAGAACGGGAGAAAAAGACATCGAAGCAGTATAAAAGATAGCTTTGATGTTTCGATCGCGGGGATTGAAAATTTTGTTTTCAGTCCCTTTTTCAATTCGATCGTTTAGTTTAGATGGAGGTTGGGAAGTGCATCGGCTTACCATTCTCTACTTGCTAATTCCTATTCCCTATACTATGAAGATAAGTAATGCTTTCAGACTTACACCCTAGCGATCGCCATGAAAATTCTTCAATGTCTTCACACTGCCATAGTAGTATCAAATTTAGAAAAGGCTGAAAACTTTTATAGCAATGTTTTGGGACTATTTAAAATCGATCGCACTTTAAAATATCCAGGTATCTGGTATCAAATCGGCGACTATCAACTTCATTTAATTGTCGATCCCAATTCTAAACCAAATCTACACAATGATGAGAAATGGGGGCGCAATCCTCATATTGCTTTCGCTACAGATAATTTAGACGAACTCAAACTTCAATTAGAAAACAGTGCTTATCCTTTTCAAATGAGTGCTTCGGGGCGTGCTGCTTTATTTGTCCAAGATCCCGATGGAAACGTGATTGAAATTAGTTATTTCTCAAAATGACCATCATCGCCTACATTTACAGCGATCCTTTACTAGAATCTCCATCCAATCCTAAACTTTGGCAAGAATTAAAGGTCGATCGCGTTTATCAAGATTTGGGCAAACGTCTGGCATGGCAACAATTACTAAAAGATTGTCAAATACAACCGCCAGAACGCATGTTAATTCGTCGTTTGCAAGAATTAGGCGACTCGATCGAAGAAGTCAGCGATCGTCTCGATCGCCTTAAATCGCTAAATATCGAAGTAATTGCGACGGAACAAGATTATCTTTCTTGCGAGCTAAATAAAACTAATTTAGCCAAAATTTTAGAAAACAATGAATTTAATCGGCGTAGTCTTCTTATCAAACAAGGACACGCTCTCAATCGCCTTAAAGCTTTGCCTCCTCCAGGTAAAGCACCTTATGGGTATCGTCGGGGTAAGGATAAATATATTATCGATCGCTCGACTGCTCCAGTGGTCAAAGATTTTTTCGAGCGCTTTTTATTGTTTGGTTCTTTGCGTGGTGCGGTACGCTATTTAGAAAAGAGATATGGCAAAAAAATTTCGGTTTCGACAGGACGCAATTGGCTGACGAATCCTGTTTATCGAGGTCAAATCGCTTATGGTAATGGCGAAATAGTTAGCGATACTCACTCTTCAATTATTTCTTCGGAAGAAGCGGCGCAGATCGATCGTCTGTTGCGTCGCAATCTGCGTTTACCTTCTCGCACTGCTAGCGCGCCTCGATCGCTTGCTGGTTTGGTAATTTGTCAGGAATGTCAATCGGCGATGACGATTACTAGAGTAACCAGGAAAAACAAACAACAGGAATATTTATATTTGCGTCCGATTAATTGTCAGAGATCGAATAAGTGTAAGGCGATCGCCTATGAAGAAGTTTTAAATCGCGCGATCGAGCGAATTTGTCAAGATTTACCTGTCGCAGTCGCTCAATTAAATATGCCGAATATAGATAGTATTAAAAATAATTTGCTTCAAGAAATTGAGCGTAGAAAAAAAATTTTAGAACAGCTACCCATTCTCAAAGAACAAGGTATTTTAGATGAAGAAACAGCTAATTTACGCAGTTATAAATTGCGAACGGAAATTGCCGAATTAGAAAATAAAATAGCTCAATTACCGCCAGTAAATTTACGTTCGATCGCTAAAGATGTTTCAATTTCTCAGTTTTGGTTTGATTTATCGGAAACAGAAAGAAGATTTTATTTTCGCGAATTTATTCGTTACATTGAAATTATTAGAGAGCGATCGAACGATTGGAATTTAAAACTTTTATTTATCTTTTAATGTAGCGTTGAGCATTCATCCCGAATTACACAAGAAATTAGATTAATTTTATTTTGTTGCTTTAATCAAAAAAACTCTCTCAACATCAGAAACATGGCGAGGTGGAAATTTTCTTTTAAAGCGATCGAAATTTGCGCCATCTTCTCCTGGTTGAACAACCTCAGCTTGCCAACCATATTCGGCAAATAATTCCTCTGGGCGATCGAAACCAGAAAGCCAATAGCCTTGAAAATCTGGTTCTGTGGAAGCATTAATCGCTTTAACATTGAGTAAATCGCATCCCAGCCAACTATTCGTAGAAGTTAGTTTTGAAACTGTTTTAAGAACATTGCGAACCTCTGTTTCAGTAAAATACATCAATAAACCTTCGAGCAACCAAACAGAAGGATTGTTAACAACATATCCTCGTTCTAATAACAAATGCGACCAAGGCTGAGAAATATCTGCGCTGATGCTAATTCTCGAACAACTTGTTAGCTCGTTTTTTAAGATTGCTTCTTTGTATTTTAAAATTTCAAATTGGTCGATTTCAAAGATTTTGAGGCGATCGCTCAAACCAAGACGAAAAGCACGAGTATCCATACCCGCACCTAGAATTACGATTTGGGTAACATCAGACGCAACAGCCATCAGAAAATCGTCAAAAAAACGAGTGCGGACGGGTACATAGGGGCGATCTTGTTCTGATGTTTCCTCTGTTGGCGAATTAAGCCAAGTCATTCCCTCATCTCCAGCCAATTTTGCAGCAAAAGGATCGGCAAACAAGCGATCGCTTCTTTCATTTTCTTTTGCCCTCAAAGCTGCCATCCATTTGGCGCTATTGAGTACGACTTCCTTGGCATCTGATTTTCTGGAAATTGGTTGGTTCATTTTCCAATATTTCTTTGATTAACCTTTTACGCCAGTAGCCACATCTGTCGAGATAATATAGCGTTGCAGAAATACAAATACCAATAAAATAGGTGCGATCGAAATAACCGAACCTGCTGCAATGAGCCGCCAATCGAGAGAAAAAGTTCCTGCCAGCGTAGCTACCCCTAAAGGTAAAGTATAAAACTGCTCGTCATCTAAAATAATTAAAGGCCAAAGAAAATCGCTCCAAGAACCAATAAAAACAAAAATTGCTAGAGTAATTATGGCTGGACGAACGGCGGGTAACATAATATGCCACCAAATACCTAACTCAGAACAACCATCCATTCTCGCCGCTTCTTCTAATTCTTTGGGTACGCCAGCAAAAGCTTGTTTGAGCAGAAAAATACCAAATGCAGAAGCGAGACTGGGAAAAATCATTCCTAAATAAGTATTTCTCAAACCTAGCTGCACTGCTAGGACATATAAAGGAATCATCACGATTTGAAACGGGATGGCGATCGTTGCAACTACCAAAGCCAAAATTAAATCTCGTCCACGAAACGACAGTCTAGCTAGAGGATAGGCAGCTAGAGAACAAAACAAAACGTTCAAACTGACGGTGAGAATGGCAACGAGAAAGCTATTAGAAATGTAATTGCCAAAAGGATAAGTTTGCCAGACAGTAATAAAATTCTCTAGAGTTGGTTGAGTTGGTAATAGCTGTGGTGGAAAGCTAAAGATATTTTCCGATGGAGATTTGAGCGAAGTGCTAACCAACCATAATAAAGGAAACAACATCAATAAGGCGATCGCCCAAAGCACTAAATACAACCCTAATTTTTGCCATGGCGATCGATAGCTTTTTAAAGACATAAATGTTTTGATTAGTGGCAAACTTTCATATGATAGTTCATTGGGCAAGCGGTTTTGATTACAAATGAGAATTATTTCTATTTGTAATCGAGAATGTCATTAATATCTCCCCATCCATAATATTTTTAGAAACCTGAATTTTTTTTGGCGATCGTCGATCTAAGTAAGCGGTTTCTCTTACAAATGAGAATTATTTCTATTTGTAATCGAGAATGTCATTAATATCTCCCCATCCATAATATTTTTAGAAACTTGAATTTTTTTTGGCGATCGTCGATCTAAGTAAGCGGTTTCTCTTACAAATGAGAATTATTTCTATTTGTAATCGAGAATGCCATTAATATCTCCCCATCCATAATATTTTTAGAAACCTGATTTTTTTTGGCGATCGTTGATGTAAGTAAGCGGTTTCTCTTACAAATGAGAATTATTTCTATTTGCGATCGAGAATGTCATTAACATCTCCCCAATCAGAATATTTTTTCGAACAAAAAATTAACTTTCAAAATCTGGAAACACATCTCGTACGGCAGGATGAACGAGACGATTATCTTTAACATTTAAACCTTTAGCTAAAGCTGTATCCATTTCCAGTGCTTTAAGACCGTAGTTAGCTAATTTTAAAACATAAGGTAAAGTACTATTATTTAAAGCCTGTGTCGCCGTCCAAGGAACTGCGCCTGGCATATTAGGAATGCCGCAATGAACTACACCTTCTTCGACGTAAATGGGATTGCTGTGAGAAGTAACTCGTAAAGTTTCGATACAACCACCCTGATCGACTGCCACATCAACGATTACCGAACCAGGACGCATTTTTTTGACCAGACTGCGAGGTATTAAGATGGGTGCTTTACGCCCTAAAATTAAAACTGCCCCAACAACGAGATCGGCATCGATAACAGCAGCCTCAATATTAGCCGAATTGCTGTAAAGTAATTCTACTCTCGAACCGAATAAAGTTTCTAAATAAGCTAATCGATCGACACTAACATCTAAAATTTGGACTTGTGCGCCCATCCCGATCGCAATTTTAGCTGCTTCAGTACCAACTATACCACCACCGAGAATAACTACTTTACCAGGACGTACTCCAGGCACTCCGCCCAAAAGAACGCCCCTTCCTCCCTGTTGTTTTTCTAAATATTTAGCGCCAAACTGAATCGATAGCCGTCCCGCAATAATACTCATTGGTATTAATAAAGGTAATTTACCATCGGCGAGTTCGACAGTTTCATAGGCGATCGCGCTGACTCCGCTTTTAATTAAACATTCTGTTAAAGTGCGATCGGCAGCTAAGTGTAAGTAAGTAAATAAAATCTGGTCTTTTTTAAGATAAGGATACTCTGGCGCGAGAGGTTCTTTTACCTTAACTACTAATTTTCGATTCCATACTTCTGTTGCCGAAACGATTTTTGCTCCTGCGTAGCAGTAATCTTCATCTGTAAAACCAGCACCATCCCCAGCACCCGTCTCGACAAAAACGATATGATTCTGCTCTGATAATACTCTAACGCTACTAGGACTCAAACCGACGCGAAACTCTTTATCTTTTATTTCTTTGGGAACGCCAATTTCCATGTAATTTTTCTCGATCGCAGTTTGTTTGTTGTCTCTCTAGTTTATTAGTCGATCTTTTGCTTGTGCTTGTTTCTTTGGAATGAAATGCAATAGTAGGGGTTAGGGATTAGGGGATAGGGAATAGGCAACAAATGTGCCGCGTAGCAATGAACTATGAAATATGAACAATAAAAATTTAGTAAAGAATCGCGATCGCCCCCCTAGAATTTTGAGTGCTAACTTGTTTATAACAGAGGAAAAAAGGACTCAAACAACATGAAAACGTTGCTAAATACGAACTCTTTAGTTGGTCTATTCTCTGTTGGTTTTTTAGCGGCAAGTATGTCTGGATTGACTGCTGCTGCCGAAACCACTCAATCGCATTTTGATGACTTTCAAGCGAGCAATCGCATTAGAGAAGTAAATCCTCAAATACTAGATTCTAGGGGCGCTAATGCGCCATTTACCTCAATTTCTAGAATTTCTATTCCTACCCTTCCAAACAAAACCTCTTCAAGTAACGAGATAACTCCCGCGCGCGGAATGGTTATGAACGAAAAAGGACAAATTGTACTGACAGGCTATCCTACTCCAAATGCCGCTCAACGTCCTGCCAATCGATTAATTAACTGTAACGACTTCAATAAATATTAAATCATCAAAGTTAAAAGTAGTTTGCGATCGAAATTTAAAAATTTTAAATATTGATATCTCAAAGTTTCCTGGGAAAATTCTAGGTTGGGAAAATATACATCAAAAAAACCACCGCCGAAATAACCAGAGCCAAAAACCTGGAGAAATTCTTTGTATTCAATAGGTAAAATAATACCTGTTTGAATTTCAAAATTAAGTAATTCGGCATCTAAATTTAAATGGTCTTCGTCATAATAAACTCGTTTTTTAGGGTCGATTTCGATTACATTGACTTGAGTGATGAGTTCCTGCCATTTTTGCCTTGTCATAGTCCCTCGACCCTATTTATTTTTTATAAAATTTCAAGTAAATATTTTTTATTTATCACTTGAAATTTATTCAGTTAAATACTAGTCATAACGGTTAAAATTTAAGCTAATTTCATCTAAATAGGGTTGTAACATTGTAGGAAAAACTGTCTGAGGATTTAAACCAAAACAGATATCATGAACAAATTCAAAAAAGCTACGACCAATTTTTACAGGAATACGACCCAGATTAACAAAATAAATATCATAGCTTTTATCTAGTTCACTGTAAGTTTTAAGATTCCAAAATAAAGAGTCTTGTCGCGAACTACCTCCGAAGAAATATGCAGATTTAAACAATTTTCTAGCATCTTCTGATTCTTCCGAAGTCACATAATCCGATCCCATATATAGCATTAATTCATTTTTCCAAAATCCATCTTGACCAGCATTTAAATGAATCGATATATCTTCTTGAGAAAATTCTAAGTTGGGAGCATATACATAAAAAATTCCCTTTCCAAATCTACCTGGACCAAAAATATGAAGAAACTCTTTGTATTCAACAGGTAAAATAATACCTGTTTGCTTTTCAAAAGCAAGTAATTCGGCATCTAAATTTAGATTATCTTCGTCATAATAAACTCGGTTTTTAGAATCGATTACATCGATCTGAGTAATGAGTTTTTGCCATTTTTGCCTTGCCATAGTCCCTCGATCCTTTTCGATCGATATTTTGCCGTTTTATAAAAATCAATCGTTAACAGCGATCTTCACTTCAAACAAACCCACCAAAAACAGCTATTCCGTAATATTTCCAAGGTACGACGATCGCCTTAAATCCTGCTTCCTCAAGCATACCAAGATGCCCTGACAAAGTCGCCAAACGATCTTGGCTCGAATAACCGCGATCGCGACTCGTTCCGATTTTGCTACGAACTTGTTCTAAAGTCGTTCCTTGTTGTCTGGTCCAATTTTCTCTGACAGTTTGATAAATCTCAGCGATTTGCTCGTTTTCTGGCAAAACTGGATTGGCATTCCAAAAAGCACCACCCGATCTAAGCACTCTTGCAACGCATTTAAATACTTGTAATTTCATGTCATCACTCAGATGATGAATCGCTAAAGAAGATACGCAAGCATCAAATTTTATCCCGATATAATCAGATTCTTCGTCATTTGCCCAGTCGCCGAAATCCATTTCAATACCACTCCAGCGATCGCTGTATCCACCTGCTTTAATTTTGATACTGGCAAAGTCCAACATGCGCGGCGAATAATCCATGCCCATTACCATTGCTTCGGGACAGCGCTGAAGGATTTTTAGACTTAATTCTCCCGTACCGCAACCCAAATCGATAATTTTTTTAGCAGTAGTGGGAATGCATAGGGCGATCGCTTCTAACATTTCGTCGTATTTGGGTAATAGTTGACGAATGCCAAAATCGAAATCGGCAGTGTTAGTAAATACTTCACCAGGAAAAATTTCTTTAGATTGAAGGTTATCCATAATTTCTATTTTTAGACAGACTCTTTGCATTAGAGGCTGAGTTTGCGAGAAACTAAAAAACGGTAAGCTTTATTTATTGAAAAACTATATGACTCCAGAATCATACATTTTCTTGGCAGGAGCGAGTCGAGGAGTTGGCAGAGAAATCGCCAAATGCTTAACAGAGAATAATTATAAAGTAAAAGCTTTAGTGCGATCTACCGTAGGTAGTGCGAAGCCATCGAATTCTTGTCGATCCGAATTGGAAGAGATGGGGATAAGTGTAGCTATGGGAGATGCATGTGATTCTAGTACAGTTGACGCAGCAATGCTAGGAAATGAAACAATCGATCTGGTCATTAGTACTATCGGCGGTTTGCCTAAAGATGGACAAAGAGCAGATTTTTTAGGAAACAAGAATATAATCGATGCGTCAGTTAAAGCTGGGGTAAAAAAATTTATCCTCATATCTTCGATCGGCAGTGCTGAGAGTGCTGTCGCTTTACCACCGCAAGCTTTAGAAACCTTAAAACCCGTGCTTTTAGAAAAGGAACGAGCTGAAAAACATTTAATTGAAAGTGGATTGACCTACACGATTATTCGACCTGGCGGTTTAAAGTCAGAACCAGCTACTGGTAATGGTATCCTAACCGAAGATTATCGTGTTGCTGGAACGATTCACCGTGCTGATGTCGCCCAATTAGTTTATCAATGTTTGTTATCTGAGGTAGCGAATAATAAAATTTTAGCGGCAATTGACAAAAATATGATGTACGGAGCGATCGATTTTGTACCATTGCAATTAACTTAAATAAGCCTTAAATCAGATAAAATTTTAGCTAGTCGAATGTAAAAATCACAGCGAACTATTCTTATCTAAAAACGCCTTGACTGGCAGCGAATATGATTCAGTTAAACAATGCCTTTACTCTATTTTTAAGCCTCCTAGTAGAAGCAATGCCTTTTTTATTACTAGGAGTCTTACTTTCTAGTATTTTGTTATTTTTTATCGACGAACGCAAACTAATTTCTAAGTTGCCCAGCCATCCAATTTTAGGGGCAATGGCAGGCAGTTGTATTGGTTTTTTGTTTCCCGTTTGCGAATGTGGTAACGTTCCCGTCGCTAGAAGATTAATAATTAAAGGCGTACCGATTTCGGTAGCGATCGGCTTTTTGTTAGCCGCACCAACTATCAATCCCATCGTAATTTGGTCTACTTGGGTAGCCTTTCGCGACCAACCAGAAATTGTTTTTTTAAGAGTTTTATTTTCCTTTACAATTGCAACAATTATTGGTTGTATTTTTAGCATTCAAAAAGATGCTCGTCCTTTACTACAAAATAGTTTAGTTAAAAGAATTAATCTTCTTGACGATCGCTCATTTCCAGAAACGCGATCGAAACAATCGGAAAAAATTCCAGTATTATTACAATCGGGAACTTTTTTATTAAGTCAAACCGGACAACCTGTAAGAATGGATAGTTCTCTGTCGATCGCTTTACCCAATCTCGAACCGCAATCGCGCTTTTTCTCTAATAAAACGAGTGCTTTTCTAAACAATATCATTTTGGAGTTAAGAGAGTTAGGCGGAATGTTAGTTGTTGGTAGCGCGATCGCCGCCTGCATTCAAGAGTTTGTTCCTCGCGAATTTGTCCTCAATCTCGGTCAAGATACATTTAGTTCGATTATTGCCATGATTTTTTTAGCAGTAATTGTTTCTATTTGTTCGACAGTAGATTCTTTTTTTGCTCTCTCTTTTGCTTCTACTTTTACAACTAGTTCTTTACTAGCTTTTCTGGTTTTTGGTCCTATGATAGATTTGAAAAGTGCTGGTTTGATGTTATCAATTTTTAAGCCAAAAATTATTTTTTATATATTTGCTTTGGCAGCTCAATTAATTTTTATTTTTACACTGGCATATAATTATTTTTTTTAAGGGAGTAGGGAACGTCCTTCGGAGGACAAGGGGACAAGGGGACAAGGAGACAAGGGGACAGGGAGTAGAGGAAAGTGTGCCGCGTGTTATTACTTCTAACTTCTAACTTCTGACTTCTGACTTTGTTCATTGCCCAACAAACAATTATGAATCCATCAATAAAAACATTACAATCGAAATCAAAACAATCATCTCCTTGGTTGGATGTCTTAGCGATATTTGCTTGGGGTATTTTACTTTTAAAATACACAGTTACAGGGCAATTAAAATTATTAATTCATCCTAATTATGCTTGGCTAGTTTTTATTACTAGTATTGCCTTATTACTTTTAAGTATTATTAAAGCTAGCCAAATTATCAAGACAAAAAATAACAATTTAGAATCCAGAAACGCGATCGAACACATCACTTTATTTCCTCCTAATTTGAGTAGTGGTTTGTTAATAGCAACGGCAATTTTAGGTTTGTCGATCGCGCCAACTGTCTTAAATAGTCAAACAGCATTGCAAAGAGGCGTAACAGAATCCTTACCGATCGTGCGATCGCAACCACAATCATTTCGCACTTCAACCAAACCAGAAGAACGTTCTCTTATAGATTGGGTACGCACCGTCAACGCCTATCCCGAACCCGATGCTTATACGGGACAACAAGTTAAAGTGACAGGATTTGTAGTGCATCTGCCCAATTTACCCGATAATTATGTACTAATTTCTCGTTTTGTCGTCACTTGTTGTGCTGTAGATGCTTATCCTGTCGGTATCCCCGTCAAGCTTCAAGGCAGTCGTAGTGCTTTTGCGCCAGATACTTGGGTAGAACTTGAAGGAAAAATGATTACAGAAACCCTCTCCATCGATCGCGTCAATCTCACGAAGTCGCCTGGGCTAGCACCGCCAGTTGGCGGCGGTGTCGCTTCGACTCAATCGCAGCACCAAGAAAGACAATTAGTCATCTCTGCTAGTTCTTTGAAAAAGATCCCTACCCCCAGCGATCCTTATGCCTATTGAGGATTTAAAAGCTAGGAGTCACGCATTCACGCATTAATTATCCGTTGCCCGATGCCCATTGCCCTATGAACAATGAACGACTACAACCAATCGATCGCGTTTTTATTCCCTTGTTAATCGGTTTGGGATTGACAATTGTAGCGATCGGATTGAGTAATAAAATTTGTGGAAATAATTGCTTTATCTCTAATGCGCCGCGAGTAAAATCGTTTAGCTGGAAAGATAAAAAAGTAGGTGCAGAAGATACCGCTTTTATATTAACCTTCGATCGCGCCGTCGATCGGGCTAGGGTCGAAAAGAATTTACAAATTAAACCGCCTTTACCAGGTAAGATTAGTTGGTCGGGGAAACGGTTGGCTTATACTTTAAAAGCACCAGCCCCTTATGGAGAAAAATTTCAAGTCTCGCTTCAACAAGCTAGTAAAAACGAGAAACAAGACGATCTAATTAAACCCTTTAAAAGTCAGTTTAGCAGCCGCGATCGCTCATTTGCTTATATAGGCAGTCAGGGAGAAGAACAAGGAAAATTAATTCTCTACAACTTGACGCAACAAAAGAAAATTGTGCTTACGCCTCCAAACTTAGTAGTAATGGATTTTAAACCCTATCCATTCGGCGATCGCTTGTTATTTTCTGCTGCCGATCGCACCTCTGGAGATGAGGCATTGCATCAATTAAACCTCTACAGCGTTACTACAAAATTAAATACCAACGCTACAGATGCCAAACCAACATCACAAGTCAAACTTATTTTAGATAACAAAGAATATCAAAATAATAAATTCGATTTGTCTGCTGACGGTAAAACCGTTGTCGTGCAAAGACTCAATCGACAAAATCCAGAAGATTTTGGCTTGTGGATAATCAGAGAAAACCAGCCACCACAACCACTAAAAGAGCAACCTGGAGGAGATTTTTTAATTACTCCAGATTCAGAGGCGATCGCGATCGCTCAAGGTGAAGGCATTGCACTTTTGCCTTTGCACTCAGAAGCCAAACCTCTCGATTTTTTGCCAAAATTTGGTCGAGTACTCAGTTTTTCACGCGATGGCTCGGCAGCAGCAATGGTCAATTTTAATACTGACAATCCTCAATTAAAGTATACACAATCGCTTTATTACGTAGACAATCGAGGCACGCAAAAAAGATTGTTTAACATAGCTGGTTCTCTAATCGACTGTCAGTTCAATCCTAGTGCTACTCATTTGTATTGTTTGTTGACTCAATTACAAAAAAGTAAAGACTATCAAGAACACCCCTATATAATTGCTGTCGAAATAAAAACAGCAAAAGTATTTCCTCTGCTAGCTTTGCCAAATGCACGGGAAGTAACCATCGGCATTGCCCCCGATGGTTTAGGAATTTTGTTCGACCGCGTCATCATTACCAAGCGAAATAACAAACAAACCGCACCAATAACTAATTCAGGAGAAGCGATCGCCGATAGCAATCTTTGGTTATTAATTCCGCCAAGTTTTGGTTCGGCTAAATCTAATTCTAGTTCGTCTGAGTTGAAACAATTACCGATCGATGGTTTTCGTCCTCGGTGGATACCTTAAACTGCCAATGCTAACTACTAATTAAGATTTTTTATACCAGATATCTGTCTTTTTGTCAAAAAAACTTTTTTATCTTAAAAAAACTACATCGAGAATTAATGCGTCGAGTCGGATGAAATTTCTTTTAATTTCGCGATCGAGATTGGCATTTACAACGAAAAACTTGACTTTGGAAAGCTTTTCTTAAAAAAAGACAAAAAAGAACCAGTTTGACATTTTTCAAAGATCGTATCAAATCTCCGAACAGAAGTAAATACGTCTCACAAACAAAAATTATTGGCAATAAGCTCTTGACAAGAAGTTGTTTGTTAAGCGATGTAAATTTTAAAAATTAAATCAATAGCAATTTTTTGAAAAGATTTACTTATAAAATAGACGCAATTTGACAATCGAAGAATTGTTTGTCGCAATTGTGCGATCGAACTGCGTGAAAATAAACACAAAATTTAAACGAGTAAATATCTAAGACATCGATCGATGATAAAGTAGCGCTTGCTCGATCGGTTTGATGGTTATATCGAAAGCTCAACGCTTTCGATCGATTTAACAATGTCTAAAAATAAGCTTATTAATTATAACCAAATATTATTAATTGCCTTGTCAATCGTCTGTATTTTAGTGTTTTTGGGCAATCCAGTAGCGGCAGCAGCAATAGTGCCAAAAGAATCTTTAACTCTCGAAATATTGCAAAAGAGAATAGAAACGCCAATACAAAGTGAAGGTTTAACCACCATCGATCTGAGTAAATTAACGATCGATTTGAGCTCGCGCAACCTCGAATTGCGCGAACAATTTTATCAACAACTACAAAACAGCCTCAATCGTTCGAAAACTCCTTTAGGGATCGACTTTAGCGATTCACAGGTTCGAGGAGACTTTCAAATGAATAGGTTGGGATTGCAAACATCTCTGACACCAGAAGCGATTTCTTCGTTGCTAACGCCACTCGAACAACAACAACTGCAAAAAAATTTAAATCTCGATCTTTTACCTGGCGAACAAATTTCTTCAACGACATTGTTTCGAGGAGCATTAAAACTCGATCGAGTAGTTTTTAGTGGTAAAACTGATTTCGATCGCATTTTTTTCTTACAAAAAATAACGGCTACCAATGCTATCTTTGGACAAGAAGCAAATTGGAATAACAGTCGTTTTGCTCGTAAAATTGATTTTGACAGTTCAATTTTCGAACGCGACCTAGATTTTAGCAACAGTATTTTTTTTGGCAAAGTTAATTTCCAACAAATTAAGTTTGTCGGTATTGCCAAATTCAATAATAGTATTTTTGAGGAATTTGTCAGTTTTGAGCGAGCTAAATTCAAACAAGTAGCCAACTTCGATCGCAGTAATTGGTCGAAAGATGCAGATTTTAAACAAGTTAACTGGAGCGATCGCGCTCTTTTTTCCAAAAATCAGTTTTTAGGAAATCTGTGGTTAGACAATAGTACTTTTGAAAAATCGGCAGCATTTAGAAGCTGTCATTTTCAAGAAAAAATTAGTCTTAACGATAGTAAACTACTGGATCAAATCGATTTTAGTAATTCTAATTTTTCAAAAGAAACTAGATTAAGCGTATCTAGTTTGGCGTTTGATTCGGATCGAGCAAAAATTATCGGTGATACGGGAACGATCGGCAAAATTATTTCTGTTTCGACATTAATAGGAAATGAAAATGTCTTGCGTAACTTAGTGCGTAATTTTCGAAATTTAGAACAAATTCCCGATGCCAATCAAATCGAATACAAAATAAAAAAATTACAACTAAAACAAATTACCGAACAAATCGCTAATACTCCTATAGAAAAGATTTTTGAAATTGTTTGGTTAGAAAAAATACTCAAATGGTTGGGATTATCTTTACTATTATTACTCGGCGATTACGGTACAAACTTTAACGTTGTTTTCGGCGTAGGCACGATCGCGATCGCTTATTTTGGTTTGTTATTTTGGTTTGTCGATCGCTATCGTCGTCAATTACCCAAACCGATCGTTCCCGATCGCTACGAAACTATTTGTATGACGAGTAGTTTTAGCGTACTGACTTTTTTTGGCATCGGCAATATCGTTCGAGCGGCCGATCGACCTTTGTTAACTTTAGCTTGTTTGGCATTCGTCCTCTTACCCATACCAATATTATTATTGGTGCGTTTATATCAACAAGGTCGCTATCACAATTTACTTGAAGTCACTTATTTTGTTGAAGATGCTTCGATGCGTCAGTTTCATCTAACGATCGGACGTTTGCCAATCATGCCTCGTTTTCCTTTCTTTCGCGATCGCTATCTCTACATTCTCTGGGACAGACGTTGGAATTGGCTGAATTATTATGATTTTAGTATTAATAATTTGCTCAGATTGGGTTTTAACGATATCCGCGTCCGCGACGAACATTTACCAGGAATTATATCTACTTTAGTTTGGTATCAGTGGAGTCTTGGCGTTTTATACATTATTTTGCTGTTGTGGACTGTATCGCGAACGATTCCAGGGTTGAATTTATTGATTTATTTCTAGAAAGAAGAAAGGAGGATTGCTAACTTTGCTATTTAATTTACAAGCGATCGCATCACACCATTAACCTCTTTGCGTTCTCTTTCTCTGCGCCTCTGCGACTCTGCGCGAGATAAAAATAATTATGACTCAGCAACGTTCAAACTCCAAACATTACAATTTGTTTTCTTGCGAAACGTATTGAAAATTGTGTATTACTATTGCAGACCCTTAAAATAAGCTGCATTTTTACCCCAAATTAACGACAAATATGTCAAACCAGTAATACCCGTGCTAACTTAAAATCCAATCTCTAGTTCAGTACACTCGATCTACAAAATTTAATAAAGTAGCGCCCCCACATGGTTCATATCAAGCGCATCGAACTCTCTCATTTCAAATCTTTTGGCGGAACAACTCAAGTTCCTTTCTTACCAGGTTTTACAGTTGTCTCTGGCCCCAACGGTTCGGGAAAATCGAATATATTAGATGCGTTGCTATTTTGTCTGGGTTTGGCAAGTTCGAAAGGAATGCGTGCCGATCGCCTTCCCGATTTAGTAAATAACAAACAACAGAGTAATAGTAGAACTTCGGAAACTAGTGTTTCTGTTACCTTCGATCTTTCAGATTTAGGAGACTTAGAAGAAGAATTTACCGAGTTTACTTCTTCCTCCGAATCAGATCGCGATGAAAATGGCAACGGAAACGGTCATACTAATGGCAATGGTAAAGAAACAAACGGTCATGCCAAAGAATGGACGATTACCAGACGCTTGCGTGTAACCCAAGGCGGAAGTTATTCTTCTACTTTTTATATCAACGGTCAAGTTTGTACTAACAACGAACTGCAACAACATTTAGGTCGTTTGCGAATTTATCAAGAAGGTTACAACGTCGTCTTGCAAGGGGACGTTACCCGTATTATTACGATGAATTCGCGGGAGAGAAGAGAAATCATCGATGAGTTGGCAGGAGTGGCAGAATTCGATCGCAAAATCGAACAATCCAGAAAAACTTTGGAGTCGGTTCGAGAAAGAGAAGAACGTTTTCACATTATCGAGCAAGAATTGGTTAACAATCGCGATCGCTTGGCTGAAGATCGGATTAAAGCTGAGAAATACCAAAAATTACGCGTTAAAGTTCAAGAAAAACAACAGTGGGAAATTGTTTTAGTTTGGCGATCGCTGCAACAAAAACATCAACAATTGCAAACAGAGATTAGCGGCAATATTACCGAAGCAACTCAACTGACAGAGCAATTAACGAATTTAGATAAAGAGATATCTCAAAATACCATAAGTTTAGAACAACTCAATTTTCAAGTAAAGGCATTGGGAGAAGAGGAACATTTATCTGTTAGTTCTCAACTGGCTACACAAAAAGCCAAACGAAGTCAATTACAGCAAAGACAACAGGAATTAGAGAATAACAGCAAAGAAACCGATCGCGCGATCGAGCGACAGCATTACGAACTGGAACAATATCAACAGGATTTAAATAAAATCGATCGAGATAAAAAGAAGATTGAAACGGAAACGATTCCCCATCTCTATCGAAACTATACCTTAGCCAGAGAAACATTAGAAAAAACTAGAGAACAAGCCAACGCGATCGCGACTGCTTCTGAAGCTTGGGTACAGGAACAAGCCGCGCTAAGTCGTCAAGTTTCCGAACTGCAAAAAATACTCAATCCACAACGTACCGAACAGGCGAAACTAACCGAACGTCAAAATCAGCTACAGCAAAAAATATCTGAAGAAAGCGAACAATTAACGGCTACAGAAACCGAATTAAATGACAAACGAACCGATGCTGAAAATTTATCAGCACAATCTAAAGCATCCGAAACACATATTCAATCTGTAGCCGAAAACTTAGCGATCGCCGAACAAGAACGAACCGTTCAAATAGATACTCAAAGACGCTTACAAAAAGAACAAAGAGATAAGCAAAGAGAATTAGATAAATTAGAAGCCACCAAACACGCCCAACAAGAAGCCCAGGGTACTTATAGCACTCAGCTAATTTTAAATTCTAACTTATCTGGAGTTCACGGTATAGTCGCGCAATTGGGACAAGTCGAACCTAGATATCAATTAGCATTAGAAATAGCTGCTGGGGGACGTTTGGGACAAATTGTTGTCGATGACGATCGCGTTGCGGCGGCAGGAATTGAATTATTAAAACAACAAAGAGCAGGACGAGCAACCTTTTTACCTCTCAACAAAATTCAAGCGCCGCGTCATCAAGATACTAGTTCGTTGCGTCATGCTAGAGGTTTTCTCGATTTGGCAGTTAATTTAATTAATTGTCAGCCTCAGTATCGAAATATCTTCGCCTATGTTTTCGGTGGTACTGTGGTTTTTGGCAGCCTTCAAGAAGCACGCAGCCATCTAGGACAGAATCGGATCGTCACTCTAGATGGAGAATTACTAGAAATTAGTGGCGCGATGACAGGAGGAAGCGTATCTTCTCGATCGAGTTTGCGTTTCGGTACGGCTACTAGTAGCGATTCGAAAGAGATTGACATCCTCAGACAGCGTTTGGCAGAAATAGACCAAATCTTACTACATACAGAACAATTAATTCTACATAAGTCAGAACTAGTCAAGCAATTAACACAGGAATTAACAGAAGTCAGACAAAAAGGCAGAGAACAACAATTACGTTGGGAACAATTACAAAAAGAAATTCAACGCCTATCTTCGCAACAAGAAGAATTAAACGATCGACTTCTCAAAAACGATCGAGAATTGAAAAATGTGCGCGATCGCTTGCAATTAATATCGCAAGAAATTCCAGCTCGCGAAGCGAACTTACAAAACTATCAACAACGTTTGACAGAGTTAGAAGAATCTCACGCTCATAGTGAATGGCAGCAAATTCAAACTGTAATTAAAGCCCAAGAAGTAGAGTCGCAGAATAAAGAAAAAGATTTACGTACGGTAGAAAACCAGCTTAAAGATTTAGAAATAAAACTAAAAGTAACCGAAGAAAAAATTGCTGAATCGAATCATCGTTTAGAAGAATATCAAAGAAATAATTCTAATAACCAAACTCAGCGATCGACACTCAACACCGAACTATTAGAATTAAACGATCGAATTAAAGAAACCGAAACTTTACTAGAACGGTTATCAGGAAAATTAGGAGAAACAAAAAAAGAGCGCGATCGAGTGGAAGCCAATTTAAAAGAATTACAAGATCGGCAACAAAGAAAATCTTGGCAACTACAAAAAATCCAAGAAACCCAACAAGAAAAACAAGATAATCTTCAAAGCTTACAAGAGCAAATAGAAACACAAAGAGCCGAACTTCCAGATCCATTACCTGACTTTCCCGAATCATTCACTTCTGAAGATGGCGATGAAGAAGGAACGATTGGGTTCGATAATTTGACTGGTATTTTAGAAAAAATTCAAAAAGAAATTCGCAGCGGACAAAAAAGACTCGAAGCAATGGAACCAGTCAATATGTTGGCGCTAGAAGAATATGAAAAAAATCAGAATCGCCTTCAAGAGCTATCAGAAAAATTAGCAACCTTAGAAGCAGAAAGAACAGAATTATTACTTCGAGTTGAAAAGTTTACTACTCTACGTTGTCGAGCATTTAAAGAAGCATTCGATGCAGTCAATGAAAACTTTCAAAGTATTTTTGCTACACTCTCAGATGGTGACGGTTACTTACAATTAGACGACACCGAAGATCCTTTTAATGGTGGTTTAAATTTAGTCGCTCATCCCAAAGGAAAACCAGTACAAAGACTTAGTTCTATGTCTGGGGGAGAAAAATCTTTAACCGCTTTGAGTTTTATATTTTCTCTTCAAAAATATCGTCCTTCTCCTTTCTATGCATTCGATGAAGTCGATATGTTCTTAGATGGTGCAAACGTAGAAAAGCTATCAAAAATGGTTAAAAGACAAGCCGAACAAGCACAATTTATTGTAGTTAGTTTGCGCCGTCCCATGATTGAAGCCTCCGAACGGACGATCGGTGTTACCCAGGCTAGAGGCGCACATACTCAGGTATTAGGAATTAAGCTTTAGGGTTCAATCGATTTTCTACTTTTAACTTAACCTCAAAAAAAATATTATCGCTATTTTGCTGAACTAGAATTACCAGTGAAATAGAGAAATTATTTAGAAGAGTAGGATAAATTTGATTTATCGATCGACTCGACTCGATCGAGATAATCACGAACAATACTCAAACTTTATAGATATATTAATAGTTCCATTCGATATTCGATCGCCTTGAAACAATATTAGACGATCGCTTTTTTTCTATAACATAACTAAATCAGGATAAACACACAGAAAAAAGCTGAAAAATTTCCAAGAAAAAGCGATCTTAAACTTGTTCTCGATCGCGCTGACGAAAAATTCTCGTCATGTTGATTCCCGTTACTAACATTGCTATCAATCCCAAACCAATTAACAATATGTAGATCGATTTAAAAAAACTACCTAAGTAAGAACCTTGATGAATTCTAAGAAAAATAGCAGCTTGTGAATCGGACATACCAAACCAACTTTTACCAAGTCGATAAATTATTCCTGTAATAGCACTAATTGCTAAAGGTAAAAAAGTAATTGGTGCTAAAATGCGGTGAATTTTAGTAAAATCTGATTTTGAATCTTTAGGGCGATTACGAAGTACTCCCAAAGGGAGATCGCGGCTAAAAATCTTAGTCATACTCAAACCAGTAACGATCGCTCCCAACATGCCCAAACCAACTAATAAAACATAAATTGGTACGAGTGGTTTTCCGAGAAATTCTCCTTGATGAAACACCATCATAAGATCGCCAAAATCTGCGGACATACCAAACCAATTTTTTCCCAATCGATAGCCCAAACCAGTAATAGCACTAAGCAATAAAGGTAAGAAAATAATTGGTGCAATTGTCCGGTGAAGTTTACGAAAACTTATCATCGATCGATAACATAAGTATTATTGGTTAATAAATTAACACAATAAATAAATTTAAAAATAAAGATACAGATAAATTTTTTAGTCATAATAATAAGGCTCGATCGTGTTAATAATAATTCTCAATATTGCCGATCGTTAAAAGAGAATTTTTTGCTAAAACTAAGTTATTAATAACAAATCAATAATCTCGTAGTTTCAAAAATTTTGATAAATTACCAAGTGCGATCGCACTTATTAGATGTTTCCTCTTAAATACTAATTCGATCGTTTTAGCAATAGGTTTTACGTCAACCTACAATTTTCTAGAAAATACACGGTTGATTTTCTGCTTCCATTAATTGAGAATTTCACCATCTTTAACGCGAATAATTCTTTTCGTTTGCTTAGCAACACTAGGCTCGTGAGTAACGATGACAATGGTAATACCTTGGTCGTTCAATTCTGTTAGTAAAGCCATTACCTCTTCAGAAGTTTCCGTATCTAGCGCACCTGTAGGTTCGTCAGCTAAAACTAATGCAGGACGATTTACTAAAGCGCGGGCGATCGCGACTCTTTGTTGTTGTCCGCCTGAAAGTTGATTGGGACGATTATAGAGACGATTTTCTAATCCTACTCTTTTTAACGCTTCGATCGCCCGTTGTTGACGTTTAGCTTTGGGTACGCCAGCGTAAACCATTGGTAACATCACATTTTCTAAAGCTGTCGCGCGAGGTAAAAGATTGAATTGCTGAAAGACAAAACCAATGCGTTGATTGCGAACATAAGCTAACTCGTCATCGTTAAATGTAGAGAGATTTCGATTTTCTAAATAATATTGTCCGCTATTCGGGCGATCGAGACAGCCGATAATATTCATTAAAGTAGATTTACCCGAACCAGATACGCCCATAATTGAGACATATTCCCCTTCGTCGATAAAAAGATCGATTCCTTTGAGGACTGGTACTTTAACCTCGCCCAAGCGGTATGTTTTGGTAATTGATTCTAGTACGATCATTTTTTTTTGCTACCAGTCAAATTTTATTTCGACGATTCCATCTTTTTTATTTATGTTGGGTTTATCGGGAGCGAATCTTTTGCTAAAAATATATATATGCAAGAATGATTTAACTTTGTCTGTAGTGTTTGAAATTGGGCTAGATCGATAAATTGAGCGGCAAATATTATTTAATTATTGTTTTAATCGATCGGTACAAACGTAAGTAAATTTCCAAAAACTTTATTAAAAATAAATAGAAAAATACTCGAACTTTATTCTAACTTTAAATTTGGCATGGCAATATACATAACAAGAAAATAAATAAAACATATAAAAAAAATCGAACTTATGTTTAAAAAAATTGAAATTAGTAGTACTTTAATTGTCGGTATTTGCTTAATAGGACACCAATTAACTTTCTTAGCAAGTGCTGCAACTGAAAAGAAGCTTCACTGCAAAAATAACAATGGTATTGGTAATAATTATGAATTGGTATTAGCACTACCTACTAGTTCTTTGAATCTAGACGATGTTAATAATCAACTGTTAGCAATTAGGATAGATCCTGGTAATCAAGGTCAAATGAATAAATTAGCCGATCGTCTCTCAGAAGATAATTTCGATCTGGAGCAAATTACTTTCGTTACCAATCAAATTCCAGACCTAGAAATGCGCTCTCAAATTAAAGCTCAATGTGTTGTAAATAGCCCAGTCGATCGAGATTTAACCATTGTTGTTTTTGCCGACTAAAACTATTATTTTAGCTCTTCATTATTCACTTCTAAGTGCAGCGATCGGATCTAATTTGGAAGCATTTCTAGCGGGGATGACTCCAGCCAGTAAGCCTACGATACAAGCAAGTCCAAAACCGAGAACGATCGACCAAATCGAAACAACCAAAGGAAATTTAAAAATAGTCGAAGAGATCGCTGCGATCGCGATTCCACAAACAATACCAATAGCACCGCCAACAGTAGAAACCATTACCGCCTCTGCTAAAAACTGCTGTAAAATTGCCGAACTAGTCGCCCCCACAGCTTTACGAATGCCGATTTCTCGCGTTCTTTCTACTACCGACACCAACATAATATTAGCAATACCGATACCGCCAACTAACAAAGAAATACCAGCAATAATTACTACCATTACGGTAAATAAGCTGACGACGTTAGTAAAAGTATTGAGAATATCGACTTGATTGATAATGCGAAAATCATCGAGTTCGGGTGGATAAATATTGTGACGCAAGCGCAATAAATTAGTTACCTGAAATTGTGCTGCTTCCAACTCGCTTTCATTATTAGCTTTTAAATTAAATCCCGTAATCGCAATACCCGATATAGCATTATTACCGACTAGTTGCGCCGACATGTTAGTTAAAGGAATAATAACGCGATCGTCTTGGTCTTGACCGCCACTCGAACCTTTTGCTTCCATTACACCGATAACTTGATAACTTTTTCCTTGGATGCGAATTTCTTCTCCCAAAGGATTTTTAGCATTTGTAAAAAGTTCGTCTCTAACTTTAGAACCTAAGACAACCACCGATTTAGCAGTATCCAAATCTTCTTGAGTAAAAAACTGTCCGAATTGCGGATAAGTATTTCTGACATCGGGATAATTTAAATCCGTACCAATTACCGAAGTTGAAGTATTTTCTTCGGCGTAACTAACTTGATTTTGTCGCTGTAAGAATACAGAAACAGCTTGGGCGGCTGGTGCTTGAGAGATAATCGCCTTAGCATCTTCCCATGTTAAAGTTGAAGCAGAACCAGTTCCTTGACTAATCGAACCACTTCGAGAAGCACCAGCTAAGACCGTCATCACATTTGTACCCAAACTTTGAATTTGTTGCTCGGTAGATTTTTGAACTCCTTGTCCCACAGAAGTAATTCCAATAACCGCAGCAATACCAATAATTACACCCAGCATCGTTAATACAGTACGCAATCGATTACTCCATAAAGCCTCGATCGCGATCGAAATAATTTCTAAAAAAGAAACTTTGTTCATGGTTTATGGTTCATCGTTGATGGCGATTTCTTACTTATTACTTATTACTTATTACTCATTACTCATTACTCATTACTTAATTACCTGCCACCAAAACCAGGAAGTCCTCTTGGTTGAGATAATTTTCTAAATCCAGGTGGAAAGCTGATAAAAACTCGCTCATTGCCTTTCAATCCAGATTTAATTTCGGTTTTGTTATTAACGGTAATACCAGTAACTACAGCTAAAAAATCGGGTCGATCGTTTTCTTTGGCGACAAACACGCCAGTACCATCTGGCTGACGGGCGATCGCGACGGTAGGAACGACCAAAGCATCACGTAATTTACCAGCTTGAAATTCAGCATTGACATTCATGCCCGATCGTAGTAAATTTTCTCGATCGGAGACGATCGCCGCTTTAACTTCAAAACTAGTCACGTTTTGCTTAACAGTCGATTCGACAGCAATTTGAGTTACTTTGCCCTGAAAAGTTTTGCCTGGGTAAGCATCAGCTTTGAAATTAACTGTTTGTCCCAATTTAATTTGAGCGATACTACTTTCTGCCACATCTGCTACCACTTGATTGTTAGCAGCTAGAGACAAGATTGATGAAGAAGTAGCGGAGGAAACTTCGCTACTAGAAGTTCTCGGCGTAACAAAGTCGCCAGGATCGGCATATTTTCTATTAATTACACCGCTAAAAGGGGCGCGAATAATGGTATCGTTTAGTTGTGTTTGAATATTTTGTAAATTGCCTCTTGCTTGTAAAACTTGAGCTTTAGCTGCATCAATATCTTCTTGGCGAGAACCAGCCTGAGATAAATTTAAAGCTTCTTGTGCCTCAAGTAGGCTTGCTTGTGCGTTATCTCGTTCCGATCGCTTCAGAATTAAAGTTTGCTGAGAAATTGCTCCTTGCTGGAAAATTTGTTGATTGCGTTGAAATTCGTCTTCGGCTCGATTTAGAGTTGCCAAAGCACTCTGTAAGCGCGCCCTGGCTTGAGCAATTTCTTCAGGACGATTGCCAATTTGTACTTTCCGCAGATTTGCTTCTGCTGCTGCCAATTCGCCTTTTACACGTAAAAATTGCCCTTGTAAATCGGAATCGTCCATATAAGCAAGGATTTGATTTTTAGAAACGCGATCGCCTTCTTTAACGAGCAAAATCTTTAATCTACCTTCAGTTTTTGGGGAGACATTGATTTGTTGCTCTGGTTTAATCGTGCCATTAGCAGCGATCGTAATTGGCAAACTAACTCTTTCGACAGAAACAGTCTGAATTTTTTTTTGAGCTTCTTGACGCTGATTTACTGACACTTGCCGATAAGTTAAAACACCGCCTCCAAACAAAAGACCAAGAAAAAGCAAACCCAGCAACCAACGATGTGTCTTTTTTTGCTTAACTTCTGGAACTTTGTATCGATCGTTAGTCAGTGCCTTTCGATCTAATTTCATATTTTTCTCAATCGAGATGAGACGATCGGATATCGCGACTCTAGTTAAATTATGAGGGTAAAAAGATATTCCCGCTCTCTTTCAGAAGTGAGAATTAGAGTTTTCTTTAACCTAACTTTTACGGGCGCGCTGTTCGCGTAATTTTTGTTTTTGTTCGGGAGTGAGGAGTTGTGAAATTTGCTCGCGCTGCGATCGCATCATGCCTTTAATTTTTTCTTTTTGTTCTGCTGATAGATTGGCAGATCGCATTGCTTCTCTTGGTTTTTTGCCTGCGGCGATCTCATTTTGATATTGAGATTTTTGTTCGTCTGTCAAAATACCTTCAATTTGCTGACGAGTATTATTTCTAATTTGAGCAACTCGATCTTTTTGTTCTGTTGTCAGACCGATTTTTTCCATACGAGAAGTTCGTTCTTGACTTGGTTGCTGGGCTTGCAATATTTCTGTATCGATCGAGAAGGTAGAGAAGATAGCAAATAATAAGGCAAAGTATTTAAGTTTCATAACTCTTAAAATAGTCAACAGTCACATTTTATGGATTTCTTACTTTAGTTCGCCTCGATCGATCGTCATAACTTTTTCTAATACCAAAGTACAAATTAAAACAAACAACCAATCATGATTTATCTCGATTCAGCACTAATTGATGAAGCTCAAACAGCGATCGCGCTGGGATGGGTTAAAGGTATTACTACCAATCCGACTTTGCTTGCTAAAAGCGACTTGTCGCCAGAAATCACCCTAAAAAAACTAGCCGCGCTCACCACAGGCGAACTTTACTATCAATTGATGGCTAGAGATTTAGAAGCAATGCTGGTAGAAGGAAGACGCGCTTTTGAAATTATTGGCGATCGAACCGTCTTAAAAATACCTGCCACCAAAATCGGTTTTCAAGCTGTATCCGTTCTTAGCAAAGAAATTACTTGTTCGGTGACGGCTATTTATAGCGCGGCACAAACAGCAGTAGCTAAAGAAGCTGGAGCAAAATATGCGATCGCCTATGTCAATCGAGCTACTAGGTTATTAGGCGATGGTTTGGCATTAGTAAAAGACATGGCGGCCATTCTTCAAGACAGTAATACAGAAATTTTGGCAGCTTCTTTAAAATCTCCAGAAGAAGCAGCCGCAGCACTAATAGCAGGGGCGCATCATATTACCATACCTTTAAATATACTAGAAGCAATGACCGAGCATGACTTATCGCAACAAACCGTAGAAGAATTTAATAGCAATGGACATCGGGCATCGCTGCACTGGGAATAGGGCAACGGGCAACACTTCGACCCACAGACTTGCTCAGGGCAACGCAAGTGGAACAGTGAGCAGTTCGACAGGCTCACTGTTTCACCTGTCGAACTGCTCAGTGCATCGCGGGCAACGGGCAACGGGGTAAGTAGCAAGTAGCAAGTAAAAATTAATTTCCCCTATTCCCTATCCCCTATCCCTTTCAAGGGTATGATTTTAAGATTTAGGGACTTAGAGAAGTAAAATCAACATATAAGCAATTACAACTGCCAAGAAAAAATCATCCACAGATCGCGAATGAATAACACTCCTCAAGCTTATCAAGAATGGTTAAG
>JBOFLQ010000257.1:0-9653 GCA_051657945.1 Xenococcaceae cyanobacterium | reverse complement strand
GGGCAAAAGGCAGAGGGCAGAGGGCAGAGGGCAGAGGGCAAAAGGCAGAGGGCAGAGGGCAGAGGGCAGAGGGCAAAAGGCAGAGGGCAGAGGGCAGAGGGCAGAGGGCAAAAGGCAGAGGGCAGAGGGCAGAGGGCAGAGGGCAGAGGGCAGAAGGTAACAGCCGTTTTTTAAATTTTACGCGGCACACTTGCTACATGCTACTTGCTACTTTTCTCGACACTCCCCACACCCCCCACACCTCCCACACCCCCCCACACCCTACTCTCTATTCCCTAACCCCTAACCCCTCTTTCTTCTGCATACTCAAAATAATTAGTAAAAAAGTTAACAACAGTGCGATCGCTGCGCCCATTGCTCCCGTCGTTGGCGTAATTTCGCCGAATTTAGCTAAAAATATCTCAAATAAGCTGAATGATGCGGTCAAACCAGCGAAATACATGCCCGTGCCTAAGCCAGTATAGGTTTCTGGTGTTATGTTGAGGACAAAGGGAATTATTCCGTTAAGTACCAAACTAAAACTAAAAATTATTGCTGTTAAGAGCGAAAAAATAATTAAGTTATTATTATTCAATACTAATAATTGTAAGAATATTATTGTTGCTATTATTCCTAATAAGATAGCTTTAAAGTTGCCGATCGCAGTGGCTATTTTTCCTGCTGGCAAGGCACTTAAACCCAAAGCTATAAATACTAAAGTCATTGCTAATTTAACTTCACCTGTTTCTAGTTGAGTTGCCAAAACTTTATTAATACTAGGAATTAAAAAACGAAGTCCCCAGCCAATACCGAAACCAGTACCCAAAATTAAAAACAAAAGATTCCATGCGATCGCAGGTGTTTCTTCTTCTATTTTTAATCGCGGTTGGGGAGGATAAACCAAACGTAAAAAGGCTGCGGCAATTAGTAAAGAGAAAGAGCCGATCGCAAAGGCAAAATTAGCACCCAAACCAACAATAATTCCATAAACATCAAAGCGAAATGCACCAACTAATTGACCGACCAAAGTTAAAATACTAGCTGCTTGCGGTAATTTATCTTTGGGTGCGGCATTGCCCAATAATGCCATAGCTGGAGAGCGAAAAATTGCCATTGCTGAAGCCCAAGTAACAGCGATCGCGGGTAATGTCCAACGCCATATTGTTTGCGGATCGACAAAAATAACTAAGGCAGGAATGGCGATAAATAAAGCCGATGACAGAATTATGCCAATGTTAATAATGGGAATGCGAGTACCTAAATTTTGTTTCTGGCGATCGGAATATGCTCCAAAAATTGGTTCGATTATTGCTTCTAATCCGTTTTCGACAACTAATAATAAAGTAGCTAATTCTTTGCTAAAGCCAAAATTTTTAACTAATAAATCGACAAAATAAAGATTATAAACTACCCAAGTTAAAGTAATTGAAGCTTGAATTGCTGCGATCGCCCAAACTTTTAGCCACAAAATTTTATTCACTCTCTACACCCTCTTCGATTTTACACACCTTACTTATAATACTTTTCAATCGCAATCGAATTTTCTCTATTGCTGTAAAAGGATGTAGTTGGTAATAAAATCTGCAATAAAAATGCGGGTAGATAACCCGCTAAATTAATATTAATCTTGCTAAATATATAAAGTACGATTGCACGGAAGTACAGGCTGAGCAATCGCTAGTTTTGCTCTAAATTTTGTGGTGTTTGTTCGGAGCTATTTTGCTCAGTTTTATTCTCTCGATCTTGTTGTTCTGTTTGAGATTGAGTAGGTTCTTGTCGAACTTGAGGTTGAATATTTTCTTGTTCTTGTCGATCGCTTGTTGGTGGCTTTATCGTTTCGCCAATAACAGGAACATTAATATTAATTGGTTTTTCAGAAGACTGAGAATTGGTAGGAATAGACTCGGTTGGCTGCGATTGAGGTACGGGAAGAACTTCTTGAGTTTTTTCGATCGTTCTTTCGATAATTGTAGTTTCTTTTTCTGGCTTTTCTTGTTCTGGTTTAGCTATTTGTGAATTATTAACAGGTATAGTTGTCTGGTTGCTTCGATCGATCGCATAAAAAGCAGTAACTCCCAATCCAGTTAAGATTACGAGTGCAAATCCTAGTATCAATCCAATCGCGGTATTATTATTTTCTGTTATTATCTGTCGTTCTGGTCGAACACTATATTCTATAAACCTACTACGATCGTAGCCATCTACATAAATAGCTTCTTCTTCATTAATCGAGCTTGTATCGTTGTTGTTTTTGTCAAGCATAATTTTTATCCTTGGTTTTTCAATATTTTCGAGAATAAATAGAAATAAAATTAACTTTAAATTATTTATTTATTACTCGAATTTAACTAATAGGTAAACAATATCAATATTGATGCAGCAATAATTCTAACCAAAGAAGTATATTAGTGTTTTAAATCACTTTTATTTTTCGATTGATTACTATCGATCGAAAAATAATCTAGCTAAAGAATGATTTTTATTCAAACAAATCTTTCTCAATTTAAGATAAGCGTTTAAAAGATTTTTATAGACGATCGATACTGAAATGTTGCACCAGTCTCAATAATTGCCATAAAAATAATTTCCACAGCGATTAGTAAATATCGATCCAGTCATCTAAAGATGAATTTATTTATAAGACAGCGATCGAAATCGCTGACTAACTAACTTAATACAGACAATCGAGCAAACTGTCACAACTTAATGTCGAGCCAAATAAAATTATTGATACCTTAAAAACATCAAATTCAATCATTTTTTAATTTTTATATGACTGGCGCTTTTATTAACAGCATCGGTAAATTTTTACCAGGAAATGCGATCGACAACGATCGCATGGAAGAATTTTTAGGCAAAATCAATAATTCTGCTTCAAAAATCAAAAATCGTATTTTAAAAAGCAACGGAATTAAACAGCGATATTACGCATTAGATAGCCAACAAAATATTACCTATCGTAATAGTGAAATGGCAGCTTATGCAGTTAAAGATACTATTTCACAGATTAATTTAGAACCAGAAGCGATCGATTTATTAGCCTGTGCTACTAGTTGGTCAGATTTACTCATACCAAGTTTTGCTAGCATGGTACATGGAGAATTACCCGAATTATCTCCTTTAGAAATTATCTCTACTCAAGGCGTTTGTTGTGCGGGGATAGCTGCCCTAAATTATGCTAGCGCTCAAATTCAATTAGGTAAAAGAAAAAACGCGATCGCGGTTGCTTCTGAATTAGCTTCTCGTTTATTTATTAATACTAAATTTGAAGTGCAAGACAAAATTAAAAATGGTGAAAAATTACCTTTCGACACAGAGTTTTTACGTTGGATGCTATCGGATGGTGCGGGAGCATTTTTAATTCAAGATCGTCCTAAAAATAATGGTATTAGCTTAGAAATTGAGTGGATCGAATTAATTTCTCATGCTAATGCTTACCCCTTGTGTATGTATGCAGGAACGGAAGATATTACGGGTAAAAAAAGTTGGATGGACTATCGATCGTATACAGAAGCAGCAGCAGCAGGGGCGATCGATCTGCGTCAAGACATTAGAAGATTAGAAGATGTAATTAAATTAGGCGTAGAAGGTTGGTTGAAATTAATTCAACTGGGAAAAATAAATACTCAAGAAATCGACTGGTTTTTGTGTCATTATTCTTCTCATTTCTTCCGCAGTCAAATAATCGATTTGCTGCAAAAAGCAAATTGTATGGTGAATGAGTCGAAATGGTTTACCAATCTCTACACCAGAGGAAATACTGGTTGTGCGTCTATTTACTTAATGTTAGAAGAATTATTTAACTCTAAAAAATTACAGCCAGGAGAAAAGATTTTTTGCTTTGTACCAGAAAGCGGACGCTATACAACAGCATACATGATGTTAAAAGTAGTTGAAGCAACCGATCGAATTGCTCTTTCTACCTTCCAAAACCAAAAACCTCAACAATCTACCTTATCAAGTCCCGTAGATAATTTAAATACTAACAATTCTACCGCCGCCGAATTATTAAGGGAATTAACATCAGTTTGGTTAGAATTCGATCGCCGCTTGCATTCGGTATCGATCGTTCGCAAACTAGAACGAGGAGAATTTACCCTAGAAGATTATAAAGCACTCTTACGAAATTTACGCCCTCAAGTAGTAGAAGGAGCGAGATGGATCGCCCGTGCAGCATCTAACATGGTCGATTTTCACTTGCGATCGACATTTATCGGTCATGCCCAAGAAGAACATCGAGACTTTCAAATGTTAGAAAGAAATTATGTTTCAGTAGGAGGAAAATTAGAAGAAATCGTTACCGCACAAAAAAATATCGGTTCGGAAGCTTTATCTTCTTTTATTTTCGATCGAGCTTCGCGAGAAAATCCTGTCGATTTAATTGGCAGTATTTTTATTATCGAAGGATTGGGAAATCAAATGGCAGGAAAATGGGCATCATTAATTAAAAAAACACTCAATTTAACAGACGAACAAGTGTCCTTTTTAGGCTATCACAGCAAGGGCGATCGCGTCCATCTTGAAAAATTAGAAGCAATTATTAATGCTGAATGGATGACTCCAGAAATTGCCCAACGTATTGTAAAAAACGCTCGAATTACTGCTCGTTTATACGCCATGCAATTAGAGGAAATCGAATCATGAAATCATCCAATTTTTCAATTAATAATAAACTCGATCGAAGCCAACCTTACAATCGCCAAAATCCTAATACTTGGGATATTTTAGATATCGATCGAGCCATCCCCATCGACTCAATTGCTAAAGCTTATACTATCAAAGACTTACAAAATTGGACGCGCAATTATTTATTAATTCCCATCAAAATAGTTGCCAATATTTGCCTAGCGATAATTATGACGCTCAAGCGAATACTACCTTTCCAATTTCGTGCTTATACATTCATGCATCGATCGGCAGCTTTTTTTTTAGATAATTTTGTTTCACCAGAAGCTTGTTATCTAATCGTCCGTCATATTTGTATCGGTTCTAATATCATCAACTTTTTAATCGATAACGGCCCCGACCTTAACATTGCCAAATCTCAACTTTATCCTCGTACGGTTAACGATTTAGCCAAAAATGCTTTTTTAGAACACGATTTAATCTTATATAACTTTATCTACGATTACCATCAAGCCGAAAATAAAAATCCTAACTGGCTTGTCGAAATAAAAAAAAGAGATTTAAATTTTAATAGTATCCAACCAGTTAGAATAGATATTAATTTCAAAACTAAAAAATGGCTGAGAATTTTAGATTTAGAATCAGCGATCGAACTATTTAAAATCTTCTATTCTCTATGTTTGACTAGCGATGAATTTGCTAGAGCAGTTTTATCACTACAATTTGATGAAAACTTTGGCATTTATATTAGCAAAATCATCAACGATACTAGCTGGAATCATTTAATTACAAACCGACACATCCTAGCACCAAACAGTCCTTTTGCCGCATCTCGCAATTTATTATTACACGGCATAGTCACCGAATATTTGCATCGATACCTAGAAAATTGCCAAGAAAAAAGCAATCCCTCAAACCTCTAATCCTCTCTTATTAACTCCTCTGCGCCTCTGCGCCTCTGCGCGAAATAATGTACTGGTATAACGGTCAATTAATCAAAAAAACCACTCTAGAACTAAACATCAACGATCCCGCATTACTTTATGGCGCGACAGTATTTACCACAATGCGACTATACCAACGATCGCTCATTCATCCATTAACCAACTGGAAAGCACATTGCGATCGCCTACGCCATAGCTTAAAAACTTTTAATTGGCAATCACCAGACTGGGATCGATTACAACGAGGTGCAGAAATATTATCCGCCTATTTCCCCGTCTTGAGAATAGCAATATTTCCAGATGGAAGAGAATTAATTACAGGACGCACTTTACCAGAAGATCTAGACGATCGCCAAAAACAAGGAATTACAGCATGGGTTGCAGAAGATATATTATTTCAGCGATCGCAACCCCTACACAAAACCGGTAATTACTTAGGTGCAATTTTAGCCCTACAAAAAGCACAAAAACTAGACGCACTAGAAGCAATATTAATAGACGATCGCGGCAATTGGTTAGAAACTAGTACGGGTAACTTATGGGGTTATAAAGATAGTTGCTGGTATACTCCATCGTTAGAAATAGGAATATTACCAGGAATAGCGCGATCGCAACTTTTAAATTATTTGCAAACTCAAAAAATACCCGTTTGCGAAAATATTTGGACTCCAAATTTTGTAAAAAGTTTGTCAGCGATCGCCTACAGCAATTGTGTCGTTGAATTAATACCCATTCATACTGTAATTACTCAAAGCGATCGCTTAAATTTTAACTATTTAGATTCTGTTTTTCATCCCTTAACTAAATATTTTAATCTGTAATTTAAGCCCATAATTTTAGTCTGCATCAACAACTCCCGGCGTAATCGGCATATTAGCAAATAAAGCATTACTACTCATCGCAGTAATTGCACCAATAGTTATGACCGTTCCAGACATTAATAAAGTTGCAATCAGAACATTTTTAAGTGAAATCATTTTTAAAGATTGAATTCGATCGTAAATCAATCTAGCATTCATTTTTAAAAATTTTAATGATAATTATACCGATCTTTTAATTAGGGAATAGGGAGCAAATTATTACTTGCTACTTGCTAATTGCTACTTGCTACTTGCTACTTCATCCCTACTCCCTATTCACTCCAATTAACTTTGAGGTTTAAAAGGCTTAGAAGGCTTAGAAGGTTTAGAAGGTTTAGGTCTGTCGCCTTTAGGAATTGGTTTTGAACCAGAAACACCACCAGAACCTCCTTCAGAAGAACCAGATGGAGATGGACGATAAGGACGTTGTCCTGGTGAATAGGGTTTTCTTCCTTGTCCTGGCCCCCCTCTTCGGAAATTAGGCTTCCCTCTGACTGGAAGCATACCAAGATCGATCGCCTCTACAATTTTGAGAGTTTGACCATCCAACTGCACTTTTAAATCCCAAAAGTGACGCATGGGTTTTTCTGAGAAAGTTCCCTTGAGTTTAAGCTTAAAAAACTTGACTTTATCGTCTTCTTTTTTGGGAAATTGCTTAATTTTGACAATAGCTACCTCATCTTCGTGAGAATAGAAAATTACTTCACCTCGAATCGAAAAGAAACCGTCTTCTGGTTCTGATTTTGATTCATCGGAAGCAACTTTTTCCTTGTCTTTATCTTTACTTAAAGTTTCAGGTTCCCAAACACCAACAATTTGAACGTGAAGAGCATCCTCCTCTTGTTTGGTTCGAGGATAAACAACCCACAGATGTTCTTGTTCTAAGTCTAAATGATTTTTGAGCAAACTGATGACACGTCCGAGCAAGACAGCTTCAATAAGCGTACCATCAGCAATTTCTAAAGTTCCCTGTGTTAATTGTTCTCCAGAAAGTTTATACTTACCTCGAATCAAACCAATTGCTCGATATTGTCTGGGATGACTTGGAGACGGAATGGGATGTTCTCTCTCAACATTGACATCAGGAGTTGGCAAATTATCTTGGATTTCCGAACGATCTCTTTTAGTAGGTTTTGGCGTACTTGGCATATTAACAGCTCCTGATGGCTGGCGATCGGGAGAAGGGTTTAATTCGGAAGACCGATTCACAGCAAAATTCATACTCATAATAACTAGAGGCGGAGACATTGAGGTCAAAAAATTCGGGAGAGTCGAACCTAAATTAACAGGTTAAAATAGCCCGAATAGAAAATTATATGCTCCAAAAAGATGCTTCCATGTTTAGGATAAATCATCTCAGTGATAGCGCAAGCAACTAGCAGAATAAGTTAATCTGCTATCTTTACATTCTTTTTAATCTCGATCGGGATGGTAATAATCTAATGCAACAAAAGCGTAATCGTTGGATGTATTTTGGTTTAATTTTAACTTTGCTGGCATTACTCGGGTTTTCAGCTCTTCCCATAGCTAGCATCTTTTTTCAAAGCAACCAATTTTTGACCAAGACTAGCTCTACTAATATTTCTAATCTTTCTCAACCAATGCAAGCTCAGTTAGAGTCTCAAGCTAAAGGCTATCAACTAGTTTTAGAGCGTGAGCCTGATAATGATACCGCACTCAGAGGATTGCTGGATGTACGTATCAAACAGGGCGACATCAAAGCAGCGATCGAGCCGCTAGAAAAATTAGCAAATATTAACAATAATTTAACAGAGTATACAGTTTTGCTTGCTCAAGCAAAACAACAAATTGGCGATTTTGAAGGCTCTGCTGCTGCATACCGACAAATTCTTGACAATAATCCCCTAGACCTAAAATCTCTAGCGGGAATGACACAGTTGCTAATCACACAAAATCGACCTGAAGGTGCGATCGGTCTATTACAAGAAGCAATCTCAGCAGCAACTACTTCTGAGAGCAAAAAAGACGATCGCTTATCTAACGAACCGATCGACTTAACTTCCATCGAGCTTTTGTTAGGGCAAGTATATGCCCAACAAAAACGCTATGCTGAGGCGATCTCCATCTACGATCGCGCAGAGGACAAAGACAAAAAAGATTTTCGTCCCGTACTTTCCAAAGCCTTAGTCTTGCAAGAACAAGGTCAAAAAACAGAAGCCAAATCTTTGCTTGAAAAAGCTTTATCCATTGCTCCTGCCATTTATAAAGACCAAATAGAAGCCATTATTGCTAAAGAGTAGAGATTGACTTTTGAGTTCTCAAACCTGTCCTGCCATAGCTTCTAAGCGTCGAATCCGTTCCGTTGTCGGGGGATGGGTAGCGAAAAGATTGGCAAAACCGCCGCCGCTAAAAGGACTGATTTGAAATAAATGTGCGGTAGTCGGGCTAGCATCCATGGGGATCGATCGCGCGCCCATTTCCAGTTTTTCTAATGCTTTTGCCAGTGCGAGGGGATTACCGCATATTTTCGCGCCACCTGCATCTGCTCCAAATTCGCGCGATTGCACTCCGTGCAGGCGTTGCGATCGCGAGATTGCCATTTGAATCAGCATAGCGGCAAAGGGTGCTGTCATTGTCATGACTAAAATTACGATCGGATTGCTACCGCGATCGCGACTGTTACTACCAAGGGGAATCCAACGCGCCATTTGTGCTATGTAGGTAATTGCTCCTGCAATTGTTGCGGCGATCGTTCCCGTAAGAATATCATAGTGTTTGATATGAGCTAATTCGTGAGCGATGACACCTTCTAGTTCGTCGCGATCGAGCATTTGCATTATACCTTGAGTAACAGCAACTGCGGCATTGTCGGGATTTCGTCCCGTTGCAAAAGCATTAGGTTGATTGGAACTGAGATCTTGCATCAGTCTTAATAACCACCTGGAGTTTAAACTCCAGGCTAACAGTAAAAGTCGCTCTTTTGACGACTAGATAGGTATTTTAGTCGTCTTTAGACGACTTTCTATATTAGGCAGCGATTTCAATCGCTGACGGTTAATGACAATGGTGCAAGATCTCAGTTGGAAGGAATCATATAAACTTTTGGCATTGGTAATTGAGCGCGATCGGCAAGATTGGCAACCATGCCCCAAAGTTCGGGTGCTTCCGTTTCGGTAACTTCTTGCGCTTTGTATGCCTTAAGAATCATCTTATCGGAAAACCAATAGCCAAAAAAGTTCGTACCTATGCCGATAATAAAAGCGATCGTCATGCCCGTCCTACC
>JBOFLQ010000256.1:0-59849 GCA_051657945.1 Xenococcaceae cyanobacterium | reverse complement strand
TGCCAGTACCGCCAGTTAAAGTGTCGTTACCAGCAGCACCGTCGAGGGTATCATTGCCATCACCACCAGTTAAAGCATTGTTGCCAGTACTGCCAGTAATGGTATTGTTGAGGGTATTTCCAGTTCCATTAATCGCAGTGCTATCAATTATGTTTAAGTTTTCGATGTTAGCACCGAGAGTATAAGAAACTTTAGAAATAATCGTGTCTGTACCTTCGTTGGCATTTTCTGTAATGGTATCGGTAGCGGTATCGACAGTGTAAAAATCATTGCCATTAGCACCAATCAAGGTATCTACACCATCACCACCTGTAAGTGAATCTGAGCCACTTCCGCCCGATAGAGTGTTATTAGCACTGTTGCCAAGTATTACGTTGTGAAGAGCGTTACCCGTACCGTTAATCGTACTATTACCAGTCAGGGTGAGATTTTCTAAGTTAGAGCTACCACCCAAACCATAAGTAACGCTCGTTGCAACCGTGTCTGTACCTTCGTTGGCATTTTCTGTAATGGTATCGGTAGTTGTATCGACATTATAAACATCGTATCCATCACCACCAATGAGGGTATCAATTCCTGCACTACCTGTAAGTGTATCATCGCCCCCGCCGCCCGATAGAGTGTTATTAACACTGTTGCCAACTATTACGTTGTCAATTTGGTTACCCGTACCGTTAATCGTAGTGCTACCAGTCAGGGTGAGATTTTCTAAGTTAGAAGTAGCACCGAGAGTATAAGTAACGCTCGTTGAAACGGTATCGATTCCTTCTTCAGTATTTTCAGTAATAGTATCGGTGGTGGTATCGACAAGATAGGCATCATCGCCAGCACCACCAATCAGGGTATCAATTCCTGCACCACCTGTAAGTGTATCGTCTCCAGCCAATCCAGAGATACTGTCATTACCGAGATTGCCATCTAGATAGTCGTTGCCGTCACCACCAGTTATGGTATCGTTATTGCTAGTAGCGGCGATTGCGGAAACGGTAAAAGTGGTATCGACGAAAAGACCTCCACTATCGGTAGCGCGAATGGTTAGCTCGGAAGTGCCTGTCGTGTTGGCTTTGTAATCGAGAAGCAAAATTTGATTAGCCCCATCGATGGTAACTGCATCAAATAAAGCTGAGTTGGTATTGTTTTGAATTGAATAGGTAAGAGGAGTATTACTAGTGCTATCTTCAATGTCTAGAAAAAGCTCAGCAAGATTGATGCTTCGATTGGGGGCGTTTGTAGTTACTACAGTATTAGGAATACCAAAGCTAAAAGGTGTATAGTTAACTGGATCGTCGTTTTCAATTTTGGCAGCAACATTATATTCAGCCAGATTATCTTTAAAAGTTGCTCCAGATATGCCAGACAGAGTTAAACCGAATTCTTCATTAGGCTCGAATATAGTATCGCCGTTGATGGTAACGTTAATAGTGGCGCTTGTCTGTCCGACTGGAATGGTAACTTGTCCCGATTGGGCTACATAATCCGAACCCGATAACGCCGTTGCATCGACAGTGGTGTAAGAAAACTGCACGTTTGCTGATGCTGCCGATGAAAGATTGAAAGTAAATTGAGCTGTTTTCGTTCCCGCATCACCTTCTGTAATTGTCACATCTGGACTTGTGAGGATAGGTACGACTTGTAAGGTATTGGCATCTATCCGTACATCAGAAAATTGAATATATTCAGTGTTAACTAAATTGTCTTCATTGTTGACGATGACTGCTTTATTTACTTGGCGAACGATATTTGCATTATTCGCATTAAATTGTTTATCTGCATAGACTACAGTATCAATTCCATCGCCACCATCGACGCGATCGATGCCATTTCCTGGAGTGATGGTATCGTTTCCTTCATAGGCAGTAATTTTATCTTTACCATCACCGCCATTAAGCTGGTTAGCGTATCTGTTACCTATAATCTTATCGTCTCCAACACCTCCATCAGCACCGAGATCTATTTGAGATAAAATCATGTCATCGTTACCAGCACTACCAGCAGCAATGTTAGTTAAGGGATCTGATGTTGCTTCTTCTAAACCACTAGCAACGTTGGAATCTAGTGTTGCGGGTGCAGTACCATTAGTAAAATAGGCTTTGGCTGTAATCTGGTTTTGTGCGTTTAAGTCTACATTGAGACCGTCAATTTCACCCTCATAACTCAATCCTAAAGGACTATCGGTTAATTCGTTGGGTAGAATGGTTTTAGCTACGTTACCGTCTTTAAGTATTTCAATTTTGTCGATGTAGCTAATTAATCCCGATTTACCTAATGCTGTTTGTAATTGTGAGGCTGCTGTCGATCCAGGAGCATTGCTTAGTGTAACAGCGTGATCGGAATCGACGAAATCTAACTGACTTTGAATTACTGTACCCGAATCGCTGCTATCGTAGAGTCCAAAGGCTTGAACGTTGGCAACACTTCTAAGATTCTTGGCATCTTGGTGATAGGTAGGATCTTGGTATAAAAACTCACCAGTCCAAGGATCGTAATGATCGTAAGCCACAGACTTACCATCGGATGCGAAGTAAGCAAGGTTGGTTGCGCCTTTTAAGGGTGAAGATGTGAAGAAATTTAGTCCTTTATAAAGAGCGTCGTTATATTGAGTACCAAGACCTGTAGTTGCTGTCAAACCTTGAATTGTTGAAATCGCTTGAGTGGCGGTTAAGTTGGCGTAACTGGTGGCGTTTTTACTAAAAGAAATTACGGCAAAGTTGCTGACATCGGCTAGTCCATTGTTGATGAAGTGATTGGCGAGATTGATGTAAGCGTCTTTGGCTTGCTGTAATTCCGTCGCATCCATAGATGCTGAGGTGTCGATGATGAAGGCGATGTTGTATTGGGTGTCTAGAGGGATGGCGGAGAAGTTGAACTTATAGTTGACATTGCCATCTAGCATGGAAGTTGCTATTTTTAGTGATTCCACACCAAATTCATTTTTATCATTTGGATTGGGAGTAGGACTATAGAAAGCATTCAACCCTGCTATTAGAGTTTCCGGGCCGTCTTCTAGGGGTAGGGAAACGAGGTATGAAGGACCATTGTTGTAACCAAATCTGGCGAATTCGATGTTGGTTAGGGTGTCTGTTCCGTCAGTTCCTAGATTGTGAGTAAAGGTAATAGTTTTTCGATCTGTAGAAATTGAATACTGATAGTTGGCAAAATCATCAGAGAAGACAGCAACATCACTATCTCCTTTCCCGCCGTCAAGCACATCGTTTCCAGCACCGCCGATTAATGAATCATTTTTTCCTTTACCTTCTAGTACATCGTTTCCAGCACCACCGTCAAGGGTATCATTACCAGATATGGAAAGACTATTGATTATATCACCTGCTAGTGTATCATTACCGCCAAGACCCTCTAAAATATCGTTTTTTCGATCGCCTGTTATGCGATCCGCTTTATTATCTTCTCCCAAAATGAAAGCATCTTCATTTGTAATTAGATATACGTCACTAACGTTTAATGCTGAATTTAGTTGGTCAATAATGACAAAGCTATCGCGCTTGATTCGATCGTAATAAACTGAGTTAAAAATACGTGACGTAGCATAAATATAGTTTTCTGGATTATGCACAGATATGATATTTTTATCATCAAGATCGATATAAAGATTAGTTGTAGCATTATTTTTATCTGCTCCACCAATCTGAACACCAAATAAATCACCAGAAGTAATTTCGTAAACTGGGTCATTTTCAAAACCGATGTTAAGAATGCGAGTATCTGCCGGATCGTAGCTTGCTAGTGGAGAGGCAACAGAAACTGCTGAGTAGGAAATCCCAGCGGTATTAGGGTGATTTTTTATATAGAAATCAGCCATAGCAGCACCTAAACTATGACCAGTTACTAATATTCTTGATGGTGGATTAGCTTGAGTATACTTATCAAGTGCTTGAAAAAGCGGGTCAAATAAGTCATAAAACTCTAGCATTCGTGTCCAGTAATTAGGGTCTCCCAAAATCTTGAATTCAGTCCCTCGGAAAGCCAGTATAAGAGTATCTTGATTTTTGAAAACTGTTGCGTTAGCATCTGCGTCATTAGGAATAATTGGAGGAGGGGGAGCGAGTTTTCTGTATGCGTTCCCTGTGATTAGATTCGGAGGCAATCCATGATTGACCAAATCTGGTGTAATGACACTCCATCCTGGTAGTGAGGCTTGATTGTCATAAGCTACTTTAGCAGCTTCAGTTAATAATAAAATTTCTTGACTAGATAAGGTTGGGTGATGAAGTATTGTCTCGGTATTTTGCATGATTTTTCAGAAAATCGATTGAAGATTGTTAGTAATTTTGCAACACAAAACTACATTTTGTTGAGAGAGAATAAAAAGAATTTATTCTCTTACTTTGATATCAAATCTAAAGATAAATGTCGATAATTTTGACAAGAATGTATCAAATAAAAAATATAAAATCATTTTTATATTTTTTTCTACTGTAGTTTAAAATAAATGTTTAATAACATCGATATAAATCATAAACCTGACTTTTAAATTTTTTTATATATTAATATTTAAAGTTAAAATATAATCATTATTTATATGTTAGAAAAAAACATGAACTTTTCCAAACTAGCACAAGATTTATCTGGACTTTTATTTTATTTTAGTTTTGCCATAGGTGATTTGCTAATTTACTTGCTACTATACTCAGTTTTGAATAAAATCCCTAATCAAACGATTAAAGCTATTATTATTGGAGTAATTACTCCATTTTTTAGCTATTATTTTTTAGAAAATTTTATGATTTTTCTAAATTATTTTCTTGTTTTTATAGGTGTTTTTAAAGATTCTGTAGGAATATTGATTCTAGTATTTTTAGCTGGTGGGAAACCTCTATCTATTTTATTAGGGCTAGCTGTTATGGTTTTTCTACTTAATAAAGATCGGGCTTGAATTTTAGAATATATTTTTACAAATAAAAATATAAATTTGTATTAGTATTTCTATATTAATTATGCAATTATTTTTTTACAATATTTTTTAATTCATAAAATAATTAATGTTGTTCTATTTTTTATAGTTCAACAACTATTCATTACATTATCCGATATTGGTTTTAGTTGTTTAAATAGTAAAAAAAATCTTCGGTTGCCATTAGCTTACTAATTTATCGCTCCTTTAATAACATCAAGAAAATCTAAGTTTTGAAATTAGATATCCATAGTTGTTGATTTTTAATTAATCACCAAAACCGATTGTGACCAGAATTACAGACAAAAACAAAATTTGACCTACTGACCTGTATCATTGGTAACACTAAGAGAATTAAATGTCGATAATTATTATTAGCGTTTAAATAAAGTTAATTATTGTGGCGTTTATGATTTTAATAAGCTATGTCTTTTCAAGAAAATCGTCGCTCTTGTAGTTAAGTAATTATTCGTAAAAATCAAAGATTAAATAGTTATAATTACTGAGTTTTTCACGAATTCGCGATTGGAATAGATAGAGCAAAAGTTAATTTTTAATGTCAAGAGTGATAATTACTTAAATCAATCAAAATCGAGTATTTTTAGAAAAGCGATTTTAATTAAATAGATTTAGGCGAATCGAGCGATCGAGTTATTTATTATGAATAAATCGCTCGAATATTTTGGTTAAATTATTATCGAAAAAGAGCGATGATAAATTGAAGTTTTTTGGGTTAGGTTTTATGCTTCAACTCAATTTACAAGAGCGGCGATCGGGCTATGGCACTGGCAAAGCCAATCGACTCGAACTTAAAACAATAAACAACTTTCACAAAAGTGACTTAAACTGTTCGATCGTCAAACCAGCATCCCGAATAATCCCCGCCATTGTATAAGCATTAATAGGATTATTTCTAGGAATAATAATAAGATATTTTCCATCACTCATGGCAATATGTTTACCTTGTCTGATGATACGAAAACCTGCTTTTTCAAATACCCTGATTGCCTGAAGATGGTTAACACCTGGAAGTTTTGGCATCTTAATGGATTACCGCACTTCCACATAACGTATTTCTCGATCGGGATTTAGTTCTTCAAGAGTTTCTAAATAGACTTGAATAGCGTCTCTAATATTCTCTAAAGCTTCCTCTTCCGTTTCTCCTTGTGACCAACAGCCAGGAAGACCAGGACACCAAACAGCGTATCCTTCATCACTTTGCTGTAATCTAACTTGATAGCGCATAGAAACACAGAGTAGAGCTTACATACAGCCTAGCATAAATACTAGTAGGTTCAGTTACGCTACCACAGCGATCGATTTATTTTGCATAGATCGATCGAATATTAGAGTTAAATTTATAAGTTCAATCTCCCGCAGGGGCGGCACACTTTCGGGCCGTTGCACGGCCCGAAACAGCGGCCGCAAGTGCGAAGCCATCGAGCTTTACTTATTAATTAGTTTTAGAGGTTCGTATTATTTCTAGATCGATCGAATATTTAAGTTAAATTATTATCGCAAAAATTTGATAATAAATTGAAGTTTTTTGTGTTGGGCTACCCTTCGGGAAGCAAGCTACATGCTTCAACCCTTACCCGCTTTGTTTCTGCTTATCTAACCAATTTATTCTATTTAACCAATCGACATCTACCTGCTTCTGAATTAAGTTTTTGCTGTCTTTCCTCTAAAATTGCCTCTAACTTTGGTCGCCCCGTCAACGCCAGTCGTAAATCCGCCCAAATACCGTAAATCCAATCGGCGATCGCGCCAATTAAAGGTAATTTGGTTACAGCATAAACCCAACCCATACCCAATTCTTCGTAAACTCGCCGAAAAACTTCGATATCTTTAATAACCGTACCATCGGACAATACCGCATGAATTCTTCCCATTGCGGTTTCAAAATCTACACCGCCGTTTTCTTCAGGCGTATAGTTAATGTCTGCAATATCCACGAATGTAACAATGCCTCTTCCTGCATCTCTTTTCATCAAAAAATTGACTTCGCGCAAACACAAAGGACATTCGCCATCGTACAAAAGTTTGATTTTCCACCCTGGTTTTTCAGATATTGCAGTCATTTCACTAGTTTCGATCGAAGGAACGTTTGTCTACTTAAAATATACAATACATATTTCTTAACAAACATGTCCTCGATCGAGTCGGGATGAATTTTATGCCTCGTCGGTATTTAGAATTTGAGGTACTTTAAAATAATCATTTTCTTGTTCGGGTGCTTGTCCGAGTAAATCTTCTTTACTGGGAAAAGGTTTTAATTCGTCGGGACGAGTAATATTACTAACGTCGATCGCCCTAGTTGTTGGCGCTACATTTTCTGTATCCAACTCGCTTAACTGTTCGAAATATTCGAGAATGCTGCTGAGTTGTGTGGTTAATTGTTGTTCCTCTTCTGGAGTCACATCCAAACGCGCCAGATGAGCAACTTTTCTTACTTGTTCAAGATCTATTTTAGACATATGTTATTTATTGTTCATTGTTCATTGTTCATTGTTCATTGTTCATTGTTCATTGTTCATCGGGCAATGAGCATCGGACAAAGTCAAAAGTCAGAAGTCGTGACGTAAAAAATTCATTACTCATTACTTATTACTCATTACTCATTACTCATTACTCATTACTCCCTATCCCCTAACCCCTATTCCCTAGAAAAACACATCCATCTCCGATCGCCCTGTAATTTTCAGCCAGTTTTGTGCTTCGATGTAGTTATTGGGAGCAATTCTAACTGCTTGTTTCCAATATTCGGCGGCGCGATCGTAGAAAGATTCTGCCTCTTCTTCACGACCAGCTTCTCTAGCTTTTTCCCCTTCGTAGTGATACAGTACGGCAATATTATTTAAAGCTTGAGGCATTCTCGGATTGAGTTCGATCGCTTCGTCATAATATTCGAGTGCTTGCTTTACATCGCCGTTACTGGCATAAATTAAGCCCATATTATAGAGAATATAGCTGCGATCGTTGGGATCTTCTTCTAATTTCAGGGCTTCTTGATAATTTTCTAAAGCTTCAGCATATTCGCCATCGCCTTGAGCGGACATACCGTCGCGGTAGTAAGCAAAAGCTTCTTTCGCCTTTTTATTGGTAGGTAAGGCTTTTAAAATAATATCTGCCATTACCGTAAAAGTCTTATCAATAAAATTATCGTTACGTTGTGTTCTGGGCATAATATTTTTTTAAGTATTGCTTTTACAATCGAGATCTTAGCTTGTTTGCCTTCAATCTATCTCTAACTAAGATTGGTATTATAATGCTTATCGATTTAGTCAAAACAGATAATTAATAACTATTAACTAGCAAAGAGCTATGGACGATGGAAAAACACCGTAAAAAAATACTTAATTTGCTTTAAAAAGAAAAAAAACCACAAAGATTGTCAAAATAAATGTTGTCTGAATGTTATTATCAATTGGCATAGCAATTATATTATTTATAGAGCAGTAATCATGGTGCAGGCACCTGTAGCTCCAGTAGTATTAGTGATTCTAGACGGCTGGGGTTATCGCGAAGAACACGAGGCAAATGCAATTGCTATTGCAAAGACCCCCATTATGGATAGTCTCTGGCAAGTCTATCCAAAGACGCTAATTCGTACTTCTGGTAAAGATGTCGGTCTGCCAGATGGTCAAATGGGCAATTCTGAAGTAGGACACTTAAACATCGGCGCAGGACGCATAGTTCCTCAAGAGTTAGTCCGCATTTCAGATGCAGTCGAAGACGGTTCTTTGTTCGATAATCCTGAGTTAGTGAAAATATGCGATCGAGTGCGCGCTTCTAATGGCAAATTGCATTTGATTGGTTTGTGTTCTGAAGGCGGAGTTCACTCGCATTTAGATCATTTATTGGGTTTGTTAGATTTCGCCAAGTTACAAGCGATCTCCAATCTTTGCATTCATGCAATTACAGACGGACGAGATACCCAAGTCAATGAAGGAGTGGCAGCACTCGGCAAAATTCAAGAACATATCGATAAAATTGGAATCGGTCGCATCGTAACTATCAGCGGTCGTTATTTTGCCATGGATCGCGATCGCCGTTGGGATCGAGTCCAGAAAGCTTACGACGTAATGACTCAAGATGGAGAAGGAGACGGGCGATCGGCGGTTGAAGTCCTCAAATCTTTATACGAACAGGACATTACCGACGAATTCGCAACTCCGACGAGAATCACTTCTGGGGCGATCGAACCTGGCGATGGTATAATCTTCTTCAACTTCCGTCCGGATCGTTCTAGACAGTTGTGCTATGCCTTAGTACAGCCAGATTTTAATGGTTTCGATCGCGAGTCGATTACACCGCTCGATTTAGTTACGTTTACTCAATACGACCCCAATTTATCCGCCTCGGTTGCCTTTGAACCACAAAATTTGACCAACATTTTGGGCGAAGTAATCTCTAAAAATGGTTTGCGTCAATTTCGTACCGCAGAAACAGAAAAATACCCGCACGTTACCTATTTCTTTAATGGTGGCTTAGAACAACCCTATCCAGGTGAAGACCGCGAATTAATTCAAAGTCCAATGGTCGCCACTTACGACAAAGCACCAGCAATGTCAGCCAAAGAAGTGACAAATACTGTTTGCGCGGCGATCGACAAAAATATTTATGCTCTGGTGGTAGTGAACTACGCCAATCCAGATATGGTCGGACATACGGGCAATCAAACAGCGGCAATTCAAGCGATCGAAACCGTAGATAAATGCTTGGCAAGATTGTTAGAATCTGCTGCTAAAGCTGGTGGTACTGTTTTAATTACTGCCGATCACGGTAACGCAGAATGCATGAGCGATGCTCGAGGTAATCCTTGGACGGCGCATACTACCAACCCCGTACCTTTGATTTTGATTGAAGGAGAAGGAAGAAAAATTCCAGGGCATGGTGCAGAAGTAACTTTACGCAACGATGGGCGTTTGGCAGATCTCGCACCAACAATTTTGCAAATTCTACAATTACCCCAACCATCTGAAATGACGGGGCATTCTCTAATTCAACCATTAGAATTAGATGTTAAAGCCAATCGCACGCCAGTACGAATTTCTTTATAATGTAAGTTCGTAGTTTATGCGTTCATAGTTCATAGTTCATAGTTCATTGGGGGAAAAATATGTCTTCTCTTGCAAACACAATGAACCTTGAGCAATTAGCTATGAACAATGAACAATTAACAATCAACAGTTTTATTTAGAGTTTTTTCATGACAGTCGATCGATTAGTTGAAATTATTTGGGCAGCTTCTGCTGTATTACTATCAGTATTAGTGCTATTGCACAGTCCTAAAGGAGATGGATTGGGTGGGATTGGCGGACAAGCTCAACTTTTTACCAGTACCAAAAGTGCGGAAAAGACGCTAAATCGCATTACTTGGGGGTTGAGTATTACTTTTATTGCCCTAACAATCGTCTTGAGTGCTGGTTGGTTGGCTTAGTCAAATTGTTAGAAGATAAAAATAAAAAAAAGTGGAGTCGCTTGGGCATAGGTAAAAAGTATTTGCTTTTTATGTTATTAGCGATCGCCACTTTTTTAATGGCTTTTTCACAATTATTTCCAGTCATAGCGCAAAACTCGGCAGAAGCGCAATTACCCACAGCAAAAGTCCATGTTTTGCCCCCAACTCTAGCTTCATGGCAAGATCCCAATCATCAAGGAGATTATTTCGATCGCGTTGAATCTACTCCTTTAGGTTATTTAATTTGGTCGGAATTTCCCGTTAAAGTTTATATCGACAAACCAAATCTTGCCGATGATGCATCTGCCAGTAAGATACGCTCCGAACAATGGTTATCTGCCGTTGTCGCCGCCGTTGTCGAGTGGAATGATTATTTACCCCTAAGCCTTATTGAAAAGTCGGAATTAGCCGATATTGTTATTAAGCGATCGCCGCCTCCGGTAAATGCTAAAGTAAACTCAGAAACAGGATTGTTTGACATTCCTCGCGCACGAACCGCACAAACGCGCTATGAATTTTATCTCGATCGAGACAAAAAGATAGTTTCTGCGCGCACGATTGTAGAAATTAGCCCCGATCGCGGCGATCGCGTGATTAAAGCTGCCGCACGTCACGAAATAGGACATGCTTTAGGAATTTGGGGTCATAGCCCCGATTCGGGCGACGCTCTTTACTTTTCAGCAACAAGCGATCCTCCTTCTATTTCTGTTAGAGATATTAATACTTTAAAAAAAATTTATCAGCAACCAACTAAATTGGGTTGGGCGATCGATTAGGGATTTGATTAATTGTTAATGAGATGACGTATTCGATCGATGTAATTGCTAAGATTATCTAGATTGAGACGATAACTGGAAGGGTGAGCGATCAAACGTGCCGTACTATTGTAGAGAACGTCGATTTCGATCAAACCATTTTCTTTTAAAGTTTTACCAGTAGATACCAGATCGACGATCGCCTCGGACATACCAACGATCGGCCCTAATTCTACCGAACCATAGAGAGGAATAATTTCTACCGGCAAATTCAAACCATGAAAATATTCTCTAGCACAATTGACAAATTTCGATGCTACTTTACCATGGGCTGGTAGTTCTTGAGAACTGCGATAGGAACTACTGACGGGTACAGCTACCGACATGCGACAATAACCAAATTTGAGATCGCTCAAGTTAGCTACTGACGGATTTTTTTCGCGCAAAACATCGTAACCGACAATACCGAGTTGCGCCTGTCCGTATTCAATATAGACGGGTACATCCTGCGCCCTTACTAAAATAGCTTTAGCAGTGTTAGTTGGGTCGTGAATTTGTAGTTGGCGATTGCCAGAATCAAGAAAAGCACTAAAATCTAAACCTATCTTTTTAAACAGATTAATACTATCTGATAGCAAAGCGCCCTTGGGTAATGCAACTGTAAGCATTGAAAATTTAAATATACTTATTTCCTTATATATTGTCTTCTAGATCGAGCATTTCACGAACAGTAATTAGCATTCAGCTTTTTATTTCCTGTTGCCTATCCCCTATTCCCTATTCCCTATTCCCTGTTGACGGTACGCCTATTCCCTATCCCCTATCCCCTAATATTGATGAAAATTCTTCTTGTGGATGATGAAATCGAATTAACCGAACCTCTCAGTCAAATCTTGTCTAAAGAAGGCTATCAAGTTGATGTAGCTGTCAATGGAATGACTGGAATGGATTTAGCTCTAAAACAAGAATATAACTTGTTTATTTTGGATTGGATGCTACCTCAAAAATCGGGAGTTGAAATCTGCCAGGAATTGCGATCGCGCGGTTTGACAACTCCTGTTTTATTTTTAACTGCTAAAGATACCATCGACGATCGCGTCATGGGTTTAGATGTGGGGGCAGATGATTACTTAGTTAAACCTTTCGAGTTGCGGGAACTATTGGCACGGGTTCGCGCTCTATTAAGACGTTCTAATCTTGCCGAACCAAATCTTTCTACAGAAAGACTCAAAGTTGGCGATCTCGAACTCGATAGCGAAAATCAACTCGCTTATCGTCGCGATCGCGCGATCGAATTGTCAGAAAAAGAAATTAAACTGCTAGAATACTTTATGCTCAATCCCGATCGACTGCTGACCCACCAACAAATCTATCAATATCTGTGGGCAGACCAAGAGCAACCCAACAGTAATGTTTTGGCAGCGTTAATTCGTCTGTTGCGTCGTAAAATTGAAGCCGATGGCGAAACGCCATTCATACATACTGTTTATGGCAAAGGTTATCGTTTCGGGGAACAAAATGAAGGCAAATTATGAAGATTTGACAATCTTTCTTTCGAGGTAAACAAATGTTAACCATTTATAAGATAATGAAAGAAAGATTACTAACACTTTAAATAACAATCAACCGAAGGGGGTGGGGTTCGTGTCTAGAGTTACCAATTGTAACAACCTCATTAAAGCTGACTTAACTGAAAAGGTGTCAGTTTTTACTAATATCTCCATAGAAAATCATGCCGCACTTCGAGCTGGTTTTTCTGGTTTTCCTACTAATCCCCGCTGGAATATTAGCAAATTTCGCGCTTGGAAAACAGGACGGCAATGGCGTAATGCTTTAGCTTGCGGTCAAATGATAGTGCGATCGAATGATTCGATGCTAGTTACTGCAACGGAAAAAGAAGCTCAAGATGAGCCTCATAGTAGTAGCTTGTTGAGTAAATCAGTTATTTCTAAATCTTTTTCCTTTGCGATCGGCAAACAAAAAAACAAGACAGCTTATCAAGTTGTTTAATTAATTAAGAAACGGGAAGAGACGGTAGGCTAGATTACCTCGCCTACCGTCTCTTTTTTTTGCAGAAACGTTTTTTTGTTCGATTGCGCGTAAGCTCTCAAGCATTTAATTTACTGGTTGAGAAAAGGCGTGACGTGCAGATGGCAGATGGACGGCGCTTTGTATTCGGAGGAAACCTCCGAATCCGCACCTCCAGAAGGAACAGCCAAATATATAATTTAAATGTGGAACAGCTTATTCAAGCACGCTTCGCGGAGCGCAATCGTTAGAATTTATCTAATATTCAATTCCGAATCCCCAACTTCGAGCTTGCTTATGTCTGATTCAAACTCCTTAGTTACTCGCTATTTTGAATTAATCGATCGCCTGGTTGAAGATACTCTTAACGGAAAAATTGCCTCTAAAGCAGTAGTATATAAAAGGTTAGTCACAGGTATCGACAGCGGGACAGGAGAAATATTCGAACGTTGTTTGAGCGATCGCATCGAAAATACCAAATCAGAATTAGAAACAAAATTAAAAGCTAGTCGCATTCTTCGCGCTTTAGAGACGATCGAGCAAGAATGGGAAAGATGGCAACAAGATAATCAAGATAACGCCGCGATCGATTCTGCTACCAAACAAATTGCTACGGCTGAAGCTAACAGTCAATTACTGACTTTTTTAAAAGCGATCGACCCCAATCAAAGCAAAGTATTTACCAGAGAAGATTTAGAAAAGTTAGCCCAATCTTTAAAAGCGAGTCAAAATTCTCAGCTAGCTCAAATATCTGGGGGAATTAACGATGGTTTACGCTCTTTTTCTTCTTTAGAAGACGATTTAATTAGCTGGATTTACGAACAAAATCAAAGCGCTTTGGGATTTGATGCAGAAAAAGTCAGTCCTTGGAGCGTTTGGGCAAAAAAATTAACTAGCCCCCTACCAAAACAATTATGCCAAACTATAGCTCAACAAAGTTCTATAGCAGATTTTGTTAAAGCTAGTGGCAATGTAGAATTGAGAGCTTGGGTAGAACTAATTATATTTTTAGAATATTTACAACGCGGTTTGGTAACGTGGTTCGATCGCCAAGCTTATGATGTTAAAGCAGGTAAACAGTTATCTTCAAGTACTTTTCTATCTTTTGCAATTATTTGGTGCGAACTATCTTTTGGATTTGACGCAACTAAAGAGGAATTGAATCAAGCTTGTTTTCAATTAATGCTACAAATTCTGCGTAGTTTTGCCAAAAGAGATGATTTTCCTCTTTATGGTGGCGTGTTTGTCTCGTTTTCTGGAGAATATCTCAAGAATACTCTTTCCTATTTGGACGAACCTCTCAAACGAGTTGAAGCTACTCAAGAAAAGGCTCGGATGTTAGTTTTATTAGGTTATTCGCAGCGCACTTTAGGACATACCGATCGCGCGATCGCTTTTTATCAAGAAGCGTTGGCGATCGCCCGTAATGCCGAAGATAGAACTTGTGAAATTGCCGTTCTCAATCACCTCAGCCGCACTTTTGCCGAACAAAAAAATTATCAAGAGGCCGTCGATTATGCTCAAAGAGCGTTGATTTTGTCTCGTCAACTCGGAGATAGATTGGGAGAAGTTAATGCTTCAGTCAATTTTGGTTATGCAGAAATTTTTGCCGCTCGTCAATTAGAAAGAGTAGAAGAAGATACTTACGAACGAGCGATCGAGTATCTCGAACGAGGATTGCAACAAGCAGAAAAATTAAAAGACATTCAGAGTCAAGCTTTCGGTCATAACAGTCTGGGTATTGCTTATTTAACTTTAGCGCAACCAGCCGCAGCTATAACGACTTTAGAAAAAGGACTTGAATTTGCTCGACTCGGTGGCGATGTTTATTTACAAGGACTAAATTACACTTATTTAGCAGAAGCTTATTACAGTATCGAAAATCGTAATAAAGCAATTTCTTCGGCTTGTTTGGGAATGTACTTTCTCGAACAAATTGATGCACGCGAATGGAGACAAGCTGCGGGTTTAATCGCCATTATCAAAGGGCAAGTAGGAGAAGAAGCATTCGAAAAGTTATGGCAACAAATTCGAACTGAAATTATTCCCGCGATCGGCATTGATGGATACGATTATTTACCCACTTTATTGGAGAAATACAGGGAATAGGGCAAGGGGCAAGGGGCATCGGGCATTGGGCAATGGGCAAAGTCAGAAGTCGTGACGTAAAAAATTCATTACTCATTACTCATTACTCATTACTCATTACTCATTACTCCCTAACCCCTATCCCCTGTTACTTTCAAATTCAAATAATAATGCCAGAGTAATTGTGTCGCGATCGAGCGCCAGGGTTGCCAGTTTGAGGCGATCGCCAGCATTTCTTCTGTAGTAGGGCGCTTGACTAAATTTTTAATTTTTTGGACGGCGATGACTACGGCTAAATCGCTTTTGGCAAAGATATCTGGACGTTGTAATGCCATCAATAGATACATGTCAACCGTCCAGTCACCGATGCCTTTGATTTGTTTTAATTCGAGTCTGATTGTCTCGTCATCTTCTGTTGCCGTGCGATCGAGATTGAGTTTTTTAGTAGCGATCGCTTGCGACAAAGCACGAATGTATGAGGTTTTTTGCCGACTCAAACCGATCGCCCTTAATTCATCGTCGTTGAGTGTTAAAAAGTTTTCTGGCGTTAGGGTAATAAAATTATTAAGGCGATTATATGTTGCTTTGGCAGAAGCAAGAGAAACTTGCTGTTCTAAAATAATCTGCACCAAAGTCGTAAATCCTGGTTCTCGAGACCAAATTGGTGGCGCACCGAATTTTTGAAAAATGCCAGCCAAATCGCGATCGCGATCGACTAAAATTTTTAATCCGCGATCGAAATTGCTAGGAGTAAGCGATTTAATTTTAATTTCATTCAAGATAAATTAATTTGTTAGACTAACTCGATCGAAATTATCTTAGCGTCGATCGCCTACGATATGGCATCCTAGTGGTGTGGTACAGCTAATTTGATGTAATAAAAAAGTCCGCGGATGAACGCAGATGAACGCAGATAGTTATTTTAAGTGAATCGATCTTGTCCAAAACTAAAGCACTATTTTAGCTGTGTCAGTCCATTAGATTGGTTATAGATTGTCTTTCAATCACAGTTGACTTCACATTCTTCCCAATCTGTAAGCGATTCTCTATTTTCGATCCAGGCTTTAGGAATACCTTCAATACCAACTTTTAGCGCGACAATTCCCCCAACGATCGCGCAGGTAGTATCGCGATCGCCCCATCCACTAACAGTATTCCAAATTGCTTCTTCAAAATTATCTAAATGTCGCGCCGCACACCATAAAGCAAAAGGCACTGTATCTTGAGACGAAATCCTAGTGCCATTACCCAAAACAGAAACAGCCGTTTCTATTTTGTAGTCCAATGGTAATTGCAATGCTTTCGCAATACCTGTTTTAGTATCGCCATCAGGCATTAGATCGAGAATAAAAGCGAGCATTTCTTTGCCGTCAATTGATTCTGTTTGACGGTTATTCCATGCCCAAGCTGCTGCTAATGATACCGCTATTGCCCCTGCTTTGCCCTCTGGATGGCTGTGAGTAACTTCTGCCGAACAATAAGCTTGCGATCGAAGTTCGTTTAAATCTTCGGCAAAATAAGCCCCTAAAGGTGCAACTCGCATCGCTGCACCGTTACCATAAGAACCAGTGCCATCAAATACTGCTGGTGCGACATCTCGCCAATTTTTTCCCTGACAAAAAGATCTTAAAATATGATGAGCCATACCGCCGTAACCCCGTCTGGGATTGCGTTTGTAGTTAATAGCGAAACGTTCGGCTAGATAATCTCGATCGAGGCTATCGCATTGGCGAAGAGTTTCTACAATACCGATCGCCATAATCGAATCGTCGGTAAGATACCATGGTGGAGCGGGGAGCGCTCTAGATTCAACCATAGCGGATACGATCTCTCCATTACCGAAAAACATTTGCCCAAAAGCATCGCCCAGGGATAATCCTTCGAGAGCTAATTCTGCTCTTTGTATGGCTATCATTTATTTTTGAGAATCTTGAGTTTTTAAAAATCGTCAGGAATTATCCATTTAGGCGGTTCGTTTAGTTTTTTCATTCTAGCGACTTCGGCCATTTCAATCATTTTGTCTAGAGAAGTTTCTTGAATAAACTTAGAAGTTTGTGCTGCATGTTCGCGATGGGGACAGCGATCGCCCAAAACGCAACCGTTAACACAAGCTTCAGCACAGTTAATAGTATCTGTCACAACAATCTATCAACTCCAAAATCGACAACAAATTTAGTTTTTAAATTTTATCTAAAAATACAAAAAGATTATTCACGATCGCGCTTTTTCTCTACATCTTTTAATTCTTTTTGTGGAGATTTTCTTCTTCTCTTATACCAAGTCGCACCACCTACTAAAATTCCCGACAAAGTTAAAGCGCACATTAACGGGACAATATTACCGCTACTTAATTCTTTTAAACCCGCACCCATCATCACAAAGGGTAATACACCAGGAAGCGTACCTAAAACTGTTCCGGTTAAATAATCGCGAAAGCGAATTCCTGTCAAACCAGCGGCAAAATTAACCAATCCGTAAGGAATTAAAGGCAACAAACGAATGGCAAACATATAAAATAAGCCACCCTGACGGATTTCTGAATCCAGCGCTTCCCAACGCCCTGCCAGTTTCTTGGCTACTAATTCTCTCCCAATACTGCGGGTAAAAGCAAATGCTGCAACTGCGGCAGTAATAGCAGCAACACTCGTCCATAAAGTACCCCACCAAGAACCAAAAAACGCTCCACCAGTCATGTTTAATGGAGTTGATGGCAAGATTAAAATAGTTGCTATTGTATAAAGAAAAATGTAAAGAATGGGTGCCCAAATTCCCATTTTTTCCAGAAAAATTTGTAATTGCTGGCGATCGATACCGCCGATCAAAAAAACACCAATTCCTGTTGCGACAAGACAAATAATTGTTAGTAAGAAAATTCCACTTTTAAATTTCATTTTTGATTATTTATTTTCTACTTCCTATCATTTGTTCATGGTTGATTGGTTATTAGTTGGTTGTTGTTTGTTGCTTCCCACCCGAACCACACTGCCTAATCCCTAATCCCTAATCCCTAATCCCTAGTCCCTTTTTCTCAAAACCATAACTGTCTCTTACTAAATATAATGGTCTTCCTTTAACTTCTTCGTAAACACGACCGATATATTCGCCAATGATTCCAAGAGTAATTAATTGTATGCCTCCTAAAAATAAAACCGCTACCATCAAAGAAGCATAACCAGCAACTTGATTACCATAAAGTAGAGTGCGAATTACTAAAAAAGAAGCATACAAAAGAGAAATAAAAGAGATAACTAAACCGACATAACTCCAAATTTTTAAAGGTAAAAAACTAAAAGAAACAATTCCATCGAGTGCAAAATTCCAAAGCTTCCAATAATTCCAAGTCGTAACCCCTTTGTGACGCGCTTCTCGATCGAACATCACCGATGCTTGTCTATAACCCACCCAAGCAAATAATCCTTTCATAAAGCGCGTTCTTTCTGGCAATAATTTTAATGCATCAACAACGCGGCGATCGAGTAAACGAAAATCTCCCGTATTATTGGGAATGGGAACGCGACTCATTTTACCGATCGTTCGGTAAAAAAGATTTGCTGTAGCACGTTTTAACCAAGTTTCTCCTTCGCGCGATCGCCTGGTTGCATAAACAACATCGTATCCTTCTCGCCATTTTTCTACTAATTGTTCGATTAATTCGGGAGGATCTTGTAAATCTGCATCGATCGGAATGACAGCAGCGCCAGAAGTGTAGTCAATTCCTGCGGTTAAGGCAATTTCTTTGCCAAAATTACGAGATAAATTGACTATTTTGATATTCGGATTGCGTTTGTGATGTTCGATCGAACAAAACAATGTATTATCCTTACTACCATCATTTACACAGACAATTTCGTAAGTAGTTTCAAGTTTTTCTAAAACTGATAAAAGCCTTTCAAATAAATAATCGATATTCGCTTCCTCATTGTACAGAGGAACAACTATTGATAATTCAACAGCATTAAGATTAGAAGACATAAATAAAAGGAAGAATAAGAAATAAGCTGTATTTCACTCAACCGAGAATTACTATATTTTTGTGTACTGAAATTATGGCACAGCAAACAAAAGCTTTGTCAGCATAAAAAATGTGTTATCTGGCTAGATATATTGTCGCGAGGGATCTTTTTTACTCAAACTAATTTGTTACTTTTCTTGAAAAATATCTAAAAAAGATAAATATAAAGTATTTTTTGCCTTAATTTTTGAGTATGACCGAGCGATTGGGCGCAGCCCACGCAAAGCCAATCGCGAAAAAGTTTGACAAACAACGTTGACACAAGCGACATAAAAACTAGACAAATTATTATCTTTATATTGTTGACAATATTATTGCTATCGCTAAAAAAATGCTGTTATTGTCAAATAATTTTGACTAAAAAAAGACCAAAAAGCTGGAAAATTGTCTTAGAAAAACTTCTAAAAATATCGATCGTGAAATTGATTATGTATAAAGTTAATTCAAGTAAGTAAATTCTAAAAAATAACATCATGAATGCTAATTATTCTGTAGTTCGAATCGCGATCGCGCGTTGATAGTAACTGCTTGGCGATCGCGCGATCGAAGTTTACCTGTATTTATCTAAGGAGCAAACAAATGAATTCTAATTATTCAGTCAAAATCAACCAATTGTCTACACAATTAAATAACGAACAATTGCAAGATGTTATGGGTGGTATTTTACCAGGTGGATGTATTGTAACAAAACCTGGTTTTCCACGTATCCCTAGCCCTACATTTCCCGTACCTCCTCGTTATCCTGAAATTTTTTAGTTAGTTGAAGCGATCGCACTTTGTACAACGCAATTATGCGATCGCCCCATCAAAAGTTTATCTGTATTTATCGGCGCGGCGGGTAAATTTGGACGAGGAGACCTCGTCCAATCCCGCCTTGTTCATCTGTGTTTATCAGCGGACACATTTATTTCTTTATTTCTGTAGATTTATTCCACTCCATTTCAGCATCCTTAACAGCTTGTTCCACTGTTTTTTCCTTTAACATTGACGCTTGTAAATTCTCATAAATTATCTTTTGTAATTGCTTAATATTACTCATTGCTGGAATCAAAACTTCCGCATCTTTAAGTTGAGTAGCGCTTACTTTTCTAGCCGCTTCTATTGAATTTGTTTGTCCTGTTTTTTCCAATTCTTTAACATATTGTTCTACCGCCTCTGTTGTTGAAGGAAGAACATTAGCAGCTTTAGCAAATGCTAATTGATTTTGCGTATTCGTCACATATAAAGCATATTTCAAAGCTTCATCTGGCTTTTTCGTATCGCGAGGAATGACCAAATTCATCACCGCCACATTCTTCTTACCAGTTTTTCCGGTAATTTGTGGTGCAGTTGCCGAAACTTTAGCAATATCGGGAGCATTAGTACTAATTGTTTTTAAAAACTCCGCGCCAGAAGCAAGCAAAGCTGTTTCTCCCGACTGATATAGTTCGATCGCCTGCCTATGTCCCTGAGTAAGTACTTCTTCTGGTAACAATTGTTGTTGGTACAAATCTACCCAATACCGAAAAGCTGCAACCCCTTCTGGAGTATTAAACGCCGCTTTACCCTTGTCATCGACTAATTTTACGCCCATTTGTACCATCGACTCTAAAGCTTCTGCCGAATCTTCAGGAACAAAAGTCATAAAAAAGGCATATTTTCCCGTTTTTTCTCGAACTTGACGGGCAACTTTTGCCAATTCTTCGTAATTTGCTGGTGGTTTAACCACTCCAGCTTTAGTTAATAAATCTTGGTTGTAAATAGTAACCCTTGTCGTCAAATACCAAGGAATACCAAAACTTTTATTCTCGATCGTACTAGCTTGCCAAATTTTTGGTAAGTATTGTTTTTTTATTTCTGGCGGTATTTTTTGATTGAGATCGATCCAAGCATTGCGCGTTGCCAACTGAGAAGCAAAACCTGGATTGAGATTAACTACGTCTGGTGCAGTTTTTGCCGAAACTGCCGTAAGGATTTTACTTTCCATTGCCGACCAAGGAATATCTACCCAATTTACTTTTACATTTTGATTTTCTTTTTCAAAATCGCGATTGAGTTCGCTGAAATATTGAGTAAATTGAGGTTTTAATTGCATAGTCCAAAACTTAATTTCTGGACTGTTAGAAGTCGATGTAACCGAACTACAACTAATCGACCAGCTTAGAAGTAATCCAAAAATTACACATAAGCTTAGTTTTTTTGTTTTTAGTTTTCTAGTCATTATTTAGATCTTGATGTAAAACTAATGTTGATGTGAAAAGACAGGTGAAAATAATTACTGTTTTATCGAACAGACTTACTTAAGTAATTCCTCTTAATATCGACAAGATATTTAACTTGAATAAGTCGGTAAAACCACCTATCTCGACCAGTAATTCTAACAACCAAAATGATGAACAGTACCGATTAAATCCATAAAAATTAATATCTAAATTGACTCAGTATTTATTGGGAGATTGAAAGCGATCCCGATCATTCAAAAAAGGTTTTGTTAACTATAATTGCTAATTATCACGCTTTATTGAAACATCCTAGACTCATCGTTAAGAACGAGAATATATAATGGTTAATTCTGTTATTTAAGCAAGTATCAAGGAATTATGTATGCTTGATTTTATCAATACATTATTTGCTCCAAAAACTAAAGGAATTGGCTTAGAAATCAATCCACAGCAAATTAATGTCGCCCAAATTAAAAAACAGGGACAACAATATAAATTAGTCAAAAAACTATCGGCAGAAGTTCCCGATGGCGTGTTTGAAGAAGGACAGATTGTTGATTCTCCTGCCTTAGCCGAACTAATCAAAGAAATTCTCAAAGAAGGCAAAATTAACTCCAAGCAAGTTGCTACCGCCCTACCAATGCGAGAAGCAATTTTGCGGATCGTTCCCATTCCTGCGGAATTAAATGACCAAGAATTACGCGATATGGTACTAAACCACGAAGCGAGTATTTACCTACCATATCCCAGAGACGAAGTCGATTTAGATTATCAAAAGCTCGGTTATTTTATCGATGAAGACGGTATTGAAAAAGTCAACGTTCTTTTAGTAGCCACCAAAAGAGAATTGACAAACCTGTATTTAGATACTCTAAAGCAAGCAGGTTTAGACATAGATGTCTTAGAAGTAAATAGCTTTGCCTTGATTAGAACGATTCGCGAACAACTACGTCAATTTGGTGCTAAAGAAGCCGTAGTTTTGGTCGATATTGAATTTGACAGTACGGAAATAGCCATCATCGTCGAAGGAGTACCGCAATTTTCGCGTACCGTACCGATCGGCACTTATCAAATGCAAAGCGCACTTGCCGAAGCAATGAATCTTCCCGTATCGAACAAAATCGAATTGCTTCAAGAAATGACGCTACTAAACAATCCTACCGAAGATGGTGGCACTGGCGCGACTTGGATCAATCCAGGTATGTCGGCATTGCTCAAAATTTTAGGAGAATTAACCGATGAATTAGGGCGATCGATCAATTTTTATCTCAACCAAAGTGAAGAGTTAGAAATCGCCCAACTATTGTTAGCCGGACCTGGTGCGGGAATCGGTCAAATCGATGAATTTTTTACTCAAAGATTGAATTTACCAGCCATGCAAATAGATCCGATCGCGGCGCTTGCACTGGAAACTAGTGAAGAAATTCCCATGCTAGAAAGACCTGGATTAGGTGTAGTACTGGGTTTAGGACTTAGAGAGGTATAGGAGTTAATGTACAGTCTAGATATTAATTTTCTTAGAGATCGAGGTTTGGATGCCGAGTCTAAAGCTGGTACTCAAACAGAAAAACCACAACTACAAGTTGGTGCGAACATTCCGATAATTGCTGGGTTAATTGCCGCAATTTCCCTACCCGCAGCATCTTTTGGCTTTGTCAAAGTAATTGAATCGCAAAAAGCCGACCTAGAACAGCAAATTCAAGCGATCGATGCCCAAATTGCTAGCGCTAGTAGCAAGAATAAACAAGTTCAAGCTGTCAAAGAACAAATCGGCGCGATCGATGGAGAGATAGCCGCTTTAGTGACTGTCTTCAACCAAATCAAACCTTGGTCGGCAGTTTTACAAGACATCGGCGATCGCACTCCCCCAGGAGTACAGATTACTGGCATTCAACAAAGTTCTTCTGCCGCAACGCCTCCAGCAGCACCAGCAGCACCAGCAGCAGGTACGCCCACAGAATCTAAGACAACTCTTACCTTAGATGGAATGGCTCGTTCCTTTGACGATGTCAACGATTTAACGGTTTTTCTGCAAAAATCGAAATTTTTTAATGCAGAAAAAGTTCAGTTGACCAAAGCCGAATTAGCAGAATACGAAATTGTTTGGGACAAAGACGTTAAAAACAAAGACAAAGCAAGCAAACCTAACAATCCTCAAGACAAAATCGATATTGAAGTTCCCAAAGGGGTTAAATACAACATCACTGCCGAACTTAGCAGCACCCCAGCCTCACAGTTAATTACCGAACTCAATAGCAAAGGGGCTGTAGGCTTAGTCAGTCGCATTCAAACCCTAGAACGTAAAGGAGCTATTACTAAATGACATTTGCAGAAGAATTTAATGCCGATCGCGCCATGGATGCAGAAGGCACGCCAGAATATCCCAAAGTTTTTGGCGTTACACTAACGCCCATAGCCAGCGGTATTGCTTTAGCCGCACTCGGTGTTTGTGGCTGTGGCTATATTCTCATGAATATGGCAATGCCAGTCTGGAATGACCTTCAAAAGGTGGGTGGTGACAAACAAAGCAAGGAAAGTCAACTACAACAACTAAATTCGGGAAGTGCCGACAAAATTGTTGCCGATCTCAACGTACAACTAACTCAAAAAAACACCCAAAAAACTCAAGTTTTGGGTTTGTTTGCCAGTCAAAAAACTTTAGATACTTTGTTACTGGATGTCAATAGTTTTATTGTTGCCAATCAAGCCAAGCTCAATTCTTTTGTTCCAGAAGCAAAAACCGCGATCGTTCAAGATAGCTCGCTGGGAAGTGCCGTCAACAATAAACTGAAACGCCAGACTTATAGCGTTGCGATCGAAGGAACTTTTCCACAAATTCAAGCAATTTTCCGCAGCATCGAGCGATTAGAACCGCTGTTAGTGGTAAAAGATTTTAAATCAGTACCAGTTGAAAAACAAATATTAGCTCTTTTGCCAACCCAAGCTAATCGCGGACAAGTAGTTCCCGTGGGCGCAATGAAAGTTAAGGCTGAATTTAAGTTAGATGCCATTCTTCCTTTAAGTGCCGAAGAAACCGCTCAACTACAACCAAAACCAGCCGAACCAGCAGCAAATCCAGAGAAAAAGTAAATAGAATTAACAGGCGCGATCGCGATCGCAACATAACTTAATATTCTACTTTAATGCATATTTTAACCGTGTTTGCGGGAAATATTATTGCTGTAGTCAAATAAACAAAAGTTAGTCGATAGCATCGCTGTGCGATCGAAATTTAGAGTTTGAAGGTAAGTTCGGGTTGTATCGATCGTCTTTCCGTCGTAAGCGCCAACTTATTTACCAAAACCGTCCGTACTTGGGTAATAAATCGAGGAGTGAAAGTGAAAAAATCTTATAGTCAGCTAGGTATCTTGGCGATCGCGGGATTGTCGATCCTTACAGCACAGCCTTTGTGTGCCGCCAACTCTCAAGTAACAGATCTAAAACTAGACTCCAAAAAAGACGGAGTCGCCGATGTTTTCAAAACTTTAAGCAATTTAACTAAAAACATTCAAAGTAAGGTCGAGAAGATCGCGCAAACCCCCATCATTGAAGAAAAAAATCCTGGTATGCAGAATATACCAGAGCCATCGACACCGACGGTAATACCATCAAACAATTCAGATGTGATGGTTCCCAATCCCAAAGTTACCGTCGAAGACAAAACACCAACTAATTCCACTAGCGGCGAACCCACTCAAACGTCTCAAACTAGCTCCACAGGAGACTATTTACCTAGAGCAGTTGCCCCACCAGTAGGCGACATGGCTATCTCTAATATCAATGCCGCGCCCGCATTCGTCAATTTGGGTTCGACTAAAACCGTATCTCGTTTGGTTCTTAAAGATGCTCCCGTTCGAGAAGTACTATCTACTTTGCTTCAATCTACAGGTTTGAACTTAGTCTTTATTGGCGATGATGCTGAAGGTGGCGGTCAAGGAGACCAAGCAAAACAAGGCGGAGGAAACAAAGGAAAAACTATTTCCCTAGACGTACAGAACGAACCAGTACAACAAGTATTTAATTCCGTCCTACTTGCCACTAACTTACAAGCAAACCGTCAAGGAAATACAGTGTTTGTCGGTGCTAAGTTGCCTTCTCAAGCACGTAATTTAATGAGTAGGACATTGCGTCTCAATCAGGTAACGGCTGCTAATGCTGCTGCCTTTCTCGCCTCTCAAGGTGCAGAAGTGCAAAGACTAAACACCACCTTTGAAGATATTACCGACCCACAGACAGGCAAAGTCATCGGTAAAAGAGAAAAACCATCGGACATGACAAAACTGACTGCAAAACAAGATGCAAGTGGATCGGAAGCTTTACTCTTAAAAGGTTTGTCTGTAGCAACCGACGATCGGCTTAACTCGATTACTTTAATTGGTGAAGCTCGTCTGCTCGAAACAGCGACATCTTTCCTAACTCAACTAGATGCTCGCCGTCGTCAACTCGCCGTTAACGTCAAAGTAGTTGACATTAACTTACTAAATGAAGATTTTACCAACTCCAGCTTTTCTTTTGGCGTTGACGACAGTTTCTTCGTTCAAGATAACGGTACGGCTAGCATGAGATTTGGTGGTACTAGTCCTGCAAATCGTGAAAACTTGAATAGTCCAACTGGTAGAACGCTCAACCCACCAGGAATCCCAAATCCTTTAGCTGGTACTAATACTTTTTACGACTTTAACAACAGCACTATTATACCTGGCACTGCACCAGGTACAATTTTGGTAGATTCCAGCGGACAGGAATTCACTTTACAACCCAGAGGAGATGCTGCATTTTTTAATAGAAACGCCGCAGTTTCTCAAAATCCAGCACAACCTGGCGTTACTGATTTTACTTTTGCTACAGATACAATCATCACTGCGGCTGCCGACGGTACACTATCTACAGCAAGAGGAGTTTTAGGAACGGCGACTAGCGCGCTACCTGGCATCTTCCAATTTCCTAAGAAATTTTTAGCTCTCTTAGAATCTCGAATCTCGAACGGTAACGCTAAAATTCTCACCGATCCGACTTTGGTGATTCAAGAAGGTCAACAGGCGACAGTCAAACTAACTCAAGAAGTTGTTAAAAGTATTAAAACAACAATCGATCCACAAAGTGGGGTGAGAATAACAACCCCAGAAATTGGTGAAGCTGGTTTGACACTTTCGGTGAACGTAGAAAGAGTTGACGACAATGGTTTTGTCGCTCTGTCAGTCAGTCCTACTGTCAGTGCTGTTGGTAACAGACAAAATTTTGATAGTGGTAATGGTGCTGTTAACCAACTTAGTTTGTTAACCAAGCGAGAATTAAGTTCTGGATTAATTCGCTTGCGCGACGGTCAGACTTTAATTTTATCTGGTATTATTCAAGACTCAGAGCGAACCACAGTATCTAAAGTTCCTTTCTTAGGCGATATTCCCATCCTTGGTTCTTTGTTTAGAAGCACCACTCAAAGCAATACTCGCGCTGAGGTAGTAGTGCTACTCACACCCCAAATTATGGACGATTCTGAAAAATCTCAATGGGGTTTCAACTACAATCCTAGCGATGATGCCCGCCAAATGTTACAGAAAAAAGGTTTCACGCCTTCGTCAAATCCCTAAAATTTCACGAAAAGACTTGCCTAAATCGATCTTTTGAGGGTTAAAATTGGAAAAATTGTTGAAATCTACATAAATTAAAGCTTTCAGCGATCCATATTAGGCAAGTAGAGATTAGAATAATGCAGTGAAACTACGAGCCTACAGGTATTTTGAGAAATATTTTATCGACTCTATCCTGTTCGTAGGTTATACATGAGATCTCAATCTTTGAGGTCTAAACAACAGAATAAGACCAAATACACCAACTTAATGGCCAAAAAAGGAGACTTATAATGAATAAAGGTGAATTAGTAGACAAGGTAGCTCAAAAAGCAACTGTTACTAAAAAACAAGCAGATGCAGTCATCACTGCTACGATCGAAGCGATCATGGAAGCAGTTTCTGAAGGCGACAAAGTAACTTTGGTGGGATTTGGCTCTTTCGAGCGTCGTCATCGCAAAGAACGCGAAGGTCGCAATCCTAAAACAGGCGATAAAATGGCGATTCCAGCAACCGAAGTTCCAGCTTTCTCTGCTGGAAAACTTTTCAAAGATAAAGTAGCGACTAATAAAGAATAGTGAAGCTTCGCTTTATGCAGTAAGAATCTTGAACAGACCAGTTCATGGAGGCAATTTAGCTTGGGCAGCGGCGATCGCTGACTGTCCAACTTCTTCTATTGTCGATTTTTCTGCCAGCATTAACCCCTTGGGGCCACCATCAAGCGCGATCGCGGCAATTCAAAGGGGTTTTGCTCATTTAAGCGTCTATCCAGATCCAGATTATTCCCAGTTACGTCTTGCTTTAGCAAAATGGCATCAAATTCCACCTGAATGGATTTTGCCTGGTAATGGTTCGGCAGAATTGTTAACTTGGGCTAGCTGGGAATTGTCTGATTTGGAAACTACTTATTTGATTACCCCTGCTTTTAGTGACTATCGGCGGGGGCTTTCGGCTTTTGGGGCAAAGGTTTTAGATTGCCCGTTGGATTTGGATGATTCAAAATTTGAAGGTTGGTGTAGGGATATTCCATGGAACATCTCTACCAATTCTGGCGATCGAGGACTGTTATTAAATAATCCTCACAATCCGACGGGAAAACTCTGGAAAAAAGCAGAAATTCTGCCTTATTTAGAAAAATTTGCTTTGGTGGTAGTAGATGAAGCCTTCATGGATTTTTTACCACCATCGCAGGAGCAAAGTTTGATTCCTTATGCAAAAGAATTTAACAATTTAGTTATTTTACGTTCTTTAACTAAATTTTATAGTCTGCCAGGATTGCGTTTGGGTTACGCGATCGCCCATCCCGATCGTTTAAAACTCTGGCAAAAACGACGCGATCCTTGGTCTGTAAATATTTTAGCGGCAGTTGCTGCTGAAGCGGTTATTGGCGATCGCGCCTTTCAAGAAAAAACTTGGCATTGGTTACCAACTGCTAGAGAAGAATTGTTTCAAGATTTGAGCGCGATCGAAGGTTTACAACCTCTTCCAGGCGCAGCGAATTTTTTACTGGTGAAAACAGAAAATTCCAGTACCAAGTTACAAGAAGAATTACTCAAAAAACAGAAAATTTTAATCCGAGACTGTCTGAGTTTTCCCGAACTGGGCGATCGCTATTTTCGCATCGCAGTTCGTTCCCAACAAGAAAATCAGCGTCTTGTGGAAGCTTTAAGAAGCTGTTACGAGTAGCTAAAAACAAAATATTTTCACCTTGTTGAAGAATATTTTTTTGAGATGAGATGATAGAGATTAAGTACTGTCTCACAAATAGAAATAATTCTCATTTGTAAGAGAAACCATTTGCTTGCGTCATAGATTGGCAAACTAGTTTCTTTTTTGCCAAGTAAATTTTTCGATCGCGGAAGAAAATAAATTAAGTACTGTCTTACAAATAGAAATAATTCTCATTTGTAAGAGAAACCGTTTACTTGCGTCATAGATTGGCAAACTAGTTTCTTGTTTGCCAAGTAAATTTTTCGATCGCGGAAGAAAATAAATTAAGTACTGTCTTACAAATAGAAATAATTCTCATTTGTAAGAGAAACCATTTGCTTGCGTCACAGATTAGCAAACTGATTTCTTTTTTGCCAAGTAAATTTTCAACTCAGGGAAGAAAATAAATTAAGTACTGCCTTACAAATAGGAATTATTATCATTTGTAAAAGAGATTGGATAAATTAGTTATCCATGGCAAAATCGACTGCTTTATTTTCACAGCAAAAAATAATGAGATACAAATCATCTTTTTTTTTGGTTTTTCGATTGCAAACCAATTCTTAATTAAACTAGTACAAAAATATCTATCGCTATAGTAATAGCCTCGATCGCGAAAACAAATTTTTCAATTATAGAAGTCAATTTTTTTTCGATCGGAGGATAAAGATTAACTACTGTCTCACAAATAGGAATAATTATCATTTGTGAGAGAAACCGTTCGATCGCTTAACTTATCTAAAAATCTTCTTTAATAAGCTGTTGTGCATAAAAACATTGCATATTTGGCTGTTCCTTGTGCCTTTTCTCAACCAGCAAATTAAATGCGTGTCAGCTTACCAATTGAAACTTGGCAAAGTAGTAGTTCATTGGCAAACAAAAATCTACAATGAACAATGAGCTATAAACCATAAACGATGACCGTAGAGTATGATTTGGTTGTAATTGGGGGTAGTCCAGAAGGACTTTATGCGGCTACTACTGCTGCTTCTCTTGGTGCGCGTATCGCTTTGGTAAGACAAGAATACTCAGATTTAAATAACGCTGAAGCAATTTTTGTTCGTACTCTGAGTCAAATTGCCGATTTCGAGCGAAAAATTAACAGCGATCGCTTTAACTTATACTCTTCATCCATAGCTAAAAAAATTACTAGTGATTCTACCAACAGATTCAAACAAGCTAGTCTTTGGACTGAGGCGATCGCATCGAATTTACAATCGCAAAATTCCCCCGCAACTTTGGCAGCTTTAGGCGTAGATGTGATTAACGATCGCGGTGAATTTTGTCGTCTTCCCCATCTCACTTTTATTACTAAAAATCGCTCTTTGCGATCGCGTGCTTATTTAATCGCTACGGGTTCTAATTTTTCTTTGCCAAACATAGATTTTAGCGATGCCGATAACTATCTGACAATTGCCGATCGCGGGCAACATCAGCAGCTTGAATCTTTTGCCGATGACATAGTTTTAGTTGGCGGATCGCCAAGCGGGATTGAATTAGCTCAATCTTTAAATAGACTGGGAAAAAATATTTCTCTAGTTTTAGAAGAAAAACGGCTTTTACCAAAAGAAGATCCAGAAGCATCATTTTTAATCCAGGCAAAACTAGAAGCAGAAGGAATTAAAATTTTTACTGATTCTGCCGTGACGCAGCTAAAAACCATGGCAGGAAGAAAATGGTTACAAGCTGGAAATCGAGCGATCGAAACCGATGAAATTATTTTTGTTGGCAGCAGACAAGCAAATATTAAAAACCTAAATTTAGAAGGAGTTGGCGTTGAAGTTAGTACTCAAGGAATTTTAGTTAATAAAAAATTACAAACAACCAACCCGAAAATTTATGCATGTGGCGACGCGATCGGAGGTTACTCTTTTAGTCATATCGCTCGATATGAAGTTAACATTGCTTTGAAAAATGCTCTATTTTTGCCGCTCTTTTCCACAGACTACAGTTCTATTCCTTGGGTTATTTCAAGTCAACCAAATCTAGCTAGAGTAGGTATGACAGAAACACAAGCGAGACGACGTTACGGGCAGGATGTATATGTAGCGCGACAGTATTTTAAAAATAATGCTAAAGCTTTAATTACAGGAGAAACCACAGGATTGTGTAAATTAGTCATTCGTACCGATGGTAAAATTTTAGGCGCACATATCGTTGGCGAGGAAGCAGAAGAATTAATTGGCGCGATCGCCTTAGTAATGGCAAATAAAATTAAACTTAAAAATTTACTGACGGTAGATTTTCCCAATATTTCTCTAACTTATTCAGAAATTCTTCAACAAACAGCGATCGACTTTCACCAACAAAAATTTAAAAACGATCGAATTTGGCAAAATTTATTAGACACTTGGTTTAATTGGCGACGATAAATTAATGAACAATGAACATGAATAAAAAATCATTTATCGTTTTTGAAGGAATTGATTGTTCGGGTAAGTCAACCCAAGCTACTCTTTTAAGAGACTATTTAATTTCTAGAGGAAGTAAAGCGGTAATTAGTCCCGAACCTTCTAGTGGCCCAATCGGTAATTTAATTAGAGAAACCTTAAAACAACGAATTGTTTTTACTAGCGATCGGCAAAAATTTGACGAACAAATGGCATATTTATTTGCAGCCGATCGTCACGATCATCTTTATAACGAGCGGGATGGTGTCTTTAAACTGATTGGTGATGGTTTTAATGTTATTACTACTAGATATCATTTTTCTTCACTGGCTTATAATAGTCATACTCCAGAACAATTTAGTTTAACTAAAAAATTAAATGAAAATTTTCCCAATCCTAATTTGGTTATTTATTTAGATCTTTCTGTTGAATTATCTTTAGCTAGACTTGAAGAGCGTTCTTTAAAAGAAGTTTATGAAAATAAAGATAAATTAATTGCAGTTAGTAAAAATTATCAAAATATTTTTAATCATTATGACGGGCTATTATTAAAAGTTAATGGCGGTGAAGATACCTACGATATTCACAAAAAAATAGTTAATTTTATTTTGAATTTAGAATTAGCAATTTAATAGGGCGATCCGCGTTCGACTATTAGTTTTGTTCTTAACTCCTAGCAATTGATAGACTAGATAAGTAAAAATCCAACAACAAAGGGATATCCAGCCATTTATACGCCTCCTTTAGCCCGTTTGATCGAACAATTGCAACTTCTACCTGGAGTTGGACCAAAAACTGCTCAGAGACTGGCATTACACTTAATTAAACGTTCCGAACAGGAAATTAATACACTCGCCCAAGCTTTAGTAGATGCCAAAAAGCAAGTTGGTGTCTGTAAAACTTGTTTTCACTTGTCTGCCGAACCAATTTGTTCTATTTGTCGCAACCCTAATCGCAATAACGATTTGATTTGTGTAGTTTCTGATTCTCGCGATGTCATTGCTTTAGAGAAAACCAGAGAATATCAAGGTAAATATCATGTTCTCGGCGGTGTAATTTCCCCTATGGATGGCATCGGTCCAGAACAATTAAACATTCAACCATTAGTGAGACGAGTAAGTCAACAACAAATCAAAGAGGTAATTTTGGCAATTAGTCCGAGTGTAGAGGGAGAAACAACGACTCTTTATATCGGTCATTTATTAAAACCTTTTACCAAAGTAACTCGTATTGCTTTTGGTTTACCGATGGGTTCGGATCTAGAATATGCCGATGAAGTAACTTTAGCCCGTGCTTTGGAAGGAAGAAGGGAACTTGATTAAATTTGAAGTTTAAAATTACCAGTAGGTTGGTTTTTTTCAACCCAACATTATTTATCTGTGTTTATCTGTGTTTATCTGTGGACTCTTTTTAAAAATTATGATTTTTGCCAGAAATCTACTGTTTTTTAAATCCAAAAGTTTGTTTATTTTTCCTGAGAAGATCGTACTCAATGAACCAAGTTATTATCTGTTTTGGAATTATCGTTCGTTTAGCTCAATATGTATATAACCGATCGCTGTGGGCAGATGAGGCAACATTAGCACTAAATATTGTCGATCGCTCTTACTTAGAATTATTTAAACCTTTAGACTACGAACAAGGTGCGCCGATCGGCTTTTTATTAATTGAAAAATTTTTTGTGCAAATTTTTGGAAATAACGAATATGCTTTAAGACTATTTCCTTTATTATCTGCTTGTTTGAGTTTTTTATTATTATATAAATTAGCTCAAAAATGTCTCGATCGAAAAGCTATTCCCATAGCTTTAATTTTATTTGCTAGTTTATCTGACATAGTTTACTACGCTACAGAAGTCAAACAATATTCAAATGATGCGACGATCGCTTTATTATTATCTTTATTACTTTTTCCTTTAGATAATTTAAAATTAACTCGAAAAAAGACTTTTGTTTTATCAATTTTAGGAGGATTATCTATTTGGTTTTCTCATCCAGCTATCTTTGTTTTGGCGGGGATGGAATTTAGTGCATTAGTTATACTTTTTCGGCAAAAAAAATCTATATTTTTAATTAATAGAAGCATTATTTACATAACTTGGTTATCAAGTTTTGCCTTATTTTATTTTATTTCTTTGACTCAATTAGTTGGCGATCGAGATTTAATGACTTCGTGGCAAAAAGCTTTTCCAGAGTCACCTTTCGATCTTCTTTGGTTACTCGATGCTTTTGGCAAATTTTTTCACGAGCCTTTGGGATTTGATGGCATAACTGATGGATTAGCGATTATTGCTTTTTTAATTGGTTGCTTTGCTTGCTTTTCCCGAAATAAATCAATTCTTTTAATCTTACTATCTCCTCTACTTTTTACATTTCTTGCTGCTTTCTTACATCAATATCCCTTTCGTTCTCGTCTTGTCTTTTTTCTCAATCCTTTTTTTGTTTTATTAATCGCTCAAGGAATTAATTATCTTAAGGCGATCGGTCACAGAAAAGCCAAGAAAACTAGTTTTATTTTAGGTATTTTCTTGTTAATATCTCTTTGTTTTCCCCCTCTAGTCGATGCGGGAACTTCAATATTTCATCCTAAGTTCAAAGAAGAGATCAAACCAGTCATGAATTATGTTAGAGAACGAGATAAACCAAATGATGTTTTATATGTTTTTCAGCGAGGAATATATCAATTTAAATACTACGCTAGCATGTATGGCTATCGAGAAGGAGACTATATTCGTGGCGTAGAAGATTTAGATAAATACGATGGCAAAAAATTATCAGAACAAGAATGGCTCAGATATAAACAAGATTTAGATAGCTTACGAGGAAACGATCGAGTTTGGTTGTTATTTTCTCACTCACACGTAAACGCCGAAAATGAAAAAATTAAATCATATCTAGATGAAATAGGCAAACAAATCGATTTCTATGAAGATAAAGGAGCTTATGTTTATTTATATAACTTGAAATTAAATTAGCAATGAGTTTTTATCAATTAATAGAGCTAAACGATCGAAAACAATCTAAAAAACAACTCAGATTCTGGTTCGTTCTTAGTTTAACCTTTGCTGCTATCTATGGTTTTTTAGCGCTACAGCAAGCTTTTAGTGGCGAATGGGTTATCCAAGATGACGCGCGACAACACGTATTTTGGATGGCGCGATTTCAAGATCCAGAATTATTTCCTGACGATTTAATTGCCGATTATTTTCAATCCGTCGCACCTATCGGTTACACCAGTCTCTATCGGCTTGCTGCATACCTAGGGATAAATCCAATTTTATTTAGCAAAATCTTACCACCCATTGTCGGAATCCTGACTAGCATTTATAGTTTTGCCTTTTGTCTGGAAATATTACCAGTCCCGATCGCAGGATTTATCTCTACATTGGTGCTAAATCAAAATTTTTGGATGAAAGATGACATAGTCTCAGCTACACCAAGAGCTTTTGTCACACTCTTATTTTTAGCATTTTTATACTATCTATCCAAACGCAATCTAATTCTCTGTTTGCTTGCGATCGCCGCGATCGGTATGTTTTATCCGCAATATCTTTTTCTCTGTGCGGGGATGCTAGTTTTTCCCTTGCTAAACAGCAAAGATCGCCCTGATTATCGCTTCTGTCTTCTGGGTATCATTTTATCTGTGGCAATTATGTTCATTTATGCTTTAAATACTTCCGAGTTTAGCCCGACTATCTCAGCAGCACAAGCAAAACAATTACCAGAATTTTTACCTGGAGGAAGAGCAGTTTTTTTTCAGAATGACTGGTGGAATTTTTGGTTTGGTGGTGGACGTAGCGGCATGTTTTCGAGAGGACTATTTACACCCGTAACTTTGTTATTCGGACTATCTTTACCATTGCTGCTAAAATTTTCCAAGCAATTTCCTTTGGTAAAAACAATTACACCCAGTCTGATATTTTTACCACACATATTATTAGTTTCATCGCTAATATTTTTTCTCGCTCATCTCGTTTTATTTAAACTTCATCTTCCCGGTCGTTATACAGGTTCTAGTTTTCGAATTGTTATCGCGATCGCCACAGGAATAGCGATCGCGATAATTTTAGATAAACTATTAAATAATTTCTCAATCGAGACAATTCCACCAATTCAAAAATTTTTATCTTTAACTGCGATCGCGCTAATTACAATCGCAATTATTTTTTATCCAAGTTTTGTTAACAACTTTCCCGCAACTAAATATAAAGTTGGTAGCACACCAGCACTATACAAATTTTTTCAAACACAACCTAAAGATATTTTAATTGCCTCGATCGCCGATGAAATAGATTATATTCCCACTTTTGCCAAGCGATCGATTTTAGTCGGACAGGAATACGCTATTCCCTATCATCTCGGCTATTATAAAATCTTTCGTCAGCGATTGTTAGATTTAGTTAACGCTCAATATAGTTCTAATCTAGAAGAAGTGAAAAAGTTTATCGATCGATATAAAATTAATTTTTGGCTGGTAGATAAAAAAGCTTTTAATTCGGAATATTTAAAAAATAATTCTTCGGTTAAACAGTATCGAGATCTCGTTAAAGAAATAAATAATGATTTACAAAATAATAAAGCTCCAGTTGTTAAAAAATTGCTCGATCGCTGTAATGTTTTTGAAGAAAATAATTTAGTTGTTTTGTCGGCTCAATGTGTTATTAATTTTGAATAAAGTCCGCAGATAAACAAGGCGCACGGCGGACTCCTTGGTGGCGAGGTTTCCTCGCCACAACCGCCTTACAAATCTGAGGTAACCTCAGAAAAGTCTTGGTGCGCCGTGCAGATAAACACAGATAGAAGTAATAAGCTTATCTTCTCAGCATCTCGATCGATACCTGTATTTATTTATATTTATCAGCGTTCATCTGTGTTTATCTGTGGACTTTTTTTCGATTGCATCAAATTATTTATCTCATCCCGTCACTTTTGTAAAACATTACTCGATTAATAATCCTTTAAAAACAATTCCCAAATTTTATGAATAAAATATATATTTCCGATCTTGATGGCACTTTACTAAGAAACGATGCAACTATTTCTTCATATAGTAAAAATACTTTAGCTCAATTAATCGATCGAGGATTATTTTTTACTGTAGCTAGCGCTCGTAGTGTTGTCTCTATTCGAGAACTTCTAGGTGGTTTAAAACTCAATCTTCCTGTTATTGAATTTAACGGAGCATTTATTTCCGAACTAGAAACTGGTCATCATGAAATAATCAACTATATTAAACCCGATGTCATCGACAATATTTATCAATTAATTTTAGACTGTGATTGTCTTCCTTTTATAGCTAGTTTTAGTGGTAGAGAAGATCGAGTTTATTATCAAAAAATTCTCAACGAAGGAATGCTTTGGTATCTCAACGATTGCCTCAATCGAAAAGATAAAAGATTGAGACAAATAAAAGATCTGAGAAATTCATTTTCCGAAAAAATTGTTTGTTTGACTATAATCAATCGCCTTGAAAAACTAAAAGAACTTCAAACACTCGTTGACGAACAATATGGAAACAGCGTCGAAACCCATTTATACGAAAATCGCTATTTTCCTGGTTGGTATTGGTTTACCATCAACGATCGCACCTGTACTAAAGCCAATGCCATGTCTATTTTATTAGAAAATTATGGTTTGCAGAAAAAAGAAGTAATTGTATTTGGCGACCACGGCAACGATATTTCTATGTTTCAAGCAGCCGATCGAGCTATTGCTGTAGATAATGCGATCGACGAATTAAAACAAATTGCCACCGAAATAATTAATTCAAATCAAGAAGATAGTGTAGTAAAATATATCGATCGAGATTGGTTGTTTGAATAAAGCAATTAAATTAATATTTTATTTAAGATACAAAAAACGAGCAAAATCTAAAATTTCTTCTTGACGTTTATTATCTAAATTTTTGAGAATGGCAACGATTTTATCTGGAATAGATAGCCAACTTTTTGTTTTAGCTTGCCAAACAACTATAAATTGTTGAGGAGATAAAGTACAAAGTGCGATGGTTTCTCCTTGGGAGTTAGTAAATTCTACTTCATAGATATTATCCTGATAGCATTCAACAATTGCCCCTTGTATTCCTGCACGCAGATTATGTTCTGGTAAATCTACTAATAATTCAACAATATCGAACAATTCTGGCTCAATCATTTTCTTCTCCTCGAGTAAAGAGTTACTAATCGAGCTACATCTTTATTTTGCTCGACTATCCATCCTGTTCGCACAATCTCTGTTTGTTTTGGTTCGATTCCCTTTATCTCTAAATCTACTTGATATCTTTGTCCGTGTAGGTCAGTTTTCTGTAAAGTCGCTTCAGCATCAAGTGTTTTCGTCTCAATTTGTTCGAGAAGCAGTTCGTAATTATCTCTGGTAAAACCAAGATGACGCTGAAACATTATTGCCTTGTCTTTACCCTGGGGATTATCTAGGTTTAGCGCATATTCGGTTAACTTACGAGAATCGATAACAACACGACTAACAACATCTCTTAGTTTCATGTTAGTTATTAATGAGTTTCCTTCTTCGAACTCAAGGTGCAAGCCTTGTTCATCTGTGAACGAATTTATTTATTTAGATAATAAATTTTTAGATTCAAGAAACTGAGTGACTACCTTTTCAACTGGAAGAGACCGATCATCTACTTGATAATTAAGACTTTGCATTTCTTGTGCAGAAATAACATTAGTTAGTCGAGCGATCGCCGATCGTAATTGAGGATATTTTTCTAAAGTTTTGCGATTAAAAATTGGTACTGCTTCATAGGGAGGAAAATATTTTTTATCATCATCCAATACCACTAACTTTAAAACCCGAATCAAACCGTCAGTAGAATTGCCAGCCACCATATCCACTTGCTTGTTAGCTAACGCTTTATAAATTAAACCCAAATCCATTTCTTGTGGAAGAGCCGCAAATTTTAAATCGTAAACTTTAGCCAATTTTGGATAGCCATCTTCCCGATTCATAAATTCATAACCAAAACCTGCTTGCCATTGAGGAGAATATCGAGCAGCATCAGAAATAGTTTTAATTTGTAAGCGATCGGCATCTTCACCACGTATAATCATGGCAAAAGTATTTTCAAAACCCAAAGACTTCATCACCTCTAACTGAAACTTGCGATCGTATCCTTGCTTAACTTGTTGATAAACTGCTTGAGGATCGGTAATGGGCTTTTCTTTAAGAATAGAAGTAAAAGCAGTGCCAGTATATTCCACATAGCCATCAATTTTTCCTGCTTTGACAGCCTCATGACAGATAAAAGTTCCACCTAAATTAAACCGACGATCGACTTTTAGATCTGTTTGCGCTTCAACTTGTTGCGCCAAAAGTTCCCCTAAAATTACTTGTTCGGTAAAATCCTTAGAACCAATAACAATCCTCTCATTACCACCTGCTAATAAAATATTCGATCGATAAGCAATACCTAGCAAACCAACTATTAGCAAAAATATTAATCCCAAACGAAAAACGAATTGACGATTAAATATAAATATATTCTTCTCTCTAGTTCGATCGAGTAATTTTTCTAGCCAACCAATAGCAAAATCAAAAATTAATGCGATCGCGGCTGCTGGAATAGCACCAGCTAGAATGAGTTGATTGTTTACCGTAGCAATACCCCTAAAAATAAATACACCCAAACCACCACCACCGATCGCCGCCGCGATCGTAGCAATACCGACACAAATTACTGTTGCTACTCGTACCCCAGACAGAATAATACCCAATGAGAGGGGAATCTCTACCATCAATAACAATTGCCTGTCTGTCATGCCCATACCTCTACCCGCCTCACGAATAGCAGGATCGACGCTAATAATTCCCGTGTAAGTATTACGAATTAAAGGTAATAAAGCATAAAGAGTCAAAGCAACAATAGCAGGTACTTTACCAATCCCCCCCAAAAACGGTACAGAAATGAGAAAACCAAAAATAGCCAAACTAGGAATAGTTTGAATAGCGTTAGCCAAACCAAGAATAGGTTGAGTCAGTTTTGGTTTGCGAGTAATTAAAATACCAACAGGAATGCCTACCAGAGTAGCAACAGCGATCGCAATGGTGACTAAAACTAGATGTTCGCCCGTGCGAAACAAGATTTCTGGAGCGTAGGATATAAAAGACAAACTGTTAAAAAATATTTTTGTCGTTGTTAGTTGAATTTTAATCAAATTAGTCCACAGATGAACACCGATAAACGCGGATAATTATTTATCTGTGTTCATCTGCACGGCGCACCAAGACTTTTCTGAGGTTACCTCAGATTTGTAAGGCGGTTGTGGCGAGGAAACCTCGCCACCAAGGAGTCCGCCGTGCGCCTTGTTTATCGGCGGACTCTATGAAAAACTTCTAAGACAAGCAATAAACTTTTCTGCTTCTGGATGTTGAGATTGCAAGAATTCTGGCGGTGTACCTAATGTTACCAAATTTCCTTCATGCATTAAACCAATTCTTGTACCAAGCACAAAAGCTTCTTGAATATCGTGAGTAACAAAAACAACTGTTTTGCCTAGTTGCGTTTGTAAGTGACGAAACTGCTGTTGCAAATCTAGACGTGTTATTGGATCGAGTGCGCCAAAAGGTTCATCCATTAATAGTATGGGCGGATCGGCTGCCAATGCTCTAGCTACACCAACGCGCTGTTTTTGTCCTCCAGAAAGTCGATCGGGATAGCGATCGGCGAATTGTTTGGGTTCGAGACCGACCAAATGTAATAATTCATGTACGCGCGATCGAACTTGGTTGGGTTTCCAACCTTCTAAATGAGGAACTAATCCTATATTTCCTTCAACTGTAAAATGAGGAAATAAACCAATTTCTTGGATGACATAGCCAATACTTCGTCGCAGTTGAATCACATCCCAGTCAGTTGTAGAATTTCCTGCTACTATTACTTGTCCGTCCGTTGGCACTAGGAGATGATTGATTAGCTTTAGGGTAGTTGTTTTTCCACTTCCGCTACGACCTAGTAATACTAAAACTTCGCCCTTGGCGATCGCTAAAGTCAGGTTAGATAATATAGAGCGTCTATCTATCTCATAGCTAACATTTTTAAACTCAACAGCAATTTCTTTTTGATTCATCAAATTTATTTACTGGTTCAATTTGCGATCGCATTTGTTTCGATGGATTCATGTTTCGTAGGTTTAATCTGCCATAGCACGATCGCATCAGCATTATCGATCGCGGTTAAAGAATCTAACACGCTATTACTAACTCTTTTTTGTCAAACAATTTTTACAAGCGGTTACAATTTGGTTTCTGTGTCTATTTGGTGATGGGAACGAAAAATAAGGCTTGTAGAGGCAGTTTTTAAAAATAGACACACGAATTCTGTGAACTGACATTTATATTCTATTGAAACCCTAATAATTTCGTCAATAACTCAAAAAATATCGCTACGATTTTTGGTCATCACAGCGCATGAATTTATATTAACAAGAAAAATTGATTAAAATTTTAAAACTCAATATCAAAAAACAAAAGTAAAGCTTATCTTTTTAGAAAAATTTTAATAAAAAACAAATTTTCATTCTCGATCGCTATCTTTTTTTTCGATTACTTGTTTATGAGATTGTTGCATCTAAGTCATTAACATTAATTCAAATTCATCTTGCGGTTCTTCGTAAGCCGCATCAAGTGCAGATAGTGATTGTTGATGCGCGATCGAGAATGAATAAATTTTTCTAAGGCACGAGTGGCTAATGTACTCCGAGACATTTTCATCAGTTTATTCCCAAACAAGTTTTAAAAAACAACTAATTTGGATAGAGACAATAAATTACCTACGACGTATCGTATTTAAAGTAGTTAATTGAGTTTAAACGACGACCGAGATAATAAAGTAGGGGCATGGCAGTGCCATGCCCCTACTTACGACGTATTTTAGAGCTACCAAATCGGTTCTATAAGTTATCTGCTACTCAAGTTTTAAAAAACAACTAATTTGGATAGAGACAATAAATTACCTACGACGTATCGTATTCAAAGTGGTTAGTTGAGATTTAAACGGCGACCGAGATAATAAAAACACTTTTTGCCTAAAAGCTATGAACGCTCGTAAAAATCGATCGCTGTCTGTCGATAAAACAAAGGCATTCCCGTATCAAAATATTGCCCTTTGATTAAATAACCCGTCATTCCTCGATCTTGTCGCAATTTTTCCAGACAAGTTGTCAGTTGAAATTCGCCTTTGTCGCGATTATTTCGATCGATATCTGCTTCTAAATAATCGAAAATTTTTGATTCCAAAATATACATACCAAAGACACCTAAAAATTCATCTTCATTCATTCCTTGGACGTGAAGATGGGTTCGGGCATATTCTAGACTTGGTTTTTCATAAATTTGAGTAAGATCGAGAATTGAATCGGGTTCTTCCCATACTCCAGTAATGCAACCAGCTTTATGAATAATATTGCCTGACATTATTGTCAAACCAAGTACATTACCGCCAATTTTTTGTTGAAGTTCTAATAATTGACCCGCACAATTCACTTCTGTATGCGATCGATAAACATGATCGCCTAGTAATAATAAAAATGATTCGTTATTTATCCAGTCTTTAGCACAAAAAACAGCATGACCGAAACCTTCTTGTTGTTCTTGAGTCAAGATAGTAATGCGATCGCCTAAAGATTGTAAATAGTGACTGTATTCTTGGTTTTCAGGGGAAAGTTTTCGATAGAGTTCTGGTTTGGCAGGTGCTTTAAAAAAATCTGCAAACAAATCGCGATCGCACTTTTGAACGACAATACCAATTTCTTCTATTCCAGCGCTGACAGCTTCTTCCACGATCGCTAAAATAATCGGTTTGGCTCTCCCATCGCGATCGATAATCGGCAAGAATTCTTTTTTGATTGCTTTGGTAATGGGAAACATACGAGTACCAAAACCTGCGGCGGGAATAATTGCTTTGCAAACTTTATTTACGGGCATAAATCGTTAATTTCAAACACTGCATTTGGGGAAAATTATGATTAATTATTTCAATTAATTGTTGCTGAGATTCTTCATCTTTCACTAAAAATTGTGCCGTACCATCACCTTGAGAACCAACTCCTTTTCCACCCAAAATATAAGGTTGAATCGACTCGTAAGCAAGTAATTGATGCAATACGGGTGCAACTAATTGTTCGGGACAAGCAGGAATTAAATGGCGATCTAACTCTGCTTGTGCTTGTGTCATTAAAATACCCAGGCGATCGCTGTCTCCTGTTTGTAAAGCATCAGCCGCTTCTTTGGTAATTTTAGAACTAATCACCCCCAAATATTTTTGTACGTTGTTTTGAATTTCATTAGTAGCGAAAGGATAGCACTGTTGTAAATCGCCCAGAATTTTGCACGTATCTTTATTTGCATCCAGATTGACAATGACAAAATAAAAATTGCGATCGACACTTAATTCAACCACGTCAGTACGATCGCCATCAAAAGTCATTAAAATCGGTCGATCGCCATATGCACAAGCCTGATCCATGCGTCCGCAACGACTGGGTGTCATTCTCTCACCCAAATAAGCAAATTCCATTTCGCCGCGCACAGACATTTTTAAATCGTATAAACGATTGAAAGCACGGGCGACTAAAACACAAATCGCCGCACTAGAAGATAAACCTTTTTGAATCGGTAAATCGGTAAGATAATTATCTATTTCCAGTCCGCCGACATGAAAATAAGTCAAAAATTGGTATGCCACACCAGCAGCATAACTAAAAAAGCCACCCTTTTGAGAGACTTTCAATAAAGCTTGTTTTTCTATTGGGAGTTGAATTAAATCTCTCGTCCCATCATTCAAAGTAGTTTTTAAAATCAAGCGATCGCGATCGGGTTTTATCTCAGCATAAATTCCTTGATTAGTGCCAACAATTAAGGTGCATCCTTTTTCTAAATTGGGATTGAGACTGCGATATCCCCCTGCCCAATCGCTATGTTCGCCAAAAAGACAGAGACGACCTGGAACAAATAGTTTCATGGTTCATAGTTCATAGTTCATAGTTCATTGTGATAGAACTCATTTGGTATCTGTAAAATACGTCGTAAGTATTTTTATTATCGAATCTCCGCGCGATCTTCCACTGCATGGTGTCGCGCAATCGCCGTTTAAATCTTAACTTCTTATTTTAAATACGATACGTTGTAGGTAATTTATTATCTCTATCCAAGTGAGTTGTTTTTTAAAACTTGAGTTGCACCCCTTCAATATTTTTATCCACTGATGCTTCAAAAATTGGCAACTGGTTAGAGAGCTACCAAATAGGTTCTATAAAAATTTTTTTCTCATCAACTTAAAACCATCTGCGTTTATCTGCGTAGCCTACGGCACGGCTTACGCCTACATCTGTGGACGTATTTTTTCAAATTTAATTTTCTCACGCCAACACGCCAATACTAATTAGCTAAATGGTTATTTAAAAGTTTGATGAATTGAACTTTGCTCTAGCGCTTTTGATGCAACAACACCAACCTATAAAAATCCTTAACAGCTTGTAGATAGCGATCGCCGCCTAATAAAGCAACATTATTATGATCTGCCTCGGGAATAATAAGAAGCATTTTTTTCGAAATTTTTGTCGCCTCAAATAAAGCTTGACTCATTTTGGCAGGAACGATCGAATCATCACTGCCATGAATAAATAGAATCGGCGATCGTACCCGAGAAACTTTAGCGATCGAGTCAAACTTCTGAGTAATAATTAAATCGAGAGGAAATATTCGATAGAGTGGGTATAAATTCGCCATCTTCCTTATCGACGTAAAGCTACCTTCGACAATTAAACCCGCTAGATTTGGTTGACGTAAAGCTAATTCGATCGCGATCGCGCCACCCAAAGAATGTCCGTAGAGAAAAATATTTTTTGGGTGAATTTTTTTTTCCTCTACCAAATAATTCCAAGCAATTTCCGCATCTCGATACAATTGTTTTTCAGTAGGAAAATTTCCCTCACTGCGTCCATATCCTCGATAATCAAATAACAGTACGGAAAAACCCAACTCAACAAAGCGTTGAGCGCGTTTGACATTAGCGCCAATATTTGCACCATTACCGTGTAAATAAAGTAATGTTGGCGAGTCAGATCGATCGCCTTGAATCCACCAAGAATGAATTTTTTCTGGTTTACTTTTATCGTTTGCACTCAACCAAACTTCTTGATAAGTTAAACCTAAATCTTCTGGTTTAGTTTCGATCGCAGCAGTTGGAACAAAAATCAAACGATTATGCCAAATTCTTAGAGAAATGCAGATTAATATATAAACGATCGCGCATATCCCCAAGCGTATTAGTAACAAATTTTTCATCGATGATTGGTAAAAGATCTAGCAGGGAATAGAGATTTAAGTAGCAAGTAGTAAGTAGCAAGTAGCAAGTAGTAATCTATTCCCATTGCCCATTGCCCATTGCCCTATCCCCTATTCCCTACAATGAAGGCTTTCTCTTATGCCATTCGGTAGCTTGTTCGTAGGCGTAAGCAGTACGGAAGAGAACATCTTCTCTCAAAACATTACCAATTAATTGCAAACCAATTGGTAAACCGCGATCGTCAAAACCGCAAGGAATACTCATTCCTGGTAAACCAGCAAGGTTGACGGGAATCGTCATCAAGTCAGAAAGATACATGCTTAAAGGATCTTCGGTTTTCTCACCAGCTTTAAAAGCAGTTGTCGGAGAAGTAGGAGAAATTAAAACATCTACTTGTTCGAATGCTTTCTCGAAATCTTGTTTGATTAAAGTACGAACTTTTTGCGCTTTTAAATAATAAGCATCGTAATAACCAGCAGAAAGTGTATAAGTACCAATCATAATGCGGCGTTTTACTTCTGCGCCAAAACCAGCAGCACGAGTTTTAGTGTACATGGACATCAAACTGTCTGACTCTTGACGAATACCATATTTAACCGCGTCGTAACGAGCTAAATTAGCAGAAGCTTCAGAAGGAGCGATAATGTAATAAGTTGGTAAACCGTAACGAAAACGAGGACAAGAAATTTCTCGTACCTCGGCACCCAAATCTTTTAGCTGTTCGATCGCCGTTTTCACCGCATCGGCTACAGTAGGATTCAAACCTTCACCAAAAGTTTCTGTAATTACGCCAACTTTCAAGCCACCATTCGATTTAAAATCGGGTTTGAGGAATTGAGTGTAATCGGGAATTTCCACCTTTAAACTGGTAGAATCAGCGCGATCGTAACCCGCGATCGCGCCCAGTAAAATAGCTGCATCTTCTACACTACGAGCAAATGGCCCTATTTGATCCAAAGAAGAAGCATAAGCCACCAACCCAAAACGAGACACCAAACCATAGGTCGGTTTTAAGCCTACAACGCCACACAAAGAAGCTGGTTGACGAATAGAGCCACCCGTATCCGAACCAAGCGCTACAACGCATTCTTCAGCAGCTACAGCAGCAGCCGAGCCACCCGAAGATCCACCAGGAACTCTTTCTAAATCCCATGGGTTTGCTGTAACTTGATAGCCAGAGTTTTCGGTAGAACTACCCATGGCGAATTCATCTAAATTAGTTTTACCGACAGCGATCGCGCCAGCATCTTTTAATTTTTGAGTAACAGTAGATTCGTAAGGAGGAACAAAGTTTTCAAGAATTCTCGAACCGCAAGTCGTTTTAATTCCCTTGGTACACATATTATCTTTAATACCTATGGGAATGCCTTCTAGTAAATTTATCTGTTCGCCAGCAGCAATTTTGGCATCCACTTGCTTAGCTTGTTCTAGGGCGCGATCGCCTGTTACGCTCAAAAAGGCGCGCAATTTTGGTTCTAATTTCTCGATTCTCTGTAATGCTTCGGTTGTAATCTCGACAGCAGAACGTTTTTTACTAACTAGTTGTTGGTGCAACTCGCGTATGGATGCCATGAATTTTTCCGTTCGAATTTGCTTAGACTTAAAGAATAATATTTCTGATGGTAGCGATTAATCAAAACCACGGTAATTAATATACCACCTAGGTGACGGGAGCAAGAGCAGCCCCGTCGCAGAGTGCGCGGGGTGTCCAAGCTTTCGCGTACGGATGCAACGCCGCAGATAGTTCATCGCATCTCCCCTGCCCCCCTGCTGAGGCGCGGATTCTGAGGTTTCCTCAAAATACAAAGCGCCGTCCCCTGCCCATTGCCCATTGCCCACTGCCCACTGCGTATATGACCTTAAAAATTAAACAACACATTTTTGACTGGGGAAAGCGAACTTATTTAATGGGAATTTTGAATGTCACTCCCGATAGCTTTAGCGATGGCGGTGAATTCAACAAGATTGAGTCTGCTTTGTCACAAGCAAGACAAATGCTAAACAATGGAGTCGATTTCATCGATATAGGTGGTCAGTCTACTCGTCCTGGTGCAGAACAAATTTCTTTAGAAGAAGAATTGAATCGAGTTATTCCAGTTATTCAAGCACTGCGTCAAGAATCTTCTATACCGATTTCGATCGATACCACCAGGGCAAATGTAGCCAGTGCAGCGATCGCCGCAGGAGCAGATCTAGTCAATGATATCTCTGGGGCTACTTTTGATTCTAATATGTTATCTGTAGTCGCTAAATTGGAAGTACCGATTATTTTGATGCATTTACGAGGTACTCCACAAACAATGCAACAATTGACAGACTACGAAGATTTAGTCGGAGAAATATCTCAATTTTTTGCATCTAGGATTGAATTCGCGATCGCGGCAGGAATTAAACGCGATCGAATTATTATCGATCCAGGCATTGGTTTTGCTAAAAATTGCCAACAAAACCTTGAATTACTCAAACGTACCAAAGAATTTCAAAAATTAGGTGTACCAATTTTAATCGGTACTTCTAGAAAAAGTTTTATCGGTCATCTTCTTAATAAAAGTAATCCCAAAGAGCGAGTTTGGGGAACTGCGGCAACATGTTGCGCCGCGATCGCTTCTGGTGCTGACATTCTCAGAGTTCATGATGTCAAAGAAATGTATGATGTCTGTCGAGTTGCAGATGCTATTTGGCGTGATTAATACTATTAATAAATAAGTTAGTTTTTTTGGAAATTTTTTAATTGTTAAATAGCGCAAAAAATTTTCGAAAAACAATACAAAAACATCAAAATATAAATAAAATTACTCAGCTAAAACTTATGGATCTTCTTGAAATCCTCAAACAAGATTACCAGCGTTTTCCAGTCAATCAAACTTACAGTGTTTACGCATCTAACGTTTACTTTAAAGATCCACTCAACGAGTTTCGAGGCGTTAAACGCTATCAACAAATGATTGGTTTTCTTGGTAGTTTCTTCAAAGACATCAAAATGGAACTTCACGACATTCAACGCCAAGAAGACACGATCGAAACTGAATGGACTCTATATATGACTCCTCCTCTACCTTGGCAACCTCGTCTCGCTATCCCTGGTAAAAGCGAACTTAAATTCAACGATCGACAAATAATTACTTCTCACATCGATTATTGGCACATACCGCGCTTCGATGTCCTCAAGCAGGTATTTAACAGAGGAAAGTAGCGAGTAGCGAGTAGCAAGTAGCAAGTAAGAAGTGAAAAACGGCTGTTACCTTCTGCCCTCTGCCTTCTGCCCTCTGCCTTCTGCCTTCTCATCACTTTTGATAGTAGACAATTAACGACGAACCACTAACAATGAACAATACAATAATAAGTAATGTAAATTTTTCTCAGCTTAGGACAAGATCGAAAAAAAATGCGCGTAATTTTGATGACGGGGAAAGGAGGAGTTGGCAAAACTTCTGTTGCTGCGGCAACTGGACTTAGATGCGCCGAATTAGGACATAAAACTTTGGTACTTAGTACCGATCCAGCGCATTCTCTTGCCGATAGCTTCGATCTGGAATTGGGACACGAACCCAAATTAATACGTCCCAATCTTTGGGGTGCAGAATTAGACGCGCTAATGGAATTAGAGGGTAACTGGGGTGCGGTGAAGCGCTATATCACTCAAGTTTTGCAAGCCAGAGGATTGGAAGGAGTCCAAGCGGAAGAATTAGCAATCTTACCTGGGATGGATGAAATTTTCGGCTTGGTAAGAATGAAGCGTCACTATGATGAAGGCGATTTTGAGGTTTTGATTATTGATTCCGCGCCAACGGGAACAGCTTTAAGACTTTTGAGTCTTCCGGAAGTTGGTGGTTGGTATATGAGAAAATTTTACAAACCTTTTCAAGGGATGTCAGTCGCACTCAGACCACTCGTCGAACCAATTTTCAGACCGATCGCGGGTTTTTCTTTGCCAGATAAAGAGGTGATGGACGCTCCCTATGAATTTTACGAGCAAATTGAGGCGTTAGAAAAGGTTTTGACAGATAATACTAAAACTTCGGTGCGTCTAGTCATGAATCCCGAAAAAATGGTGATTAAAGAATCTTTGCGCGCTCATGCTTATCTAAGTTTATATAATGTCTCTACCGATTTAGTAATTGCCAACCGCATTATTCCCGAAACGGTAAACGATCCATTCTTCCAACGCTGGAAAGAAAATCAGCAAATTTACAAACAAGAAATTTACGATAATTTTCATCCTTTACCAATTAAAGAAGCGCCTCTTTATTCAGAAGAAATGTGTGGTTTGGCAGCGCTGGAGAGATTGAAAGAAACTCTTTATGCTGATGAAGATCCTTCGCAGGTTTACTATCGTGAAAATACACTCAAGATAGTACAAGAACAAGGTCATTATAGTCTTGAATTATATCTACCTGGAATTCCGAAAGAGCAAATTCAGTTAAATAAAACTGGAGACGAACTAAATGTGAGAATCGGCAACCATCGCCGCAATTTAGTTTTACCTCAAGCCCTAGCAGCACTCAAACCTTCAGGAGCAAAAATGGAGGAAGATTATTTAAAAATTCGCTTTAGCGATCCTGCTAAAGTTTAAGGGTGATGTAGGGATTTTCATCCCTACATTTTCATCAAAAAATTATTGCTTTAATTCGAGCGTTGCTATGTATAACTGAACGCAATATAGTTAACGATCGCTACTTTGGTAAGAAGCTTTTTGTTCGATTTGTTTGTAAAGACTGATAATCTTCTCAATTACTACTTCAATACTTACATTATCAGTATTGATTTCGATCGCGTCGTTAGCTTTTGTAAGAGGAGAAATAGCGCGACTACTGTCTTTATCATCGCGAGTTTTAATATCTCGTTCTAATTGCTCTATATCGATGGTAAGTCCTTGTTCTTTCCAATCTTGGAAGCGTCTTTTCGCTCTTTCTCGCACCGAAGCTGTGAGAAAAATTTTTAAATCGGCATCGGGAAACACGTTAGTCCCGATATCCCTTCCTTCGGCAACAATACCGCCGCGATCGCCGTAGCGCTGTTGTTGTTTGACCAATTGATGGCGTACTAATTCCATGGCAGAAACTGCCGAAGTGTTCGCGGTAACCTCTGGAGTGCGAATAACTTGCGTGACATCTTCGCCATCAATTTTAACAACGGTAGCTCGATCGCCAGAATCGGGAGCAATTAATTCGATTTTGACATTTTTAATTAACCGAGCGATTGCTTCTTCATCTTCAAAAGCAATTCCCGACTGCATTACCAACCAGGTAACGGCGCGATACATTGCTCCCGTATCGAGATAGAGCAATCCCAAGGCTTCGGCAACTCGACGGGTAACAGTAGATTTTCCCGCACCCGCAGGGCCATCGATCGCAATTATCGGCTTGCGTGGAAATTTCAAAATTATATTATCGATCGAACGAGTCGAACCAACATAACAGGCGATCGCCAACAAACCCGACTCATCGATTCTCTCCAGAGGTTTTAAACTATCGGGATGAACTAATTCGACGTACTGAACCTTTATTAATGGTTGTGATGCTAATGTTTCTCGGACAATAGTTAATAAATTCTCAGCGTTGGTTTCACCACTGCGAAAAGCTGTTTCGGCTTTATTTAAACTGTAAAATAAGATCGAAGCTCGTTTTTTTTCATCTATTGTCAAGTATTGATTGCGCGAACTGTATGCAAGTCCCGAAGGTTCTCGCACGATCGGACAAGCTCTGATTTTGACTGGTAAATTCAAATCTGCCACCAATCTCTCGATAATTGCTAGTTGTTGCGCGTCTTTTTCGCCAAAATAAGCTCGATTTGGTCGAACGATGTTTAATAACTTAGTTACAATTGTCGCTACGCCTTGAAAATGACCCGCTCGAAATTTACCACACAAAACTGTTGTCATGCTTGCTGGTGGTATGACAACAGTTGCATCTGCCGACATGGAATTAGTTTCGCAACCGATTCCCATTTCTTCTCGATCGGGGGCAAAAACGACATCAACCCCCAATTGCTCGCATAGTTGATAGTCCTGTTGCAATTGGCGGGGATATTTATCTAAATCTTCACTGGGTGCAAATTGTAGCGGATTAATAAAAATACTGACTACAACTAAAGTATTTTCGGCGATCGCACGCTCGATTAGGCTGGAATGACCGACATGTAAAGCTCCCATTGTCGGAACTAAGCCGATTTGCTCGTGCTTTTTACTCTCCAAATAAGAGCGCAATCCAGCAATAGTTTTCAAGCGATGCACAAAATCCTCCCTTTGTCAACAAATTATAAACTATAAAGCGATCGAAAATTTATCCCCTTATAGTTTATACTTCATCATCGTTTGTGGAGTCTAGCGTCCTAAAATTTGTAGTTGAATCGGTGCGATACCGCTGCTCATCATGCCTAAAATTTTGGCAGCGCCTGCGGATAGATCGAGGATTCTACCACCTGCATAAGGGCCGCGATCGTTGACGCGAACGACCACAGAACGACCGTTATTTTTATTGACTACTCTGATTCTAGTGCCAAAAGGTAAGCTGGGATGGGCGGCAGTCAGTGCTTCTTGATTGTATCTTTCTCCATTGGCAGTAGTGCGACCGTGGAAACCAGGGCCATACCAAGATGCTTGTCCGACTATCTGTCTGACTACTCGATCTTGAGGCGATCGCTCCAGGCGAGTTTCGATTTTTCTGGGCTTGTCGATAATATCTTTTAATGGCGGAGCGTTGCCTAATAATCGTCTCAGTCTATTGGTTGCTTGTAGGGCATCTTCAGCAGGATTTTTAGTAGTGTCTGGTAAGATGGTCAGCTCGTCGATCGCAACTATTTCCCGATCCTTTACATTAATGCTATAGCCTTTGGTGGTAGTATTCCAACTTACTTTTATGTCTCGAGCGTTCAATCCCTTTTGCAAAAAGTTGCTTAGTTGAGATGCTACTAATTCGGCACGGGAAACAGGATCTTTTGTTTGATTAATTTTGCTCGAACTTTTAGCTTTTTTAGATTCTACTAATTCAGTATTTCTACTAGTATTGTTAGGGATTTTAGCTTCTAAAAAAGTGAGAACTGGAATATTACGAATCAAAAGAGTAGCTGCATTCGATTCTTCGATCGTATGAGAATAAATTTTAGCGAGTTGTCCTTGGTTGCTATTAATTTCTTCTGTTAAACGAGTAACTGGTTGGGCTAAATTGTGTTTTTGAATTTGAGACGCGTCTGAAAGTAGTTTTGGTGCATTTACTTCCAATTGCTGTGTTCGTTTGGTTCTATTTTGCTCTAATTTTGAATTAAGATCGGCTGCCTGTGATTGATGATTGGCAATAATTACAGAAGTTCCCAGTGCGAAGATTGTGGTGATGGTTTTTAACAGTTTGTGATTCATACACTTATTAATTTGAACTAGCTAACAAACAGAAATTTAAGTTTTTCCCAATTTATTAACTGTTGACTCCTCACATATGTTTCGGCTTTTTATCTGAATTAGACTAACACATATTTCCAGACAAACATGTTTGTAATTTGTATCACTAGCTATTAAGTCAATCAAAACTTTAAATAATGTATTGACACTTTGAAGATAAGAGGTTACTTTGTTGGATTTTTAATTTTTAATTATTGAAAATAAACTATTAATTTTTCCGTAAATCTAACCAGTTATAGAATAATGTAGAAACTTTTGTCCACATAAAAAAAACATTTCGTTGCAATTTATACTGATTTTTATACTTAAGTATTTGTTGTTATGGATTACCGAGAAGCTGGAGTAGATATCGAGGCAGGACGTTTTTTTGTCGAAAAAATTCGTCAAGACGTACAAAGTACTTATCGATCGGAAGTAATTGGCGGTTTGGGGGGTTTTGGCGGCTATTTTCAATTGCCATCTGGCTATCACGAACCTGTATTAGTTTCGGGAACGGATGGAGTAGGAACAAAACTTAAGATTGCTCGAGAATTAAATCGTCACGATACGATTGGTATTGACTTGGTGGCGATGTGCGTTAACGACATTCTCACTTCTGGTGCAGAACCTTTATTTTTTTTGGATTACTTGGCAACTGGAAAACTCAATCCCCAAGAATTGGCAGAAGTAGTTACTGGAATCGTCCGAGGATGTCATCAAAGCAATTGTTCTCTGTTGGGTGGAGAAACGGCAGAAATGCCGGGATTTTACCAACTAGGAGAGTATGATTTAGCTGGTTTTTGCGTGGGCATTGTCGAAAAAACTAAACTGCTAGATGGTTCAAAAGTTAAAGTTGGCGATGTCGCGATCGGCTTGGCAAGTCAAGGAGTACACAGCAATGGTTATAGTCTCGTACGTAAAATTGTCGAATCCCTTGGACTAAATTGGGATTTTTCTCCAGAAAGATTGCTCGATCGAACTTTAGGAGAAGTTTTGTTAGCGCCTACGCAGATTTATGTCAAACCAGTTTTAGAGGCGATTCGTTCTGGAATGGAAATTCACGGAATGGCGCATATTACAGGTGGTGGTTTGCCAGAAAATTTACCTCGCTGTCTCGATCGCGGACAATCGATGCAAATTTACCCGAACAGTTGGGAGATTTTACCGATTTTTCAGTGGTTGGCTGAAGCTGGTAATGTCAGCGATCGCGATATGTATCAAACTTTTAATATGGGTATTGGCTATGTGGCGATCGTTCCACCACAGCAAGCAGAATCAACCCTCAGTTGGTTTCAATCTCAAGAGATTAATTCTTATCGAATTGGCGAAGTAATTGAAGGAGATGGTACTTTAGTAGGTTTGTTTTGATATCACGATCGGTAATATTAGTTCGCTGTATATTTTAGATGTTGCTGGCGATAATTCTCACTAAGAATCGACAGGGAATTAATTCCCTGTCTCATACATTAAGTCCATTGAAATGGACTAAAATCTTAGTCTAGTCGTCAAAAGAGCGACTTTGTATATTAGGCAGCGATTTCAATCGCTGACTATCGATCGATAGGCAACTATAGCGCTACAATTCACTTGTACTAATTTACCGACTTGATAAGGCGATCGAGGCGTAATCAAATCTAGCGCTATAGTTCACATGCACTATTTTACCAACTTGATAAGGCGATCGATCGATAGGCAACTATAGCGCTACAATTCGCTTGTACTAATTTGCTAGTTGAATAAGGCGATCGATCGATAGGCAACTATAGCGCTATAATTCACCCGTACTATTTTTATAGCTTGAGATAGCGATCGACAGCGTTTTTCTCTGCGTAGTTAATTGTTGCCGTTAGTCGAGATAATCTATTAGGGTATATCGATCGTAATTTTTAATAAAGTTAAAGTTATAGATAGCCAATGCTTAGAAAGATTGACGAGAATATTTGGGTAGCCGAACAGCCACTAAAATATTTTGGACTCAATGTTGGTACGAGAATGACGGTTATTCGTCTCAGTAATAACGATTTGGTGGTTATTTCTCCGATCGAAGTTGACGATTTAACGATCGAAAAACTAAATGAAATTGGAGAGGTAAAACATATAATCGCTCCAAATCTCTATCATTATCTGTTTACATCTAGCTTTAAGCTTTTATATCCGCAAGCAAAACTTTGGGCTGCACCAGGATTAAAGACTAAAAAACCCGAACTTCCCATCGATCGAGTATTAGATGGTGAAAATATTTTTTTGGATGAGGTTGAGTATATCTTTTTTGATGGATTTAAAACTTTTGGTTTGAGTGGTGCAGATCCACTTAATGAGTGTGTTTTCTTTCATCCCGCCAGTCAAACTTTAGTCTTGACAGACACGGCTTTTAACTTTGATGCAAGCTTCCCACTAATTACTCAATTAGCAGCTAGAGTAATTGGAGGCTTTGACAATCTCAGCCCATCATTACTAGAACGATTTGCTACGCGAGAAACAGAAAAAGTTAAGCAAGCAGTTGAAAAGATACTTGCTTGGAATTTTAAGCGAGCGATCGTCGCTCACGGTAGCATTGTCGAGAATGACGCGAAAAAGAAATTTAAATACGGGTACGAACGGTTTTTAGGTATATCGCTACGCGCTAGGGAACAGGCAACAGGAAACAGGTAACGGTAAGCTATAAATGGATTTCGAGATTTAGAAATGTTCTAACCATAAAGCGTAGCGCTATATATCGTTAAAAGTTGCTGTCTAATAACCGTTTGATGGAACTAAATCTCAGAGTCGAGCGAATTTACTAGTTACATATACAGCCGCTAGCTGAAGTAAGCTCTGACATCTTTGAGTGTAGATAACTGTTGCTAGGTTAATAACCAAACAAGACATTCCCAAAGTAAACAAAATAAAAGTAACGGGAGTAATCACACCGATCGCCATCCAAGTAGAGACGTGCAAAAACATAGTCGTTGCAAAAGCGATCCCAAAAAAAGCAGCCAAACGAATTTGCTCGATCGAACGATTTAAGAACAAATAAATTAAAGCAAACAAACTTGCCAACAAGTTAGCAGGTACGAGAAAAGTACAAATGCCAATGCAATGCTGACGTGAAAATTCAAAAAGAGGGTCAAAATGTACCATGTATTTTAATTTAGGATGAATTTCTATATTTTCGATCGAGTCGATAAAATTATTTACAAAATAGAGGCAATAGGGAACAGGCAACAGGCAATAGGTAGTTACTTTTGACTTTTGTACAGACGCGAAATTTCGCGTCTCTACGACTTTTGACTTTTTTAGTCCCTACCATGCGTCGGACAGGGAGGGGCGCTAATGGAGCGATCGAGCCAGCCTGATGCTTGATTTAGGTGTAGTAAAGCGTATTGGGGTTGGTCTTTGAGCAGAAAAACCAAAGCGGCGGCAGCTTGTTGACTGGCTTGTGCTTTACGATTGGCTTTGAGACGATGCCAGTCATTCGGCGCGATCGCCAGACGTGCAGCCAAAGCTTGAGCCAATTCAACCTCGCTTAATTGTTCGAGAAGTTCTTTTTTAGTCATTTCAGCGTGGGACATAGGATCGATCTTGGATAAAGCTTATTTTCTTTAATCTATCGCAGAAACTCAAAATTAAAGAATGTTTCATTAGCAGTTAAAAAGGGAAAAATAAGAGAATAGGGTGAAAATTTATCAAATCGGTCAAATCAAAGCAAACCGTGAAATCACACTTTTCTATTGCCGATCTCAAACGTCTGATTTCTGGCAAATTTCTAAAGATTAGAACTAAAGCTAAAAAATGGTCAGAAACAAAATGGTATTACACTTACTATTTGCTGGCAATCTTTAATATTTTGACAATTTATACGAGTTTATACCTCAATCATAAGCTTGGCAAAACTTACGCCGAATCTGTCGAAATAAATCGTACTTGGGCGATGCGACTGCAAGAATATTCTAAGTTAAGCGAACTAGCTATTGCTGTTAAATCTCCTGGCGATGATGTTTTTGAGTCGCGCGATCCTCTTGGCGAATCAGAACGTCTCAAAAATGCTTTACCTCAATATCTCAAGCAAAGAAATAAAGTCAGACAAGAGTTATTAACGAATGTCGATCGCCAACAAATAGCACTTTTGTTGAAGTCGTTAGATGAAATGGATAAAGCCATGTTGGCGATGTTGAGGGAAATAAATCTGATTTATTTTGATTTTAAGCAAAATAACGACAATTTCGATCGAATTTCCGAACGGCGAATTACAGGAATGAATCGTCAATATGGCAACTTTCAAGCTGAGTTAGTCAAACTGCGTCAACAAGTAAGCGAAATTCAAATAGCAGCTTTTGGGCAACAGCAAATCGAAGGAGAAGAACTAAAACTATACGAATACACGATCGCCTTTTTTGTTTTGATAATAATGGCTGGTACTACCTTTTATGGACACAAACTAGCTCGACAGATGGAATTAAACTTGAGAGAGCGATCGCGATCGCTGCGTAAATTAGAACAAGCAGACATCGAACTAGAAAAACGCAATCAAAAATTAACTGAGACGATCGAACAATTGCAAAAAGCTCAACAAGAGTTAATTTATTCAGAAAAAATGGTAGCCCTCGGACAGTTAGTAGCTGGAATTGCTCATGAAATTAATACACCTTTGGGAGCAATTCAAGCTGCGGCGGGAAACACAACAAAAGCGTTAGAAGAATCTTTGTCTGAGTTACCAGAATTTACTCAACGTTTAAATTCCCAACAACAAGCTGACTTTTTTAAATTGTTAGACAAAGCATTGCAAAGTAAACACTCGATCGTTACATCAAGCGAAAAACGTCCGCTTAAAAAAGCGCTGACAAGTCAATTAGAAAAGCATGGTATTGAAAATGCTAGAAGTGTTGCCGATTTAGCGATCGATATTGGTATTTACGAAAATATCGATCTGTTGCTTCCCCTCCTCAAACATGCCGATTTTGCTTGGATCATGCAGCTTGCTTACAATCTGACGCGTTTGCAAAGTAACAGCCGTACGATTTTAACTGCTGTAGATAAAGCAGCAAAAATAGTTTTTGCTCTCAAAAATTACGCTCGTTACGATTGCACCGAGCAGAAACAATTTGTACAGGTGGAGGATGGAATCAATACTGTTTTAGAACTGTATCACAACCAAATTAAACAAGGTATCGAACTAGTTCGCGATTATGATTTATCTTTACCTCAGATTCAATGCTATCCCGATGAACTAATTCAAGTCTGGACAAATTTAATTCACAATGCGATTCAAGCTATGTCGGGAAAAGGTTTTTTAAGAGTGACTACCGAGCGGGAAAATAACTACTTGAAAATTCAAATTACCGATTCTGGTTGTGGAATTCCTCCAGAAGTGCAAGACAAAATTTTTCAACCCTTTTTTACTACTAAACCTTTAGGTGAAGGTAGTGGATTGGGTTTAGATATTGTTAAAAAAATCGTGGAAAAACATCAAGGCAAGATTGAGTTTACCACTGAGCCAGGTAAAACTATTTTTACTGTTTTGCTACCAATAAATTAGGAGCTAAAATTATGTCTAATTCAGCTATTCTCTGTGTCGATGACGAGCCTTTTGTATTAGAAAGTATTAAAGAACAACTAAAACGTCGATTTGGCGATCGCTATATTTATGAAGTAGCTGAAAGCGTCGATGAAGCCTGGGAAATAATCGAAGAATTGCAAGATTCTCAAATTAAAGTTTTAGTTATTGTTTCCGATTGGCTGATGCCTGGAATCAAGGGCGATGAATTTTTAATTAAAGTACATCAACGCTTTCAAGATGTCGTTACGGTAATGCTGACCGGACAAGCAGATGAAAGCGCGATCGATCGCGCCAAGCGAGAAGGCAATCTTTACGCTTGCTTACACAAACCTTGGAAGGAAGAAGAATTAACTGAAGTTATTTCTTCGGCTTTACAATAATTGTTGGTAAAAATCTAATTGTTCTTTTGCTAAGGCTTTATTTGTATATTTTGCCATGGCGCGATCGAATCCTTTTTGTGCTAAATTGTCGGCTAGATTTGGATTTTCCATCAGCTTTTGCAAGCAATTTTTTAGGGCGATCGCGTCTTTTTCTGGAAAGATTAAACCAGCATCGCCAATGACGTGGGGAATTTCGCCAGAATCCGAACCAATTACAGGTACACGAGTTGCCATTGCTTCGATTAAAACGTGTCCGAATTGTTCTTTCCAACCTACAGAGGTAAGTGTTTTAAATTTATAGGTCGTTTCTGAAGGCAATACTAAGGCGTTCATTAAATTAATGTAGCGAGGTACTTCGTCGTGGGGTACGCTTTCAATTAAAATTAGGCGATCGCTTATACCTGCGGCGGCGGCTTTCTCTTGAATAGTTTCTTTGAGATTTCCTCTGCCTAGTAATAATAATTTCCAAGAAAATTCTTTTAAGTTAGCGATCGCTTCTATTAAAGTTAATATTCCTTTTTCTTCGACAAATCGACCGACAAATCCAATTACAAATTCATTATTATTAATACCTAATTGTCTTTTTAATTCTGGTTGCGCTCGAGGAGAAAATAAATTTTCATCTACTCCTAACTGCGGCATGACTTTGGCTTTGCCTCGATAGCCATGTTCTTTTAAAATGTCTGCCCCGTCTTGATTTCCAGAGATTAAACCATGGGTGTGAGACAAATTATATTTTTCTAACCAAGAAATGGGAAATTTATTCGTATATGGTAAATTCCACCAAGTAAAAAATACATTTCTTGCTTTTAAATTCAAAAGATAATTTAAGGTAATAAGTTGTGCATAACTCAAGCCTTTAGCACCTTGTTCGACTTGAATAATTTGCGGCTTAAATTGTTTTAATAACTCGATTAGAGCTGTTCCAAAAGTAAGTAATCCTTGATTATTTTTACTAAAATTACTAACTGGAATAACTTTAAAATTACCTTCTGTTCGTTTTTTAGTTTCAATGATGCGGTTTTGCACCCCTCCTGGCTTCCATAGCTTCGGTACTACTACCGTTACTTCAAGATCTGGTTCTAGTGTGGCAAGAGTTTTTAATTTTTCGCAATTAAGATCGACAATGTAAGTATGACTTGCTACTAAAATTCTCATGTTTGGGACGTGCGATGGTCGATAAATTTGCTTGGTAGAGGTAGTTAATTGCTAAGTGTTTGGTAATTTTATCTAGTGCAATTAAACCTCTACCAATTTAACCAAAGTATTTCCATCTGGCATTCTAATTCTTACAATCTCCAAAAAATTGCATCTGCTTGCAATAATTCACTGTCGAGCATACCTGACAGTGGTTCTAGTGCTACTAAAGTAAAACCTTTTTTCGCTAAAAAATCGAGCGCTTCTTTCATTAAGAATTCACCCTGATAAAGCGTTCCTTTTAACGAAAGTTCTAATTGAATTCCCATAACTTTATTTAAAAAACTTTCTGCTCCTTCCAAAACATATTTTTCATAACCTTGAGTATCAATTTTGAGAAAAATTTTATCTTCTAGTTGGCGATCGTCATTAAAAACAGTATCTAATTTTTTAATTTCAATTTCTTCTTTGTCAACATAATTAGAATCGGGAAAAATTTGAGTCAGAGAATTAGAAATTGGCAAAATCTAACTAAATACTGACTTTTTAGAGACATTAATCGAGGTTTTTCCGTCATAATTTCCTAAAGCAAAATGATAAGTCAACCAAAGAGGATCTTTTTGAGCTTTTTGGCATAACTTAGTAAATGCAGAAGCTAAAGGTTCAAAAGAAATAATTTTACCTTCGTAACCATCAATTCTCGATCGCATTCCGTATTGACCTGTATTTGCTCCCACATCAAGAATTAAATTAATATTGCGTGCAGATAATAATGCGCTTTTAGAATTAATTTCATCGTTAAGGTCAAAACCAAAGCGGCGAATAGTTTTTTTTATCGAAGCCAATCCTGCCGTAGCTAAGGTCGGATTGTCTAAAATAAAGTTTCTAACCGCTAATTTAAGATTCATTATCCAACTCCACTGTTTCGTTTGAATTAGAGGTTACCAGTTGATTTTTACAGCTTAAAATCGATTGAAATTTATTTACGTACAAGC